>NZ_JAYKYV010000018.1:0-395 GCF_035818535.1 Flagellimonas halotolerans | reverse complement strand
ATGAAACCGAGAATACCGACACGGATGGTGACGGAATTGGCAATAACTCCGATACCGATGATGACAACGATGGGGATTCGGATGAGAATGAACTGACAAACAATACAGATCCGTTGGACGATACCAGCTTTTTTGTTCCAGAAGAAGAAGATACACCGGTAACACCTACTTTGGTCCCCGCCCAGGCCTTTACACCAAATGGCGACGGAAACAACGATGCCTGGATCATACCGGGGATAGACAACTATCCAAATAATGTGGTGAAAGTCTATAACCGATGGGGACATGAGGTATTGACCACCAGATCATACAAAAACAACTGGGAAGGCTTCTACAAGGACAGAAGTGAAAAACTTCCCGCAGGTTCCTACCTATATGTCATCGACCTAGGGGAC
>NZ_JAYKYV010000017.1:0-65921 GCF_035818535.1 Flagellimonas halotolerans | reverse complement strand
TAAATACAGGATGAAAACAAGCAAATGCTCCTGTATATTCAATAAAAAAGCTGTCCCGGTTATGAGACAGCTTCTTTCCAGCTTTGCTATAAAGCGCGAGCTAATCCTTTGCCTAGGCACTCTTATATGCTTGTATCTTTTTTTCCAGTTCTTCCTTACTGTCGGCCACAAGCTCTTTGGTTTCTTCCACCACTTCCCCATTTACATTTGAGGAGGAAGTCACAACAGCTTTGTAAGCTCCGTCTTCAGTATTGCTTACCTCTATTCGGATTTGTTTTTCAACAGCCTTTGTTTCTTTCATTCCCTCTTCCGTAATGGCAATCATAGTACCATCTTCTTTAAGAAAGCCTACCTCGTCCGCAGGTGCAGGGTTTACCAAACTAGGTGCGATCACCAAGGCCACGACTGACATCAATTTGAGTAGAATATTTAAGGAAGGACCCGAAGTATCCTTAAAAGGATCTCCGACGGTATCCCCTACAACGGCAGCCTTATGTGCATCGCTACCCTTTCGGCCTTCACTTTCTATGGTTTTTTTGGCATTGTCCCAAGCACCTCCGGCATTGGATTGGAATATGGCCATTAAAACTCCAGCGGTGGTTACACCTGCCAAAAGGCCTCCCAACATCTCTGCCCCACCGATAAAACCTACGGCAACCGGTACGGCGATCGCCAACAATCCCGGCAATACCATTTCTTTAATGGATGCCTGTGTTGAAATGGCCACACACTTTTGATATTCTGCTTTACCATCGGCCGCTTCAAAAATCTCCATATCCTCTTTACTGGCTTTGGAAAGGTCAGAATCATATTTGCGCATTACTGCCAAGGCAGCTTTCAATTCAGGTATATCCTTAAACTGACGGCGCACTTCCTCGATCATGGACATGGCAGCTCTACCTACCGCATTCATGGAAAGTGCGGAGAACACAAACGGAAGCATACCTCCCACCAAGAGTCCCGCCATAATATCAGGCTGTGACACATCAATGGATGTAACACCGGCTGTTTTCATAAAGGCTGCGAAAAGTGCAAGCGCTGTCAATGCAGCAGACGCTATGGCAAAACCTTTACCAATGGCAGCCGTTGTATTTCCAACTGCGTCCAATTTATCGGTCCTTTCACGGACTTCCCCAGGTAGTTCTGCCATTTCCGCAATACCTCCTGCATTATCCGAGATAGGTCCATAAGCATCAACTGCAAGCTGAATACCCGTGTTGGCCAACATCCCTACGGCCGCAATAGCGATTCCATACAAGCCAGCGAAGTAGTGAGATACCAAAATCGCTGCGGCAATCAAAATAATTGGGATGGCCGTGGACATCATTCCCACACCAAGACCTGCAATAATATTCGTTGCAGATCCTGTTTCGGATTGACGCACTATGGAGTTAACGGGTTTTTTGCCTGTTCCTGTATAGTATTCGGTAACCTTACCTACCAAAAGTCCGGCAACAAGTCCAGCGATGGTCGCCCAGAAAACGCCCATGGCCGTAAACTCTTTCCCGCCTTCTACCCAAGATTCGGGCAACATGGCGTTGATGATGAAATAAGAGGCAATCAACATTAAACCAGCTGATCCAAATTCTCCCACATTTAATGCGGTTTGCGGGTTTCCGCCATCTTTCACCCGGACAAAGAATGTCCCAATGATCGACATTATAATTCCTACGGCAGCCAAAGCCAACGGCAAATACACCGCGCCAAGGCCATCAAAAGCAGCTTGAAATTCCGGCAATCCAGCAAAAACAGCACCCAAAACCATAGTACCGATTATGGAACCCACGTAAGACTCAAAAAGGTCGGCACCCATTCCGGCCACATCCCCAACATTATCCCCTACGTTATCCGCAATGGTTGCAGGGTTCAATGGGTGGTCTTCAGGTATTCCTGCTTCCACTTTACCTACCAAATCGGCCCCAACATCGGCAGCTTTGGTGTAAATACCCCCGCCTACACGGGCAAAAAGTGCTATGGAAGATGCGCCAAGGGAGAAACCGGAGAGTACATTTAAAATCTCGGCAAGTTCCCAGCCTTGTCCGCTGTAAATCATAAACAGACCGCTCAATCCCAAAACACCAAGTCCTACCACACCAAGTCCCATAACAGCTCCACCGGCAAACGCCACTTCAAGGGCCTTTCCAAGAGAGGTTCTAGCAGCATTGGTAGTTCTTACATTGGCTTTGGTCGCGACTTTCATACCGATAAATCCGGCCAAAGCGGAACAGATGGCCCCTACAATAAAGGAAACGGCCACCATGCCATTGGAACCTGTTTCGTTGCTTCCCTTGAAGAAGAGCAAAACGGCCACACAGACCACAAAGATGCTCAGTATTTTATACTCGGCCTTTAAGAATGACATTGCTCCATCGGCAATGTTCTTTGCAATCCTTGCCATTTTCTCGTCCCCGACCTCTTGTTTTGAAATCCATACATTCTTGATGAATACATACAGGAGGGCCAAGACACCAAATACAGGCAAAAATTTTACGATTAAATCCATAGGTTAGATTATTTAGAAATTTTTAATGCCAGCTAATGTAGTAAAATACGAAGTAATAAAAAAAATGCGCCTTTAATTATTAAAAGCGCATTTTTTTAAAGTGATTGTTATGTTATCTATATGGTGAAAGCCCTTTGTTTTTTAAGTTCGCTTTCTTCGTAACGTTTAACGCATTCGTGATAGATTTGCACGGCCTCGTTAACGTCTCCCCATCCTCCGGTGTCTACCTTCTTCTCTTCCAAATCCTTATACACTTGGAAGAAGTGTTCAATCTCCTTTAATCGATGTGGGTTCAATTCACTTATGTCGTCCCTTTTGCTCCAAATCGGGTCGGAAACCGGAACACAGATAATTTTTTCATCCGGACCTTTTTCATCGGTCATGTGAAAAACCCCAACAGGTTTCACCTCGATCACCACCATCGGGTAGGTAGGCTCGGTACACAGGACCAATACATCCAAGGGATCACCATCCAAGGCCAAGGTCTCTGGAATAAACCCGTAATCGCCCGGATACATCATTGAGGAAAAAAGGGTTCGATCAAATCGAATTTTGTTGAGGGTAAAATCGTATTCGTACTTGTTTCTGCTACCTTTGGGTATTTCTACCAGTACATCAAAGGTAATACGTGGTTTTTTTGACATGTTAGTGATAAATTTATTGTGCAAAAATAACCAGTATAACTGGAATAGGGCGTATAAATTGGCTGTTTCGTATTAAATAAAAGAATTTAACAATCAAAGAGGCAGAGCCGAAGATGTATTTTACTTGCTTATTTTCACCCCTTAGATCAAAAGCCAAAATTCCGCTATTTTGGATTCCTGTTTTCAAGGGAATGAAAATTTCAGTAAAACCCAAAGGGCCGCATTTGATCAAAAGCTAAATCCGAAGGTTCCGGTTATCCCAAATGCCCTTGCATCTGGATTATCGAGGTAGTTTCCTCTAAAATTAAAGTCAATCCGAAGTATTTTAAAAATGTTTCCCACACCAAGTGAATATTCCCAATACACTTGGTCCTCCGGTGCAATTAAGGGAATATTGGTCGGGGCACTCAAAGCTATGTTTTCTTGGGACAATTGCCCCCAAGCACCTCGAACCCCTACAATTTCCCTAAGGTTGAGTCTACGCAATAACGGAATACGCGAGAACAACCTACCATTGAAGTTGTGTTCCAGGTGCACCGTGGCATAGGTATCGGTAACAAACTCGTAGAAATCCAGATTGGGGAATACATTGTACAGTGAAAATAGCGTCTGGTTGCCCGGGATTACACTCAACAGCCCCAAAGGCACTTCCCCAAAAGTCTTTCCCAGTTCCACGCTACTGGTCAACCTGCCAAAACCTCCTATCTGCCATGGCTGTTGGTAAGAGAATTGGATTTTCCCATAATCAAAATCACTTTCCAAAAATCCATCCACACCCTTGGTGTATTTAAGGACCAAGGTACTGTAATCATCATTGATGCTGGAGCGTTCCACTCCGTAACCAATGGTACGCTTGCCCGGTGTATAGATCAAGGTGGTGTTAAGGTCGAACTGTTTTATTTCGGATGAAATGCCCGTGGGTGAAGCCTGGTCCACATAATCCAGACTAAATGCGTCGGGTAAAGCGGAGCTCAAGGTCCTAAAGGAACCGCCCACATTGATCTTGAAGTTTTTAACGGGCTCCATCTCCACGTTCAGGGTAGATAGGTTAATGTTCGTTAAACGGTCGTTGGAACCTACGGTAACCAAAGAGGATGAGGCTATACTTCTTCCCATTACATCATTGGTACTGGTAAGACTAAGCCCCAATTGCTCAATGTCCCTTCGATTTCCCCCAGATACAATCAGCCGATTTTTTCTATCGAGCAAAAACTTGCCCGAAAACCCGTGCTTAATTTTTTTATCAACAAAACCATAGGCCATGTACCCTTCCAAACGCCACATATCATTCTGTCCAAAATAGGTTCGTGCACCGGCCCGCATACGAATACCTTCGGCATCATTATAACCAAAGGTGCTGTAGATATCCCCAATATCGATGTTCCATTTATCTATTTCGATATATCCAGAACCCAAAATACTTACGATATCGTAGTATGTTCTGAACTTGGGAACGGTTTTTAAGGTATCCAGCAGTTTAAAGATTCCCGACTCGTCCTCGTTCAAACTTTCCAAACGGGCATTTTTCCAGAAAATACTGTCCTGCGAGAAAACCCTTGGATCGTAGGGGTCGGCAACTGCCTTGTAAAAATCTCCGGAACGTGGGTTATCAAAGTTATAATTATCAAAAACCGTGGTACGCTTGCCGTACACCCCCCGTGATTCCTCTTTTTTTGAAAAGCTAAAATCGCTCAGCATGTAATCCCGCTTCAAGAGAAAAACCGAATCGCTGACCACCTCAAAATCCTGCTCTATATAAATTTCCTTTACCCAGTTGATGTTGGCACTTTTGGTGACCTGCATGTTGATTTTTTTGATGGCAAAGGTGGTATCGTTCACCCAAAAGTCTCCTTTAAAGGTGAGTTCGTTCTTACGCCTCGGGTAATAAATAATATTATAGCACCATTTATTGTCAATAAAGGTACTGTCGGACAACACGTAATTGTACACATCAACTCCGGTTTTGGACAATGGGCTGGTAAAGCTTTTATCAAAAAATTTGAGATAGTTATCGTAAATGTCGTAGTCGGAGTATAAATCCTCCACAAAGGCGGTTATGGCCTGATTACCACTAAAACCTGAGCTTTTGTTTCCCAGAACATCTTCTTTCTCCCTATCCATTACATTGTCGCCATAGACTTTGGAAAAAGTTTCGTTGAGAAACATGGGCAAATAGGTTTTTCCCGTGATTCGGGATGTATCCAAATCCTCGAACATAAACTCCAGCCCTTTGAAGAGTTTACTTTTGATCAAGGCACTGTCGATGGTATTGAGGTCAAACTCAATTTTTTCATATTTATCGTACTGGTACTGTTTGAACTTGCGCACCCCGTTCTCCCTTTTTTTGGACCAGATCTTTCTTAAAATATCGATTGCCGGATTATTCTTTTTGGATTGTTTCCCTGTATACACGATCACTTCCCGAAGCTGCTCCGCAGATTCAGTGAGTATGATCTCCATGCCGTAGTTCACCTTTTGTTCCAAGGGAATCTCCTTGGTCTCATAACCAATAAAAGATACTTTGATGGACTCATACGTTTGGTCAGACTCCATATAAAAGCGCCCGTTATCGTTGGTTATGGTTCCTTCAGAAGAATTGGTGAATATAATATTGGCAAAGGCAATGGGTATACCTGCATCGTCAGTAACAACGCCCTCAATCTTGGTTTGTGCGGTAACGCAAGTGATAAAAATCAGAAAAAAGACGGAAAGGAATCTTTTCATAGGCAGATATAAGGGACAATGGAGAAAAGCATTAGAGCATATCCCCAATTAACTTAGGTCAAATTTGGTTCAAAGTAATTTGTAATCAAAAAAATATTCCCTAAAAAAAAGCCCCGTCAACAAAGTTGACAGGGCTAATATACCTTAAAATATGATTCTACAGCTTATATAGCACTTTCTTAACAGCCTTTATGACATCTTCGTGATTGGGCAACCACTCGGCCAAAAGCACTGGAGAATAAGGTGCTGGGGTATCTGCTGTGTTCAGTTTTACGATGGGGGCATCCAAATAATCGAATGCTTTGTCCTGAACGTGATAGATAATTTCGGTAGCCACATTGCCAAAGGGCCATGCTTCTTCCAAGATTACCATTCTGTTGGTTTTCTTTACGGATTTAAGAATGGTATCGTGGTCCATGGGACGCACTGTCCTTAAATCTATGATTTCACAACTGATACCTTCCTTTTCCAATTCATCAGCAGCTTTGTAAGCTTCCTTGATGATTTTTCCAAAGGAAACAATAGTCACGTCGGTACCTTCCCTTTTAATATCCGCAACACCTAAAGGAGTTGTATACTCCCCTTCGGGCACCTCTCCTTTATCGCCATACATTTGTTCGGATTCCATAAAAATCACGGGGTCGTCATCGCGAATGGCGGCCTTCAACAATCCCTTCGCATCGGCTGGGTTCGAAGGAACCACAACCTTAAGCCCGGGAGTATTGGCATACCAACTTTCAAAAGCTTGGGAGTGTGTGGCTCCCAACTGTCCCGCAGAAGCCGTTGGCCCCCTAAATACGATCGGGCAATTGAACTGACCTCCGGACATTTGTCGGATTTTGGCAGCATTGTTTATTATTTGATCAATTCCCACCAAAGAGAAATTGAAGGTCATAAATTCTATAATGGGCCTGTTGCCGTTCATTGCAGAACCTACGCCGATTCCGGCAAAACCAAGTTCTGAAATCGGGGTATCGATTACCCGCTCCGGTCCGAATTCATCCAACATGCCTTTGGAAGCTTTGTAAGCACCATTGTACTCGGCTACTTCCTCGCCCATTAAATAAATGGTATCATCCCTTCTCATTTCCTCGGACATAGCCTCGGCTATTGCCTCCCTAAACTGTAATGTTTTCATTAAATCGTACTAAATATTTATAGTCTGCTTAAAAACGCAAGCAAAAATAGCAAAAACTACCCGAAATTTGCTTGGGGAGAATCCAAAAAAAGAACAAAATTTATTATGCATGCATAATAAATTTAAGATTTTATACCTATATTTGAATCGATAAACCTTAAGTATATATGAAGATTTTAGTTTGCATAAGCAACGTACCGGATACAACTTCCAAAATCAATTTTACGGAAGGCGATACCAAGTTTGACACAAACGGGGTTCAATTTGTTATTAATCCAAATGATGAGTTTGGACTTACCCGAGCCATGTGGTTCAAGGAAAAGCAAGATGCAACGGTTCATGTGGCCAATGTTGGCGGGGCCCAAACCGAGCCTACCATTAGAAAAGCTTTGGCCATTGGTGCCGACGAAGCCATTCGGGTCAATGCCGAACCAACCGATGGCTTTTTTGTGGCCCAGCAGTTGGCCGAAGTGGTCAAAAATGGAGAATACGACCTAATTATTGCCGGTAGGGAATCCATTGACTATAACGGGGGCATGGTCCCTGGAATACTAGCCACTTTGTTGGATATAAACTTTGTGAACACATGTATAGGTTTGGAAATTGAAGGAAATACCGCAACCGCAATTCGCGAAATTGATGGAGGTAAGGAAAAAATAAGCACTTCCCTCCCATTGGTTATCGGTGGACAAAAAGGACTGGTTGGGGAAAGTGACCTTCGTATTCCCAATATGAGAGGTATTATGATGGCACGCAAAAAAGCATTGAAGGTGGTTGAACCCATTGATGCCTCACAACCTACACAAGACCAAAAATTTGAAAAACCCGCTGCCAAAGGACCCGTTAAATTGGTCGATGCAGGCAACGTAGGGGAATTGGTCGAATTGCTGCACAACGAAGCTAAAGTGATTTAAATAAAATCCGAAAAACCCTGCCTGCCGCTGGCGGGCCAGTTCCAAAAATATCTTGGGATTTGGGGTTTGAATATTGAAATTTTAAAAAAATTATGTCAGTACTAGTATATACAGAATCCCTCAAGGGAAAATTCAAAAAAAATGCCTTCGAAGTAGCTTCTTATGCACATAAAGTGGCCCAGGACTTGGGCACAACCGTCACAGCGGTCTCTTTTAATGCCGAGGACGATGCCTCATTGGGAGCCTACGGAGTTTCCAAGGTTTTAAAAGTCAGTGATGATTCATTGGCAACCTTCAATGCCAAAGCCTACGCTGATGTATTGGCCCAAGCTGCTAAAGCAGAAGATGCCAAAGTAATTATATTGAGTTCCAGCGCGGACAGCAAATTCTTGGCACCCATCCTAACAGCAAAATTATCTGCCGGTTATGTGCCCAATGTAGTGGCCGCACCCGAGAGCACTTCGCCATTTGTGGTAAAGCGAACCGCTTTCAGTAACAAAGGGTTTGCCATGACGGAGGTTTCTTCCGATATCAAGGTAATCGGGGTTTCCAGCAACGCTTTTGGAGTGGTGGAAAATAATGTTTCCGCCTCCGTTGAAGATTTTGCACCAACCTTGGGCGACAACGCCTTTGCTGTTAAATCCGTAGAAGTGGATAGGATAGTTGGAAAAGCAACCATTGCCGATGCCGATATTGTGGTCTCAGGGGGTCGTGGGCTCAAAGGACCTGAAAATTGGGGCATGATCGAAGAATTGGCCGATGTTTTGGGAGCTGCCACAGCATGCTCCAAACCGGTTTCCGATATGGGGTGGCGTCCGCACAGCGAGCACGTGGGACAAACAGGAAAACCGGTAGCAAGTAATCTTTACATTGCCATCGGTATCTCTGGAGCTATCCAGCATTTGGCAGGAGTAAGTGCTTCAAAAGTAAAAGTAGTCATCAACAACGACCCCGAGGCACCCTTCTTCAAGGCCGCGGATTATGGAATAGTTGGGGATGCCTTCGAGGTAGTGCCCGAACTCGTCGAAAAATTAAAGGAATTTAAAGCCCAAAACGCTTAATTTTTGTTAATTTGCCCATTGCAAGGGGCTGTTCAGATAACTGGTAAAGCCACTTATTTGAGCGGCCCTTTTGCTTTAGGAGGAGATATATGAGTTTAGTACGATTAAAGATCAAGGGAATATCATACAGCCAAACACAGAATGGCGCGTACGCCCTTATTTTAAATGAAGAAGAGGGAGACCGAAAACTCCCCATTGTTATAGGCGCATTTGAAGCACAGTCCATTGCCATTGCATTGGAGAAAGAGATAAAGCCGCCCAGACCCTTGACCCACGATTTGTTCAAGAACTTTGCGGACAGGTTTCAAATTGTGATCAAGCAGGTAATCATCCACAAATTGGTGGACGGGGTATTTTATTCCAGTATTATTTGCGAGCGCGACGACAATGAGGAGATTATCGATGCACGAACCAGTGATGCCATTGCGCTTGCACTCAGGTTCAACGCTCCTATTTTTACTTACAAGACCATTTTGGACAAGGCAGGAATCTTCCTAAAATTCTCTTCCAAAGAAAAAGAGGAGGGTGAGGACGATAGCATTATGGTCGATGAAATCCTTCAAGAAGGGGAAGCCGTAGAGATCGAATCTGGTTCCGATACCCATGGATACAGAGAAATGTCCCTTCAAGAACTCCATAAAGAATTAGATAAGGCAGTAGCCAGCGAAGACTACGAAAAGGCTGCCAAATTGAGGGATGAAATTTCCAAGCGCAAATAAACCACCAACGTACATGGCGAAAAAGACCCAAAGTTTACTGATACTTTTATTCCTTTGTTCGGTCGCTTTCGGCCAAAATTCGTTGCCCGCAGATTCACTTAACATTGCCATTGGCTCCACTATTACAGATAGCGTAGCCCAACAGGAAGCCTCAGAAATCATACCCAACCAAGGGTTTACCATTACCACTTTGTTGCGTGGTGCTTTGGGTATGGCAGCGCTCATCTTTATTTCATTTTTGTTCAGTTCCAACCGAAAAGCCATTAATTGGAAAACGGTGGGCATAGGCCTATCCCTTCAAATATTGATAGCCATTGGGGTATTAAAGGTTCGCTTTATACAATACCTATTTGATCAAGTCGGTAACATTTTTGTAAACATTTTGGACTTTACCCGCGCAGGAAGCCAGTTCCTGTTCGAAGGGCTCGTCGTGGACATGGACACCTTCGGTTATATTTTTGCCTTTCAAGTATTGCCCACCATCATATTCTTCTCAGCCCTAACATCTGTCCTTTATTACTTGGGAGTGATTCAGGTAGTGGTAAAATGGATGGCATGGCTGCTTTCAAAAAGTTTGGGCATTTCTGGAGCGGAAAGCCTTTCCGTGGCAGGTAACATTTTTTTGGGTCAGACCGAGGCCCCGTTGCTCATCAAGGCCTACTTGGAAAAAATGAACAAGTCCGAAATCCTTTTGGTGATGATTGGCGGCATGGCCACCGTGGCCGGAGCCGTTTTGGCCGCTTATATTGGGTTTTTAGGGGGCGACGACCCCGAACTTCGCCTGGTATTCGCCAAGCACCTTTTGGCCGCATCGGTAATGGCTGCACCCGGCGCCATTGTCATTTCAAAAATATTATATCCCCAAACGGAAAAAGTAAATACCGATGTTGAGGTTTCCTCCGAAAAGATTGGCGCAAACATCTTGGATGCCATTGCCAACGGAACTACCGAAGGCTTAAAGCTGGCTTTGAACGTTGGAGCCATGCTCTTGGTTTTTGTGGCCTTTATCGCCATGATCAACGGTATTTTGGGTTGGGTCGGTGACATAACCACCTTTAATAATTGGATTGCCGCCAATTCCCCCTATACAGAATTTTCATTGGAGGCCATTCTAGGAACCGTCTTTGCACCGCTTATGTGGTTGATTGGGGTCGCCAACGAAGATATTATGCTCATGGGACAGTTGCTTGGAATAAAATTGGCCGCAAGCGAATTTGTCGGATACATTCAACTGGCCGATCTTAAAAATGTGGCGAGCGGTGTACACTTCACTTACAACAAATCCGTGATCATGGCCACGTATATGCTCTGTGGGTTTGCGAACTTCGCATCCATCGGCATTCAAATTGGTGGTATTGGTTCTTTGGCCCCAGGTCAGCGCAAGGTACTGTCCTCTTTTGGGATGAAAGCTGTTTTGGGCGGCTCCCTAGCTTCCTTGCTTTCCGCTACCATTGCCGGGATGATTTTGGGATAATTTGATTGAAGAATAGAGCGTCAGTTCGAGTTTTTTCAAAGAAAAAGCACCTATCTACCGGAAGGCAGGTCGAGAACAAGCGTTAGATAAATGGAAAACCGGCTCTCGATACAATTTTTCTACGTTTGCACTCGAAAAATCACTCGAGTTGACATATTTCGCACCAACTGCTTTACACACATCCTTCATATTTTATCATCAACCACCCCATCTCAATGACCTCAAACCAGTTAATAAACTTTTCATAAGTCTTTTGGGTTTTAGTTTCAAAAACCTACCCATTAGCGTAATTTCGATGGATTGATTTTTTGTCACATCGGGCTGTCACCCTGAGCGCAGTCGAAGGGGTAGTTGAGATATCTTGGATTTCTCCTCATTTCATTCGTTCGAAATGACATAAGAAAACAGTCAAAAAATATAAAAAGACGTCAGTTTGAGTGAAATTCTGAAAATGGATTTTGTGCCGAAAACTGATTTCTCGATACAATTTTCCGCTAGCGGAAAACCACTCGAAATGACATTAGTAACGGAACAGACAGCATGAAACAATACCACGACCTTCTTAAACACGTATTGGAGCACGGGAACCAAAAAGGCGACCGTACTGGAACAGGAACCTTGAGCGTTTTTGGCTACCAGATGCGGTTTGACCTCTCCGAGGGCTTTCCCATGGTGACCACCAAAAAATTGCACCTCAAATCCATTATTCACGAACTTTTGTGGTTTTTAAAGGGGGATACCAATGTCGCCTATCTGCAAGAGAACGGCGTGCGTATTTGGAACGAGTGGGCCGATGAAAACGGTGATTTGGGCCCTGTCTACGGGCACCAATGGCGCAATTGGAACAGCGAGGAAATTGACCAGATCAAGGAAGTGGTCGAGACTTTGAAGAACAATCCCAATAGCCGCAGAATGTTGGTTTCCGCCTGGAACCCAAGCGTTATGCCCGATACTTCGGTCTCGTTTGCGGAAAATGTGGCCAACGGTAAAGCTGCCCTCCCTCCTTGCCATGCTTTTTTCCAGTTTTATGTGGCCGATGGCAAACTTTCTTGCCAATTGTACCAGCGTAGTGCGGACATTTTTTTGGGCGTGCCCTTTAATATTGCCTCCTACGCCCTGTTTACTTTAATGATGGCCCAAGTTTGTGGTTACCAGCCCGGGGAGTTTATCCACACCTTTGGTGATGCGCATATTTACAACAACCACATGGAACAGGTGGAATTGCAGTTGAGCCGAGACCCACGCCCCTTGCCCACTATGCAACTGAACCCTGAAGTAAAGGACATTTTCTCCTTTACCTTTGATGATTTTGAACTGCAGAACTACGACCCGCATCCACATATTAAGGGGGTTGTGGCGGTATAGAATTTATATGTTTTCAGAAGTCAACTTTGAACTACTCAGTGATATACAGCCCATAATGGCAAAGAAGAAACCTGTAAAACCAAAAGTTACCACTCGACCAAAAACCACTTCTAGTTTAGTGGCATTAAAAGAACAAAAAGGAATAGACAAAAAGAAAAACAAGAATAAAGGCTAACAATACTCTAAAAGACCAAATATATCCATTAGACATTCTTAAGACTAAAACCTTGTTAAGCTCTATTGATTTCTGATAACTTTCAATTTGAACTGCAAGCAATTCTTTTTCTAATTCCTCATCTTGGAAATAGTCAAAATAAGACACCAATATATCAGAAGGACTAGAACCCTTAATTTCAATTATTGTTGGCGATATGTTCTTCAACAAGAATAATGCTGAGATTACACATCCACCTAAAAGGATTAAATACACATAATTTTGAATCCACAACTTCTAAGTATGAAAACGAAGCTATGGACATGTAAAAACCAAAAAGGAAAATGAACGATTGGAATTTGACCTTACTGCATCAATTACATCAGCAAGATGTTTATCTGCTTCACTAAAAATAAAGCTCAATGACTCTTTGGTGTAATGCCCTGTGTTTATGTGCTCCATATTTGTAAATTTTGAGAATTGTATCTAACAATAACATTACGCAAAAACATAAACTTTTATGAAACCCACCATCATCACTTTATTTACCGCACTATTATTTGCCAGCTGTGGCGAAGAGCCCAAAAAACAAAACCCCGCTAGCGCGAGCCTCTTGGCTCGTACCGGGCACAAGTAATCAATATGTTAAGTAAATGGAACGACGTGACGCCTGCCTGCCGACAAAGGCAGGCCCGCAACAACAATAGGGAACCGATTAAAATTGTATCTTTGAGATAAACCATAATGTTATGGATTTAAAAGCTTCTAAGTTAGAATTGATTCAGGCTATATTGAAAATTGATAATGAAAGTATTATCGAAAAAATGACCAATATGCTCCGAAAAGAACAAGGGGATTTTTGGAATGAACTGTCCACAGAACAACAACAAGAGATAAAAAAAGGGTTAGCGGAACTCGATGAAGGAAAAAGAGTTTCATACAATTCCTTTGTAAAGAAAATCTCTTGATGGAAGTATTTTTATCCGAGCTTGCTGAATCAAAACTTTTAAAACTAAATGATTATCTTATTGAAAAGTGGGGAGTCAAAGCAAGAGATAGATTCTTTCAAAAACTCGATCAAAAGATTTCCCAAATCTCGTCACAACCTGAAAGCTGCCCACAATCAACCGAATTGAAGGGACTTTACAAATGTGTGGTCACAAAATAATCTACATTTTTCTATCGCATCCTATCGAAAACAAATGAAATTGAAATTGTTACCGTTTTTGACACCAAACAAAACCCTGACTCTTTAAAAGCAGACATTAAACAATAACCCCTAGCTAGCGCGAGCCTCATGGCTCGTGCCAATCACTACTTTTCAAAACCCCACTTACCTCCTGCAACGCCGCTGCCACATCTTGAATTTCCCTTCGGGAAAAGGTGTCCTCCTCCAAATAAAACAGCATGACCATACCTAAGTCCAAAACTTCAGCCAGCTCAATAGGAGAAGCATAGGCATCTTTAAACAATTCCAAAAAATTTCTGCCATTTTGGGTCATGACTCAAAAGTAAACATCCAGAACAGGTGAAGCGTCATAATAAATTATGACCGTGGCATCTTTAATATTTCAGTATAAAGCACAGGTTCTAAAATATCAATATCATAAATTTGTAACATGTAATCCAGTTAACAGACACCTCACTATAGCAAGCTATAAATTAATTTCTAAAATCATTCACATGAAAACCACCGCTATCACCCTATTTGCCGCATTGTTATTTGCCAGTTGCGGCGAGCAACCCAAAAAAGAAACCACCGAAAAACAGGAAGAAGAAACTGTGAAAGAAACCGAAAAAGCAGCAGCACCGCAATTACGCCACGTAGTATTGTTCAAATTTAAAGAGACTTCGTCCGAGGAGGATGTTAGACAAGTGGAAGAGGCATTCAATGCCCTACCTTCAAAAATTTCGGAAATAAAAGGATACGAATGGGGCACCAACAACAGCCCAGAGAATTTAAACAAAGGACTTACGCACTGTTTCTTTTTAACTTTTGATAGCGAAGCGGACCGAGACACCTATCTCACCCACCCCGACCATGTAGCGTTTGGCGATATTGCAGGCCCACATATTGCTGATGTAACCGTTGTGGATTATTGGGCGAAGTAATTTAAAAGATACTGGATTTGAGTCAGCACAGCCATGGCGATGACATTTCGTCCTTTAATTGATGTAGCAACAATGAAATATTTCTTCGCCTACCTTTTTTGTGTTCTTCTCGGTCCAACCCAACTCTTATTTGGTCAAGACGAAAACACTATTGAACTTGGCAACACTTTATCGATACATTCACAGATCCTCAATGAAGATCGCAAACTCTTAGTAAGTTTACCCGATTCTTATCAAGACCCATCCAAAGCCAATTCAACTTATCCGATAATTATTTTATTGGATGGGTTTGTTCACTTTAAAACCACTTCCGCTATTGTAGGTTTTATGGGTTCACGTACCAATCGAAACTATTTGATGCCAGAAACTATTGTGGTTGCTATAGAAAATGTAGACCGCGAAAGGGATTTTACAGTTACCAAACTAAAGACCAAACGGCCAAACACGATGGGCGGAGGCAAAAATTTCCTCAATTTTATTGAAAAAGAATTGATTCCGTTCTTGGATGACAAATACCGAACAACTTCACACCGAACCTTAATCGGCCATTCCCTTGGAGGTTTGTTGACCATTAACGCCTATTTGGACGAAAACAAGCTGTTTGACACCTATTTAGCCATAGACCCCAGCATTTGGTGGGACCAAACTGTTATGCTTGAAAAAGTAAGGACAACAACACAGACCTCTATCGGCAAAAAATTGTATTTAGCGACCGCAAACCAAGGAAAAGCCAATTATGAGCGAAACAAAAAGCGACATGATAGCTTCATAGCGTTTTTGCAGGAGCGTTGGGGTGAAAAACTAAAGATAAAGCAGGACTATTTTGAAAAAGAGGACCATCGTTCTGTTCCACTTCCAGCAATTTACGAAGGGTTAAAATATTTAAACAAAATAGTTGGGCAATAAGAGAAGTCCTATACATGCAATTATAAGCAACCCATGTACCACGTGACAGTCTTATAAAAAAACGGTTATGCTATGAAAAAGCTATTTTCCATATTGTCCGTGCTGGTTATTGGATGTTCTTCAGAAGATAGAGATGCCGAGGTATACATTCGACTATCCAATGTCAGTGCCTACCATTATCAAAATATAACCGTGAACACTTCGACTGGGCCTTTGGACTATGACAACCTAGATTCTGGAGAGATTTCGAAATACAAAGTGGTCACAAAAGCCTATGGTCATGCCTTTGTTGAACTGGAAATAGCTGAAGAAACATACGCGATTCAACCTATAGCCTATGTTATGTTGGTGAATCAACCTTAAGCAGCGGTTATTATACCTATCAAATCGATGCCAATGATACTACAGAATAATATGGCCGACTCAGTATTTCTTTGGTAGAGGATTGATTACAGAGTAACATCGAATTCCAAAAACGGTCAATTCGAAATTCCGTAGGAGTTTTATCTTTCTGCCGGCAAAGGCAGGTATCGAGAATCGGTTTTGTTGGGTTAGATATTCCAGTTCCCTATACTATTTTCTTTGGTTTCGACTTCGTTCAAGCACTGAAGTTTCTCTAACCAACGAATGCAACCCACAAAGTTTGACGGGTAAGTTGAGGGAAAATCACCATCAGTTTTGGGGCTAACCGATGGTGCACCCAATGTTTTATACTTCCAAAACAGCATTTTCGGTTCCAGCGTAGTCGTTCCACTGAAAACGATCGGCCTCGGAGTCGTTGGCGTAATTGCCATCGATCAAATATCTGAATTCGTAGCTATTCTCCACAGGTAGCTCAAACGTACCTTTAAAGGTTCCGTTCTTTAATTTCTTTAAGCTGCTTTTTTGGGGGTTCCACTTGTTGAAATCCCCAACTACCGCAACTGTTTTTGCCTCTTCCGCAGGAACTGAAAAAGTTACCTTGCAAACAGGCTTGCTCTTTAGGTATTGTTTCTTGATCGCCATGGTATCACTAATTTAAATTAAGGACAAAGCAACAGATAAAACCGCTTACTTACAATAAGTTACGTACGATTTATCAAATTGATAAAATGCCCCTAACAATAGGGTTACTTTTACAAAAATAAGCACTGATATTTCCTGAAAAATGATTCAGATCATTGAGGACCGCAATATTTTTGCAATGGCCTCGATTTCTTCTTCAGTATTGTAAAAATGAAAGCTTAAACGGATACCTCCTCCCCTCGCCGATGCCACTATGTTTTCTTCCTTTAATCTATTGAAGCGTTTTTCATCCCCCTTAATGTTGAAAATGGTACTGTGCTGCTTTCTTTTGGTGATGGCCGGTTCCAAAAGATCAAGATCGGAAAAGACGGACATGGCCTTTTTGGACAGTTTTTGCAATTGTACCTGCACATCTTCCTGACCAATTTCGTCCAAAAATTTAACGGCGAATTCCAAACTTCCAAAATTGAGTGAATCCAAATGGCCTGGCTCCAAAAATTTACAGAAGGTTATGCTGTTGCGTTTGGATGCATCGTTATCCACGGAACCGTTTCCTATTCCACGAAGCTCAAACTGATCCATCACTTCGTCTTTCACTAGGAAAAAGCCATTGCCATAACCGGCCAACATCCATTTATAGGCACTGGTTCCCAAGATATCGACCCCGGAATCTTTAAAATCAAAAGGTTCTGTTCCACAATATTGGGTGCCGTCGGCCAAAATCATCAGGTTGGGAAACTCTTTTTTTAGATCTTTCAGAAAATCAAAATCAATACGAACGCCATCCACCCATTGCACCAAACTGAGCGCCAGAATATCCACATCGCCCTTTTGGACCTTGGCATATATGTTTTCCTCCATGTACTCGTCCGCATCCACATAATCCCGCTTAAAATTTCGGGTCTCGAAGGGCCAATTAACGCTTGGGTAGTCTTTATTTACGAGCAATGCTTTTTTATCCTTGGGCAACCCTTCCAATAACATATTGAACCCCAAACTAAAATTGGGGACCAAGGCCACATTTTCGGGCTTGCACTTAAAAAACTTTCCGACTGTATTCTTGATTTCGGGCATGTGGGCAAAGCCCTGCATTTTCATTTCGCTGCCACCGATCAGGTAATCGAGGTCGTGCCCTTGGCGCCATTCCATCAAATCTTCGCTCAACAGGCCTGCGGAGGCGGTATTGGCATAAACACATTGGTTAAGAACAGGGAATTTTTTTCTTAAGTTTTGCATGACGGGATTTTTGGATACAATTCAGTTATCTTTGTTGATAAAGATAGCCATTCCATGTTGTCATTTGGTAAAAAGAAGAAGCCTGAAATAGATTTGGAGCAACACGAGCTTTTGGAGTATGCCCATAAACGCATCAAACAAAAGAAAAGGTTGTTCATCCACTGTGTTATTTTTTTGATCGGCAGTATTTTTATGATTCTAGCCAATAAGATCCTCAAATACGGTGGGCCTTACGATTGGTCCATTTGGATTGTTTGCGCATGGTCTTTTCTACTCACCTTGCACACCTTCAATGTTTTTGTAACCTACAAGTTTATGGGCCAAAATTGGGAACGCCAACAACGGGAACGATTGGTCAATCTTCAAAAAAAGCGCATTGGCGAAATCCAGAAAGAAATAGAAACGGACTTTCCGCTATCCAAAATCAATAAAAAAAAAGATCAATGAAGCGATTGATCATTATTGCGGCGGCGGCCGAAAACAATGCCCTGGGCAAGGACAACGACCTGGTTTGGCACTTACCGGACGATTTTAAGCGTTTTAAAAGTATGACCTCCGGGCACAAAATAATCATGGGCAGAAAGACCTTGGAGAGCTTTCCCAAACCTTTGCCCAACCGAACGCACATTGCCATTACCCGGGATGAAGATTATACACCCAAGTTCCCCTGCACCATTGTGCATTCCATTGGTGAGGCCATTGGTTTGGTGGGTGACAATGAAACGGCTTTTATTATTGGTGGTGGTAAAATTTACAAACAATCCATGGCCATTGCCACGGACATAGAGCTCACACGGGTGCACGGCACTTTTGAGGCCGATGCTTTTTTTCCCGAAATTGATGGGGACCAATGGGAATTGGTAAACGAGGAATATCATCCACAGGATGATAGGCACAAATATGATTTCACCTATCTCACTTACACCAGAAAATAGGTTTTAAAAATCCAGATAGGAAACTTGGGCAGTCGGCCGATCAATCAAATCTTTTAGAATGTCAACATCGGCATTGGTGTAAAAGACATGTTCTGGTTCAGCAACACCGGAAAGCAGCTTATTGCGCTCCAAAACAGCTTTGGTTTGACGAGCCACTGCCTCGCCCGAATCTATAATATTGATGTGTTCCGGCAATATATCCTTAAGTACGGGCATCAAATACGGGTAATGGGTGCAACCAAGCACCAAACAATCTATGTTTTGATCGAGCATGGGCTGCAAAAAGCCCTGCAGGAGGGTTCTTATCTCTTCGGATTGAATTTTACCTGCTTCAATGAGCTCCACAAGTCCTTTGCCCTCTTGTTCCAGCACGGTAATTCCTTCGGCGAAGAGTTTGGAGGTATTGTGGAACAAACTACTGGAGAGCGTTCCCTTGGTGGCCAAAACCCCCACTTTTTTGGTTTTGGTATGAAGGGCCGCAGGTTTTATAGCGGGCTCTATTCCAATAAAGGGAACATTGTAGTGGGAACGAAGATAATCTATGGCGTTTGTTGTGGCGGTATTACAGGCCACCAGAACAATTTTACAGCCTTGGCCCAGTAAATACTCGGTGTTCTTGATGCTGAGCCTTAGAATCTCTTCTTTTGACTTTTCACCATAGGGAGCATTGGCGCTATCGGCCAAGTAAATGGTTTTTTCGTTGGGAAGCATCTTCTCCACCTCTTTCCAAATGGATGTACCTCCCACTCCTGAGTCAAAAATTCCTATTGGTTTTGCCATACCTAAAAATAGTCCCTAAAATTATTATCGCATAAAAAAACCGCTTTTAATAAAAGCGGTTTTTTAAATATTGTAAAATCACGGTTTAGAAACCCAATTCTTGTTTTACTTCCTGCAAAAGGTCTGGACCTTTGGCTACGATCAAGCTCAAACCTGGGCTGGCATCGATTACGTAATCATACCCTTTGGCCGCTGCTACTTTTTCGATAGCCGCTTTTGCCTTTTCAGAAATTGGAGCAAACAATTCTTGTTGCTTTTTCTGCATTTCTTGCATGGCCGCTTGCTCAGCTTCTTGAATGTTTTTTTCGAACCCTTGAAGCTCTACCGCCCTTTGCTCGTTTTCTTCCCTTGTTTTGGAAGTGGCTTCGTTCTGGTACTGGGTATACTTGTTTTGAAGCTCTGTCATGGAGCTTTGAATGTCCGCTCTGTAGGTTTCTTGTAATTTCTTCAATTCAGCTTGTGCAGCCTTCATCTCCGGCATTTCAGACAATAGTTGCTGTACATTGATGTGTGCAACCTTGCTCTGTGCATTTACAAAACCTGTAGCCGCAACAAACAATACTAGGGCTACAGCAATCCTTTTTACATTTCTCATGATTCTCAACGTTACTTTTTTGACTTTAAATTTAGTGTTTCAATATAAATTATCCTATTGAATCCTTTTGTTGTTCTTGCGCTTTTTTTCGCTCTTCCAATTTGGCTTTCCGCTGGGCTTCACGCTCTTCCAATAATTTTTTTCTTCGTGCTTCGTATGCTTTCTTTCGCTCTTCGCGTTCCTTCAATTTTTCGGCCCTTCTTTCCTCTGCTGCCTTCTCTCTTTCGTTTTGGGCCTCGGCGGCTTGCTCCTGTCTTTCCTTTAGGGCATCACTGATCTGGTCTTCCTCTTCCTGGAACTGCTCCAAGCGGCTTTGCTGCTCTTGTTTTTTGTTGGATGCACTGATTTTTCTGGTGCGCCCTATCTCCCTTAAAACCAAGTCACTGATATCGTGTCTTTTTTCGGAGTACAACATTACAACATCTGCGGATTTATCAAAAATAAAATCGTATCTTTTATTGGCGCCGATTTTTTGAACTTCGTTGAAAACCTGATCTTGAATCGGCTGTATTAAAAGTTGTTTTTGCAATACCAAATCCCCTTGCGGTCCAAAACGGTCTTGTTGGTAGTCCAACATTTCCTTTTCCAGAATTTGGATTTCCTCTTCCCGCTCTAGGATCAGTTCATCGGTCAAAAGCACTTTTTCCGCCATCAAATCTTTTTTCATTTGATCAATAACGCTTTGCTTCAGCTCAATTTCCTGTTTCCATTTTTGGGCTTTGGCGTTTAGCTGTTCGGTAGCATCCCTATACTCTTCCACATTTTCGAGGATATATTCCATATCCACGTACCCTATTCGAACTCCCCTCTGGGAGAACCCATAAAGGGAAGACATCAAAACAACTAATGACAAAAGAACTTTGGTATTCATCTTTGATTCCGCATATTACATAGAAAATATCGTGCCAAAATTACTAATTAATTTATAATGAATCATTTACAAATTAGCAATACACGATTTTCCATTGATTAAAACTGCTGCCCGATGATGAAGTGCGTTTGCCAACCACTTGGCCCAACTGATCCTGGACGAGCATCGGTATCGAAGCCGTAACCAAAATCAATCCCCAAGAGTCCGAATGCCGGCATAAATATACGTAGCCCCACTCCGGCAGATCTTTTTAACTCAAACGGATTATACTCATTAAAATTGTTGAAGGCGTTACCAGCCTCTAAAAATGAAAGGGCATAAATAGATGCTGAAGGTTTTAAGGTCAATGGGTAACGCAATTCCAATGAGAATTTATTGTAAATGGTTCCCCCATCCTGTTCTAAATTACCAGTGATGGCATTATTAATATAAGGTGTAAGCGATTGGTTTTCGTAACCACGTAACTGCACCACGTCCCTACCATCCAAAGTAAAGTTTCCCAAACCATCTCCTCCCACATAAAAGCGTTCAAAGGGAACATTTCCGATATCGTGGTTATAGGCTCCCAAAAACCCAAATTCGGCATTGGTTCGTAAAGTAAGCTTACCGACTATGGCTTGATACCAATCCCCTTTGAATTTTATCTTATAGTACTCTAACAATTTGAATCTTTCCTCTTCCATTCGCTCCAAATCCCCACTAAGCTGATTGAACTCCAACTGTTCTTCAGTTGACCCAGGTTCCCCTATTTCATAAAGTCTTCGGGTCGTATCATCAATGTCTTCTTTCAACTGTTTATAATCCTTTCCGCTGAACAGGGAGTATGGGGGAGTGAACTTGGCCGTCAACTCAAAGTTGGAACCCGAAGTGGGGAAAATTCTACTGGGCCCTTGGGAACTTCTGGAAATACCAAAGGTGTAACTTAAGGAGTTGGAGCTGCCATTACCAAAATTAAAGAGTCCACTATTGTAATCGTTAAAATCGTACAATTGATAGCTCAACGAGTGTGAAATGGTAAAGAAATCGTCCGGCCACTGTACTCTTTTGGCCAAACCGGCAGAAACACCAGTAATAGCGAAACCTCTAGATTTATCTACATCGAACCTTCCATTTTGGTTGTATTGTGTTCTAAACTGTTGTGTTCTGGAAACAGACAAATTAAACCTCACGGGTTTTTTGCCCCCCAACCACGGTTCGGAGAAATTTAAACTGTACACCCTAAAAGTCCTACTGGCCTGCAAACGCAAAGCAAATGTTTGCCCATCTCCCATGGGAACGGGTTTATAGGCTTCCTTGTTAAAAATATTCTTTAAAGAGAAGTTACTAAAGGAAAGCCCTAAGGTACCAATGAAACCACCACCACCAAAACCACCTTGAAGCTCAATTTGGCTGGAACCTGATTCCACCAGGCTATAATTTACATCAACAGTACCTGCATTGGGATCTGGATTTATAATATCCGGAACAATTTGTTCGGCATCAAAAAATCCGAGCTGGCCCAATTCCCTAATGGTCCTTACAATATTGGATTTACTATATTTTTGCCCTGGCCTTGTACGAATCTCCCTGTAGATTACGTGGTCGTTGGTCTTATCGTTACCTGAAACGGTAACGTGGTCCAAAAAGGTCTCTTTTCCCTCTATGATCCGTATTTCAAAATCAATGGTATCGTTTACAGCGGAAACCTCGACCGGGTTAATGCTTGAGAACAAATACCCATTGTTTTGGTAGAGGTTGGTCAAATCCTGTGCATCTGGGTCGGAATCGTCCGCAACGCGCTCCTTGAGCAGTACTCCATTATAGGTGTCCCCTTTTTTGATACCCAATACTTGGCTCAACATTCTATCGGTGTACACCGAGTTCCCCACGAAGTCAATATCACCAAAATAGTACTTATCGCCTTCTTCCACTTTAATGGTCAACTCAATGTTTTTCTCATCCAGTTTCACAAAAGTATCAGAGAGTACCCTTGCATCCCTATACCCTCTTTCGGCGTATGTGTCGATCAAGTTGTCAAGATCCTCCTCATAGTCCGCTTCAATGTATTTGGACTTTTTCCAAAACCGATAAAACTTTTTCTTCTTGGTGTTTTTAAGCGATTTCCTCAGCTTTTTGTTGGACAGCTTTTCGTTACCAACAAAGTTGATGTCCTTTATCTTTACCTTATCGCCCTTGTTCACATTGATGACCATGTTCTGCACATTGGTCCCTGTGGTATCGGCAGTTGTGGCAATGCTTACCTTGGCGTTTAAAAAACCTTGCTTTTTATACTTGTTCTGAAGGTAATTCTTGGTATTGGCAATTAAGCTTTCGGTGATTTTTTTCCCTTTCTTAAGGTCGGTATCGTCGATGATATCTTCCACCTTTCTTTTTTTAACACCATAGACCGTAACGTTGTTCAAAGTAGGCCGTTCGGTAATGCTAAGTTCCAAAAATATCTTGTCGTCTTCGATTTTGGTGTAGAACATTTCCACATTGCTGAACAAATCCAGGCTCCACAACTTTTTGATCACTGCGCTTATTTCATCGCCAGGTACCTTAATGGGTTGCCCAACACGTAAACCGGTATAACTCTTAACCGTTTGTTCGTTGTAGCTTTGTAAACCCGTTACGGTTAAACCTCCCAAAATGTATTGTTTGCCCTCTTCGAAGTCGGTCTCCTGGGCAATACCGTGGGCTGAAAATAAAAATAATGGGATAATAAGGGTTGAAAGGATGAAATTTGTGATACCCTTAGTTAAGTTGTTCGCTCGTTTTTCCAAATCGTCGTTCTCTATTTTGGTAACTTAATATGGCCTCTACCAAATGGTTTTCTCTAAAGTCGGGCCAAAATACATCAATAAAATATAATTCGGCGTATGCTATCTGCCAAAGTAAAAAATTACTTATCCTGCATTCGCCACTTGTGCGGATAAGCAGGTCTACATCAGGCAAAAAGTGCGCGTAAAGATGTGTATTTATAACTGTTTCATCAATATTTTCGGGGGAAATTATGTTATTTTTAACTTTGACCGCAATCTGCTGAACCGCAGTTTTTATCTCTTCACGAGAGCCATAGCTCAATGCCAGCGTTAGGGTCATTCCCGAATTATTTTCGGTTTTGGACATTACCTCGGCCAGTTCTTTATGGACTTTTGGGGGCAATGTTTCAATTTTTCCAATGGCCCTTAACCTAATATTATGCTTTTTCAAGGTCTTTAGCTCCCTTTTTAGGGCATTGACCAAAAGCTTCATCAAGGTATCTATTTCGGTTTTGGGGCGGTTCCAATTTTCGGTGGAAAAGGCATAAAGCGTTAAAAATGGTATCTGGAGCTTTGCACAGCTCTCAACGGTTTGGTTTACCGATTCCACTCCGTTTTCATGTCCGAACATACGTATTTTACCACGCTGCTTGGCCCATCTGCCATTGCCATCCATGATAATGGCCACGTGCTGCGGTAGTTTTTCTTTATCTACGTCCTCTAGTGTGTGCATTTTATTGAAAACAATCCTGGCAGGGTTTACGTCCAAAGGTATAGGTTAACGTTATACCTGAAAAAACGTACCAGTCGTCGCTCAATATGTTCCCGAATCGGAATTGCTCAAAATTGGAACCTTCTGGGTTACTTGCGTCCAAATTGTCCGTAAAAGTATATCTGGCCCCAATCTCGGCACCAAGAATCAAGAATTGATTTAAACGATACTTAGCCCCAACCGTCATTGGAATTGCAAAACTACCTTCTTTTTGGTTAATATCCTGCATCTGAAGGGCATCAATATAATTAAAATCGTATCTAAAGTAGGTTACACCCGTGTATAAGTAAGGCGTGAAGGCGGGTCCGAGCTTATGAAGATTATATTCCACAAAGTTAATTTCCAGTCCTGCTGAGAGCTCCAAAATGGAATTATCCACCACATACCCCCTTTGTTGCCTGGACTGCATATGCGATTTGGTATCGTCAGCGGTAACCTCCCCATAAAGTACGCTGGCCCTCCACGCATAGCGTTTTCCCTTGTTCCATTTAAATATCCCGCCGAAGGCAGGGCCCGAGGGCAATATGTAATTGGTTCTTCCCACATCACCTATCATATTGGCGCCACCGGCAAACACCCCTATCTCGTAAGTTTGTGCACTCACCTTGATCACACAGCATAGAAAAACTGCCAAAACTATCCGCATACTATCCAAAAAGTTTCAAGAATTAAGAGTAAAGGAAGGTCAATAGATTTATATTTAAGGTTGCATTCCCTTGTTAAACAGTTTTTCACCCCTTTTATTGCTTTTGATTTTATCAATTCCGCCTATCTTCTCCCCAAAGTAATTTATTGCGCAATGTTTTCAAAAAGCTTTCGGATTTATACTCGATCATTTTGATGGTAAAGTCCGCTTTTTTGATTCGGATTTCCTTTCCATTGGGAATATCGGCAATGCGCGAATCCAAGGATACCAAATGGGTCTGTTCCCGACCTGAAACCTTCAATCTAATCTGTGTTTTATCGGAAATCACCAGGGGTCTCGCATTAAGGTTGTGCGGTGCAATGGGCGTCAGCACCAAGGATTCCGCCGAGGGTGCAATAACCGGACCGCCACAGCTCAACGAATAACCCGTTGAACCCGTTGGGGTGGAAACAATCAGTCCATCGGACCAATAAGAGGTCAAATACTCATCATCAAGCCAGGTTTCCACGGTGATCATGGAGGTGGTATCCTTTCGGCTTACCGTAATTTCGTTAAGGGCAAAATTGATCCCATGGAACTCGCCCAAATCAGAGTTGAGTTCCACTTCCACCAAGGTTCGTTCCTCAATGGTATAGTGGCCGGCTTCAAATTCGGTGACGAGCTTGCGTACATTTTCTTTTTTAAAGGTGGACAAAAAACCCAATCGACCCGTGTTGACCCCAACAATGGGAATTCCGTAATCCTTTATATAGGTAACGGCCCGCAACATGGTGCCGTCGCCGCCAAAGCTCACGAACATATCAAAGGAGGAGTCCAATCCTACGGATTGGGTAAATGTTCCCTTTACTTGTTCTTTGGTAATAGTGGCCACCAGTTTATTAAAGTTCTCTTCAACATAGATAGAGGCATCCAACTTCTTCAATTCGTCCAAAAGCTCCATTACGCAAAGCTGGTCCTCTTTTTGAAAAGACTGACCGTATATGGCTACCTTCATACTTAAACGTTAAGATATTTTTCTAGATAATCGGAACGCTGCTTCAAATCTTCCAAGAACTGGTCGTCGCTGTTCCCGTAGACAATGGTGTAGTTATATCTTCTAAAAGTCTGCGCCACTTCGTTTAAACTTTGTGTGCCAACTTTTAAGGTAATCTCTATAATATCGTTCTCGGACGCTGTAATAAAGGCACCCAACAATCGGGCATTGTTGCCCTCCACGATTTGGGCTATCTCACTGAAAGAATAATCCTTGATTCCAATGGACACCACCAAAATGGCACCTGGTTCCCTAAAAAAAGGCGTGTCGATAAACATATCCACCGCATCTTCAAGATCGTAATACCCAATAATCAAACGGTCTGCATCCAAAACGGGCAATACATTGGCCTCGTTTCTCGAGAACATTTCCAGCACATCCAACCAAGCAGTTTCCTTGGTCACAAAAAAGCTCTCCATTTCCAACCGAAAGTCATCAATCTTCCTTTTAGGTTCAAAACAAGCAAGGTCGTTCTCCGAGAGCAATCCCAAATATGTACCATTTTCGGTAACCCCAACATGGGAAAATGTAGTCTCTTCGAAAAACTTGATTACATCCTTCAATGTTTCCGACACTTCAAAAACGGGAACTGTATTGATTATTTTATCTTGAATGTTCATAACACTTCTATTAGGTGCAAAATACTAATTTAAAATGGCAAAAGGCATGCCGAATTCTTATTTTTGACAATCTAAAAAAGAAGCACATGACAAAGTTGAGTGTCAACATAAATAAACTGGCTACATTACGAAATTCCAGAGGAGGCAACGTGCCCAATCTGATTACTTCCACCAAGGACATCGAATCTTTCGGCGCCCAGGGCATCACCATACATCCGCGACCCGATGAACGCCACATTCGCTACCAAGATGCCCGGGATTTAAAAAAGGTGGTGACCACGGAATTTAATATCGAGGGCAACCCTATTCCAAAGTTTATTGATTTAGTCCTCGAAGTAAAGCCCACACAGGTTACCTTGGTACCCGATGCCGAAGATGCGATCACCTCCAACGCTGGCTGGGACACCATAAAGCACAAAGATTTCTTGGTAGACGTGATCAAGACTTTTAAAGAGAACGGTATCCGGACCTCCATTTTTGTGGATCCCGATGCAGCCATGGTAAAAGCGGCTGCGGAAACCGGTACCGACCGAGTGGAACTCTACACAGAAAGTTTTGCCCACGAATTTACCAAAGGTAATAAGGAAAAAAGCGTCGCTCACTTTGTAAAAGCTGCCGAAATGGCCCAACAGGTTGGCCTTGGTCTCAACGCAGGGCACGATCTTAGTTTGGACAATATCAAATTTTTCAAGGAACACATCCCACACCTTTTGGAGGTTTCCATTGGGCACGCTTTAATCTGCGAGTCCATATATTTGGGGCTCGAAAATGTAGTGAACATGTACTTACACCGATTAAAATAATGGAGATACTGCATTCGAAAATATTGGGCAAAGGACAACCTTTCATCATTTTACATGGATTTTTGGGCATGTCCGACAATTGGAAGACACTTGGTTCCCAATATTCCGAAAATGGCCTCGAAGTCCATTTGATAGATCAACGGAACCACGGAAAAAGTTTTCATTCCGAAGCGTTCAATTACGATCTATTGAGTGATGATGTCATCAACTACATGGATCATCACAATTTGGAATCCGCATACCTGATGGGCCATTCCATGGGTGGCAAAACCGCCATGCAACTGGCCACTTCGCATCCAGAAAGGGTGACTAAATTAATTGTTGCCGATATTGCCCCAAAATATTATCCTCCACATCACGATTTTATTTTCAACGGGCTCTCCCATTTGGATTTTGATACAATATCCGATCGTAGGGAAGCGGATGATGAGCTATCAAAATATATTAAGGAAAAAGGCATTCGACTGTTTTTGCTCAAAAACCTGCATTGGGTCGAAAAGGAAAAACTAGGGTTCCGTTTCAATTTTGATGTGCTTAAAGAACGTATGGAGGAAATTGGCGAAAACATAACCCCCAATGCCATTTATGACGGTCCAACCCTGTTTTTGCGCGGCGACCGTTCGGAGTACATCCAACCCAACGACTTTGCCGAAATCAAAAGACACTTCCCCAATGCCCAAATTGAAACCATTGATAAGGCTGGACATTGGCTGCATGCAGAAAACCCAAAACAGTTTTACGAAAAGAGTTTCAAGTTTCTGAATTCTTAAAATCCATCCCTTTTTATTATGCATGCATAATTTTTTCACCCATTTAATTGTCTGTATGACAAATTTGATATAGATTTGGTTAGTTCTGGTCTTACCATTACAATTAACATAAACTAACTATTACAGATTATTTGATATGAAAAAGTTTTATGCCCTACTCCCATTTCTAGGCTTATTCTTGATTGCATGCGAAGATGACACCCCTATAAACGAAACACCGGGTCCAGAACCCGTGGAATATACTTCAGGAACAGCAGATTTCTCCAATTACGTAGCCGTGGGAAACTCATTGACCGCCGGTTTCTCGGACAATGCTTTGTTTGAGGATGGACAAAAAGCGTCTTTCCCCAATATGCTGGCAGCCAACTTTGCCTTAGCGGGAGGCGGGAGTTTTGAAATCCCTTTTATGGCGGATAATTTAGGTGGAATGACACTTGGGGGCACACCAATAGCAGGCAATAGATTGATTCTATCCTTTTTGGGCGAAAGTCCGAGCCCCGTTCCCGTTGAAGGACAAGGCTCTACTGATGTAGCCGTTAAATTGCCTGGCACATACAACAACATGGGGGTTCCCGGCGCCAAAAGTTACGAACTGTTGGCCCCAGGATACGGCAGCGTAACAGGCGTGGCCAATGGAACAGCAAATCCATACTTTGCGCGGTTCTCATCTTCAGAATCGGCAACGGTAATCGGGGATGCCGCAGCACAGGGCGCAACATTTTTCACACTTTGGACAGGCTCCAACGATATTTTATTGTATGCCACAGGAGGGGGTACAGGAATTGACCAAACTGGCAACCTTGACCCAAGTACCTATTCCAGAAACGATATTACAGACCCTAATGTTTTTGCAGGCGCACTTGATGCTATGTTGCAAGCAATGACAGCAAATGGTGCTGATGGTGCCATTGCCAATTTGCCCAATGTAACAGACATACCTTACTTTACCACCGTACCTCACAACCCTATTCCCTTGGATGAGGCCACAGCTGCCTTTTTGAACAGTGCAGAAGCCTATGGCGCCTATAATGCCGGCTTGGCCCAATTGCAACAATTAAATATTATAACTGAGGATGAGTTGGCAGAAAGAACCATCTCTTTTGCTCCTGGTGAAGGAAATGCAGTAGTAATCATTGATGAAGACTTAACGGATTTAACAGCATACAATCCTGCACTGACCAATATGAGGCAAGCCACTGAAGAAGACCTTTTGGTGCTTACCGCAAGAACACATATCGGCACACTTGCAGACCCGAACAACCCAACATCAATCAATGGAGTTGCCGTTCCTTTGGCAGATAAATGGGTGTTGACGACCGATGAGCAAGATCTTGTGGAAACAGCACTTGAATCATACAACCAAACCATTGCAGGTTTGGCCGCAGCCTACGACCTTGCCCTTGTGGATGCCAATGCATTGTTGAACGAGTTAAAAGAAAATGGATTCCAACAGGCCGATGGAAGCATTGTGGATGCAACATTTGCAACAGGGGGTGGGTTTTCCTTGGATGGTGTTCATCCGGCACCAAGAGGTTACGCCATTGTGGCCAATGCCTTTATAGAGGCCATCAACGCAAAATACAATTCTAATCTCCCCGGTGTTAATCCTTTGGATTACACTGGTTTGTATATTGACTAAACAAACATTATTTTCTTTATCTTAAAGGCACCGAAACTCGGTGCCTTTTTTTATTTACAAAATCAATTGAACCCATGAAACTAATCCTAAGACTTTTACTGAACGCCCTAGCAGTTGTAATACTAAGCTACGTATTGCCCGGAGTGGGCGTAGATTCCATGGTGACCGCAATTATCGTAGCCGTTGTGCTCAGTCTGCTCAATTTTTTGGTGAAACCCATATTGATTATTCTTACCCTGCCCATCACCATACTCACTTTAGGGCTCTTCCTCTTGGTGATCAATGCCATAATCATACTCTTGGCAGCCAATTTAATTGACGGCTTCCATGTGGCCAGTTTTTGGTGGGCCATTCTATTTAGTCTGCTGCTCGCATTTTTACAAGCCATTTTGCAATCCATTTTAAAGGAAGACCAATAGAAATCATTTTGTTTGAAAGTCAACGGTTTAAAAAGTTGTCAGCATCACAAAAAAGCATTAGTTTTGCATCCCATTTTTAGAAAGCAAATTAGGTAGGAAATGAATATAACCAAAGAGCAGATTGACGATCTTAATGCAGTTGTAAAGGTTGCCATAAGCAAAGAAGACTATCAAGACAAAGTAGAAAAAATCCTAAAGGATTATAGAAAACAAGCCAATATCCCAGGCTTTAGAAAAGGCCAGGTTCCGATGGGGCTTATCAAAAAGCAGTACGGCAAGGCTGTTTTGGTGGATGAAGTGAACAAACTGCTTCAAGACAATCTGAACAAATACCTTACCGAAGAAAAGTTGGATGTTTTGGGCAATCCTCTTCCAAAACAACAGGACAATTTTGATTGGGACAGGGACAATCTCGATTTTGAATTTGAATTGGGATTGGCACCGAGCTTTGATGTCAATTTAAAGACAAAAAAAGCGGTGACCCAATATAAAATCGTGGCCGACAAAAAAATGATCGAGGAGCAAGTGGAACGTATTCAAAAGCAATACGGAAAATTGATTTCCAAGACCGAAGTGGGCAAAACCGATGAAGTAACCGGTTTCTTTGCCAACGAAGAAGAGGAAATCGATCACAAGGCCACCATCGAAATGGATAAGATCAAGAGCAAAAAAGCTGTTGATGCACTCGTTGGAAAAAAAGTTGGTGACACCGTTACCCTTTCCACAAAAGGGCTTTTCAAGGAAGACTACCTCCTATCCGGCGCCTTGGGCATTGCCCGTGACAAGGCGGACGGCCTAAAAGTCGACGTTACCTTCACCATTGAAGAAATAAACGAGAGAGAACCAGCTGCTTTGGACCAAGAGCTTTTTGATAAATTGTTCGGAGAAGGAAAAGTAACCTCCGAAAAAGAGTTGAAGGATAAAATCAAAGAAGATTCAGAAAAACAATTCGAACAACAATCCGACCAAAAATTGTTGAACGACATTACCGAAAAATTGATCGACGAAACCAAATTTGAACTTCCTTCCGAGTTCTTGAAAAAATGGATCCAGATCAGTGGGGAAAATCCATTGACCGAAGATGAGGCCAAAGAGGAGTTCGAAAAATCGGAAAAAGGACTTCGCTACCAATTGATCGAGGGTAAGATCATACAAGAAAACGAACTTCAGGTCCAGTTTGATGAATTGAAGGAATTCGCCAAAGGATTCATTAAATCGCAAATGGCCCAATACGGCCACATGGATCCCAAAGAAGAGGAATTGGAGAGTGTGGCAGCCAGAGTGATGAGCAATCAAGACGAGGTGAAAAGACTATCCGAACAATTGATGAGCCAAAAACTTTTGGACCTTTATAAGGAAAAGGCCAACCTTAAGGTGAAGGAAGTATCTTATGACGACTTCATCAAGGAAGCATACAGCTAAGGCTTCGCTAAAAGAAAATTAAGTATCTTTACGGTGCCGGAAAGCTAATTTTTCGGCACCTTTTTTTTAAGATAAATCGAGTCAAATCCTATGGATTACGGAAAAGAATTTAAAAAATACGCCACCCAGCATCATGGCATAAACAGCATGTACTATGACAAGCTCATGAGTACCATGTACCCCATGAACATGACGCCAAACATCATCGAAGAAAGGCAAATGAACGCAGTTGCCATGGATGTTTTCTCCAGATTGATGATGGACAGGATCATTTTTATGGGCACGGGCATCAACGATCAGGTGGCCAATATTGTACAGGCACAGTTGCTTTTCTTGGAAAGCGCTGACGCCTCTAAGGATATTCAAATCTATATCAACTCCCCGGGCGGAAGTGTGTATGCAGGTTTGGGCATTTATGACACCATGCAGTTTATAAAGCCGGATGTAGCCACCATTTGTACCGGTATTGCGGCATCCATGGCAGCCGTGCTGCTTTGTGCGGGACACGAAGGCAAACGCAGTGGATTGCCCCATTCCAGGGTAATGATCCACCAACCGCTTTCCGGAGCGCAGGGTCAGGCCAGTGATATCGAAATTGCAGCCCAAGAAGTGCTTAAGATCAAAAATGAGCTTTACGAGATCATTTCCAAGCATTCGGGCCAATCCTTCGATAAGGTATATGAAGACAGCGACCGCGATTTCTGGATGAAGGCTCCAGAGGCCAAAGCGTATGGAATGATCGACGAAATATTAGTGAGAGAAAAGTAGGAATCCCTACAATTGATTAAAAAACAAACTGATTGTCCGCAATCAATCATTTAAACAAAAGTTGTCAGGTCAATCGCAGTAGAGAACTCATTTTCAGTGCGTTGAGTCAAATAACTTCTCGACTGCGTTCGAAGTGACAGGGCAACATGATTGATTATGGATGTTCAATAAAAACAGCCACTTAACGTAGAACAAATCCATTTTTTTTTCGTTATTGTTGGTTGAAGATTAAAATTATATGGCAAAGGAAAATTTGGAATGTTCTTTCTGTGGTAGAAAAAAGCCGGAGACCAATTTATTGATCGCCGGACTCGATGCGCATATTTGCGATAGATGTATTGAGCAAGCCCATAGTATTGTAGCCGAAGAATCCAAGCAATCAAAAAACCAAGATCTATCCTCCGAACTGGTCTTAAAAAAACCTATGGAGATCCATGATTTCTTGGATACATTCGTAATAGGACAAGAAAGAACCAAGAAGGTAATGTCCGTAGCAGTTTATAACCACTACAAAAGATTGTTGCAGCCCAAGGGCAAGGATGATGATATCGAAATCCAAAAAAGCAATATTATTATGGTGGGGCAAACCGGAACCGGTAAAACCCTTATAGCCAAGACCATTGCCAAAATGCTCAATGTACCCCTTGCCATTGTAGATGCCACAGTTTTAACGGAGGCCGGTTACGTTGGTGAAGATGTGGAAAGTATTTTGACCCGCTTGCTACAAGCTGCAGACTACAATTTGGAAAAAGCGGAACGCGGTATTGTTTTTATTGATGAAATAGACAAGATTGCCAGGAAAAGCGATAACCCGTCCATTACCCGCGATGTGTCCGGGGAAGGGGTTCAACAAGGGCTTTTAAAACTTTTGGAAGGCACCACTGTCAACGTTCCACCTAAAGGTGGCCGTAAACACCCCGACCAAAAATTCATAGAGGTAAACACCGAAAACATCCTTTTTGTTGCAGGTGGCGCCTTTGATGGAATAGAACGTATCATTACCAAACGTTTGAACATGCAAGCTGTTGGGTATAGTGCTTCCAAAGCAGATGAAAACTTGGACCAAGAAAATATCCTTCAGTATATAATACCTAAAGACTTGAAGGAGTTTGGTCTTATTCCTGAAATTATCGGAAGGCTCCCTGTGCTCACCCACATGAACCCATTGGACTCCAAAACGCTTCGTGCCATTTTAACAGAGCCGAAAAATGCCATCATAAAGCAGTACGAAAAACTGTTTGCCATGGATGACATCAAGTTTACCATTACCGATCACGCCTTGGACTATATTGTTGAAAAAGCCGTGGAGTACAAGCTTGGTGCCCGGGGCTTGCGCTCTCTTTGCGAAGCCGTGTTCACCGATGCCATGTTCTCCCTACCCAGTAGTGAGGAAACGGAGTTTAAGGTAACAAAAGGATATGCCGAGAAAAAGCTCTCTTACGAAACAGTGAAAAAATTAAAAGCAGTCTCTTAATTTAGACTGCTTTTTTAGTAACATTCTCCAATAGTTCCAAACTAATTTCCGAGATAATTTTCTCATCGGAATAAAGGGTGTGCCCAAAATTGGGAACAATCCTTAGATTGGTACCAACACTTTTGGCCCACTTTAACCCGGGCTTGGATTTATCGCACTCTCCGTAAATCAATTGCACATCGGTGGGTGCTGTTTGTTCTTCTGCTTCAATGCCAACAGCGGAAATAGCGGTAATCGTTTTTGTTGGCAAGCCCATTAACGAAGCTTTGTAAATAACCGTTGCTCCCATACCAAAAGCTAAATAATGCGCTGGTTGGGTTTCCTTTTTGATCAGGTTGTATACCGCCCTTTGAATTCCATTTTCCTTGAAGGCCCTGTCTATATTTTCCTCTGAGGAAATAGAAACATCAATATTGCCCAATTGTTGACAATCGTAAAAGACAATATCGTAGTACTGTTGAAGATAACCAAAATAAGAGGCTATCCAAAGTCCCTTTTTGGATCCCCATTTGTCTGAAATTATAACAAGCTTTTCTTCTGCCATGATTTTTAATGGTTTTGTGTTTACAAAATGATTTGATAGGGGGAATTTCATCAATAAACGTTGCAAATCCTCTTTTATTTGTTCAAAAGAAAAAATTCCACGGTGAACGGTCCAAATTTACGAAAACGTTTTCGTAAGCCTTGGATGAACGTCATTTTTTTACGGTAAACTGCTCTTATTGCACATTCATTTGGAGAAGCTCCTCGATACAGTTCCTCTCATTGGACAATCTTGGAATTTTGTGTTGGCCACCCAGCTTGTTCTGGGACTTGAGCCACTGATGGAACAAATTCTTACGCGCTACATGTACTTTCGGCATCTTTAAGGTGATGTTGTTATAGCGCTTGGCCTCATAGTCCGAGTTCAGGGATTTAAGGGCATTGTCCAGCATTTCGGTAAAATAGGCAATACTCTTCGGTGGTTTTCTAAACTCTATCATCCACTCATGTGCGCCTTTTTCCTTGCCCGTCATAAAAATGGGGGCGGCGGTATAATCCACTATCTCTGCCGCTGTCTTTAAACAAACCTGCTTTAAGGCTTCCTCTGCATTTTCTATGATCAACTCTTCGCCAAATACATTGATATGGTGTTTGGTACGGCCTGTGATCTTGATGCGGTACGGGTTTTTGGAAGTAAATCGTATGGTGTCGCCGATTTTATAGCGCCATAAGCCTGCATTGGTGGTGATGACCATGGCATAATTAACCCCCTGTTGAACGTCCCAAAGCGGAATGGCCTCTTCTCCTTCCCCATTGGAATCCATCGGTATAAACTCATAGAAAATCCCATAATCCAACATCAGCAAAAGCTCATCGGAGTTGTTTTGATCTTGGATACCGAAGAACCCTTCGGATGCATTATAGGTTTCGTAATAATTGAACCTTTTTCTGGGCAAGAGTTTTTTATACTGGTTCTTATAGGGCGTAAAACTTACCCCTCCGTGAAAATACACCTCCAAATTTTCCCAAATCTCGAACAAGTGGTTTTTTCCTGTTTTCTCCAAAACCTGATTGAGCAATACCAACATCCAAGACGGCACGCCGACCAAACTGGTCACATTCTCACGGATGCTTTCCTCGATAATGGCCTCCAGTTTGGATTCCCATTCGGTCATAAGGGAAACCTTGTTGCTCGGCGTACTACTGTATTCCGCCCAAAGGGGCATATTATCGATTAATATGGCAGAGAGATCGCCAAAAAAAGTCCCGTTATCCTCGTAAAGTTCCTTGCTGCCGCCCAATCTTAAACTTTTCCCTGTAAATAATTGAGAGTTTTCATTGTTGTTGAGGTACAGGCACAACAAGTCCTTGCTCGATTTGTAATGGCAATCCTCCAAGGCCTCGGTACTTACGGGAATAAACTTGCTCTTTGCATTGGTGGTCCCGCTGCTTTTGGCAAACCATTTAATGGAAGTGGGCCAAAACAGGTTCTGCTCGCCCCTACGTGTACGCTCAATAAGCGGGGCAACATCTTCGTAGGTTACAATAGGTACCCTATTCCGGAATTCATCATACTTGGGAAGGTCTTGAAACCCATATTGTTTGCCGATCACCGTATCTTTGGAAAAGTCCAAAAGCTGGTGCAGCACCTCATTCTGAACATCCAAAGGGTACTTTAAAAAAAGCTCTATTTGATGGTAGCGCTTTCTCAATAACCAAGAAGCAATGGAATTGAATAATGGTATTGGCATTTTAGGTATCTTTAACCAAAGAAACTAAGGTTGGTCCAACCGCTAAAATAGCTTTTCTAACACTCATTTTCAAATAAGATAAATACATTCATTTTAATATGGTATACGAAGGAGTACTGAGAAAGATGCGAACGGAAATTGGAAATCCCATTCAATATTTTTTGGTTTTTGAGAACGACTTTATCAATATGAATCAAGGTTTGAACAAGGAACTTCAGATAGATTTTATCAAATTTCAATGTTTAAACTGTGGTGAGGACAAACCTATTTATCGACAGGGGTTTTGTAAGTCCTGTTTTTTTGAAACGCCCCGTGCCGGCGATTGGATTATGAAACCTGAACTGAGTACGGCCCATTTGGACAAAGAGGACCGAGACCTTGAGTTTGAAAAAAAGATGCAGCTACAGCCACACATTGTGTATTTGGCCAATTCCAGTAACATTAAGGTTGGGGTTACCCGTAAATCGCAGGTGCCAACCCGATGGATAGACCAAGGGGCTCACGAGGCCATCGAAATTGTAGAGGTTCCCAACCGTTATTTGGCAGGGATTACCGAGGTTGCCCTCAAAGACCATGTGAGCGACAAGACCAGCTGGCAAAAAATGCTCAAAAATGATATTGAGGATGTGGATTTGGTAGCGTGGCGCAACAAGTTAAAGGCAAGCATCCCAGATGAGGCCATTGCTTATTTTTTGGATGATAAAGAAGAGACCCATTTGGAGTTTCCCGTGCTGCAATATCCTGAAAAGGTAAAAAGCCTTAATTTGGACAAAACCCCAAGCTATAAAGGCGTGCTTAAGGGCATTAAGGGGCAATACCTCATTTTTGAGGACAATACAGTATTCAATGTTAGGGGTAGCGAGGGTTATTATGTAGGGATCGCCTTCAAATAATCCCAGACTTTCCAATTTGAATCCTTAATGTTCGGGGGATATACTTTCCCATTAAAAATAAATCCCTGATTATGGGTGTTTTACGATAAAAACACCTATTTTAAAGAAATATTTCGCTCCCACGTTGTTGATCATGGTTAGGTTTTTAGGGCGTCAACAATATGCCTTTACCATTCTAACCAACACCACCAACATGAAAAACTTTCCCAACGCCTTTGTTATCCTCCTAGGTGTAATTCTCCTGGTTTGGATACTCACTTACACCATACCGCAAGGGACTTACGAAAGAATAGTTGATTCGGAAACCGGTATTACTCGTGTGGTCAATGACTCGTACCAACAAATAGACACAGATAGCCCATCCTTTTTTGACCTTATAGTTTCCATACCTAAGGGAATAGCGGACCGTGCCGAACTAATTGTTCTCATTCTCTTGATCGGAGGCTGTTTTTATATTATTGAAAAAACAGAAACCTTTAATCAAGGATTGGCAAAACTGGTTTCATCCCTAAAGGGAAAAGAAAATTTGGCCCTTGTAATGCTTGCCGGGCTATTTACAGCAGGCGGAGCAACCATTGGTTTACAAGAAGAAGTAGTGGCCCTAGTCCCAATTTTGCTTTTGTTCGGTAAAAGTTTGGGCCACAACGCTTTTACCATGATTTTTGCCAGCTATGGTTCCACTGTAGTTGGTAGTTCCTTTGGCCCCTCTAACCCCTTTGGGATTATCATTGCACAAAAAGAAGCTGCCTTACCTCTTTTGTCGGGGAGTTCTTTACGGCTCGTAGCACTCTTTATCGCCTTTGCCGTCTGGTCGGCTTACCTTCTCTATTACGCCAAAAGAAATAGGGTTGAAAAAGTAAAAATGGCCACGGAAAACACCTCGATGAATCTTCGCAACAAAATAATTCTATCGTTGTTGACCCTTACGTTTACCCTTGTTGTTTTTGGGATAATCCGATTTGATTGGGGCTTTAGCGAAATGTCGGGCTGCTTTTTTGCACTAGGTATACTCTCTGGGCTTATTGCGAAAATGGGGTGGAACAAAACTGGCGAAACCTATGTCGCAGGGATGAAAGAAATGGTTTTTGCTTGTATCATTATAGGATTGGCCAACAGCATTTCTATCCTGTTGAAAGATGGAATGATCATGGATACCATTGTTTATGGTTTATTTGGACCTTTACAATACCTTCCTCCAGCGGCTTCTGGAGTTCTTATGATGGTTTCACACTCCCTTTTACATTTTCCCGTTCCCAGCTATTCCGGGCAAGCGGTTTTAACCATGCCCATATTGGTACCGCTTTCGGATTTAATAGGGTTATCTAGACAAGTTTGCGTGTTGGCCTTTCAATATGGGGCCATTATGTCCGATATGATCGTACCCACCAATGGCGCATTAATGGCCATAATCGCGATTGCCAAAATCCCATACGACAAATGGTTGAAATTTGCACTTAAACCCACTTTGCTCATGCTTTTGATTGGGGCATTGACCATAATATTTGCTGTAGCCACAGGCTATAATTAGCCCCATTAAATTTACACCGAAGCTGAACATCCTACTCAACTGCCATCAGAGAACAATATGCTCATGTTCATCCTAACAGGTATAAAAACGGAGACAACCCATTACAATCCTTTAATGCAAAGTATAGATGGGATTCTGAAAACCATAGATACCAAAATAAAGGAATAAAAAAGAGGCCGTTCTTGGCTTTGTCGGGTTGACCCCTTCGACTACGCTCAGGATAAACTAAAGTCGAAACCCAATGATTATCAATACATTTTAAATTTCCGACTGCACTTAAACTGACAAATAACTGTCTTATTGGTTTACCGTATCCTTTTTCTTTTTGCCGAGCAGTCCGCCCAAAATGGATTTCGCGGCATCTTTTACTTCGTCCTCCTTTTTGGCCTTTGTGCTATCCGTTGCAGATGTGTCCTTTTTGTCTCCCAATATATTCCCAATGGCTTCCTTAACCCCACCGGACTTGGTCGAAGTCGTATCGGTTTCATCTTTTTTAAAGGCATCGGATAAAAGGTCTTTTGCCTTGTCCTTGCCTTTGTTGATCAATTTTTGTTTTTGCATTTCCACCAACTTGGCAGTCAATGTTTTTACGCTCGACGTTAAATCGGTACTTACAGATGGATTGGTGAAATTACCTCCAATATTTGCGGTTACGGGGACCGTTACCTCTCCCACACTGTCATCGTTCAATTGGGCGATGAGCTTGTTCACTTCGGATCCCAAGTATTTGGCAGGTACATTCAAAGTGGCCGAGTAATTCATTTGCTTGTCGAACGAGTGGCTTCCATTTACATCAATGGCAATATCCTTGTAATTTAAGGTAAAGGGTTTCACTTTAACCGAACCATTGTCAAAAGTCAACGCAGTTTTAAGCCCGTCCAAATTAATTTCCTTGGTATTTAAAAAACTAAGCTTACTGTCCAAAGCCGATACCAAGGGTGCTTTTTGGGTGTCTACCGTTGGATTTAGGAGCTCTGCCAAAAGGTTACCGGAGATGGTGGCCAAGTTCGGCGTAAAATCATCTTGTAAGTTACCCGATATTTTTATGTCCGAATTGAGCTTCCCGTTCAATGCACTGGCCAAAGGCGTCAATACTTTAAAAAGTTCCAATCCTGCAAAAGATTCTCCAATATTGAAATTGTTCATTCCAAGACTCATATCAAATGTTGAGGCCTCTTGCTTGGTTGATACAGACCCCGATAAGCCCAATGTGCCCCCGAATAAGTCCGAAGTAAGGTTTTTTACCGTGGCCGTTTCATCTTTGATGACCAAGGTACCTTTAACGTTTTTCAGGTTAAGGTTATCGTACACCACCGTATTGGCAACAGCCTCGATGGTACAATCCAAAAACGAGGGTATTTTGATGCGTTCCTCCCCCGTTGGGGCCGATTTTTCTTCTTCTGAACCTTCCGTTTCCACCGCTTCGGTTTCCTCTACCATAAAATCGTTCAGGGCAAACTGATTGGAAGCCAATGTAAAGTTTCCTTCAATATTTTCATTGTTGAACATAAAGCCCAACAGATTGGTCAATGTTCCTTTGGCATCAAAATCCGTACTTCCTGTTCTTCCTTTAAAAGAATTAAGGGTTACCGTATTCGGGTTGAAGGTGACCGCGGCAGTGTTGATAGTCACCGGATTTTTAAGTTCTTCCGAAGCATATTCAAAACCAGATACCGATGCTTTTCCGCTGGTCTTGGTATTCTGGTACTGCTTTTTTTCCAAAGAAGCCATGTCAAAGGCCGTGGTGACGTCGGCACTCAATATTCCTTTAAGATTATAATCATCCGGCACGGGATAGGCTTTGGAAATATTCGCCAAGTTGATTTTACCATCCATGTGGGCATTTACCTTGGTATTGCCCATTAATTCGCGGATTTTTGCGTTCAAGTTGAATTTATCCTCATCAATAAGAAAGGACAACCTGTTAATGTTCACATAAGTGTCTTCGGTGATTCCCGTTTCGTTGTTGATTTCGGTATCGATATACACATTGCGCACTGATTTGGGCAAATCTGGATATTTGAACGATGCATTGTCCGAGTTGATCGCAATTTTGAAGGTTGGAATATGTTCATCATCCACCACACCCTTAAATTCACCCCTCACCTCAAAATTTCCAGTGGTCTGTACGTTTTCAATATTTGAAGCATAGGCTTCAGGAATTACGGCCAAAAAGTTTTTGAAGTCCGATGATGGTGTCTCAAAAGTTATATCCACTTCTTGATTGTCTTCGTTGACCTTCACAAAACCATCAAACACCAAGGGCAATTGGTTGATCATGGCCTTGTTTTCCAAAAAAGTGTATTTGTTCTCGCTCAAATCAATCCCGATCAGTGCATCCAAATTGATTTTGTTCTTGTTCAGGTAACGCGTACTGTCCATTTCAAAGGACACCAAAGCATCGGTAAGGGTCTTCAGTTCCGATTTTTCCAAGGAAAGATCGCCCGTTCCCGAATGGTTCATCTCGGAAATGTCCAAGATCATTCCACTGGCCAAATCCTCATAAATAATTTGGGAATTGGTTATGGCGTAGGAATCCATGTTCAGCGTAAAATTATTGCTGGATGCCTCGGAAGTTGTTGAGGCTGTTTCTTCACTTTCTTTGGCAATATCGTAGTTTGCGTTGCCTTCGGCATCCGCTTTGATGTGCAGCTTGGCACCATCAATATTCAGCGTTTTAATCACAATAGGTTCATCGGCAGATTTGAACAGTTCTTTGATGGACATGGCCAACGCAATCTCCGAAGAGGAGAACAAGGTATCGCCCTCAAAAGGAGCCTTGTTGACCAAAGAGAGTTTGGTCAGTGCAACATTCGCATTCGGGAAACTTCTGAGAAGACTAAGGTCTGCCTTTTCGAAATCCAAGGTCGCATTTATGCTGTTGTTTACTTTTGTTTTGATGATTTCTTCAATTTTACCTTGAAGAAATAACGGGACGGCAATGATTATTGCTAGTAGGACAAGTAGGGTTATTGCGGTAATTTTTAGGACTTTTTTCTTCATACTTGTATGTTTTACAACAAATTAAAGGAGAAGTTGTCAATCCAAAGAAATTTCTTCCCCTATTTTTAAGTTAAATCTTTTTCGCATAAGATATACGAAAAAATAGAGCAAAGGGGTGTCGAGCAGGGCAATCATCATCTTAAAAATAACACCGCTGATCAACAATCCGTAGAATTTATCCCAAGGAAGCACACCAAAAATGCACAATAGCCCTACAACCGTAAAAGTATCTATAAACTGGGATGAAAAGGTTGAAAAATTGTTCCTGAGCCATAACATCCTACCATTTGTGATCCGTTTCCAAAAGTGATAAATGGTAATATCGATGTATTGAGCCCCTAAATAAGCCAACATCGAAGCCAATACACCAAGGGGCGACAAACCAAATACAGCAGTAAAAGTCGCATCATCCACAGGTGATGTTGGTATAGCGCTGGAATAATTGGCCAACAAAATGATGCCCATGGAGAAAATCGAGGCAAAAATACCTGCCGTTACCACCTGATTGGCTTTTTTTTGCCCGTAAATCTCGGAGACCAAATCGGTGATCAAAAAAGTGATTGGATAGGGTAAAATTCCCACCGAAAGTTCAAAAAGCGGTGCCCCGAAAACGGTAACATCCCCAAAGGGGTTCCAAGAGAAAAACTTTTGGAAGATAAGGTTGGACACCACCAAAGAGGTGATGAACAATGCTCCTAGGTACAGATATATGGAAAATGCTAACTTCTTGTCCTTTTGCGTCATAAATAGTTTAAAAGTTCAATAAAGAACTATTGTAATCGACTTATTTAATTTTTAGACTGAACGGCATCTTGGCCTGGACACCTTCTTGTTTGGTAAATTGCTTGAACTCCTTCAAAACTTCGTAGGCTTCCGTACCTATTTCCTCTTGTATGATGGACTCTCCCAATTTGGCCTTAACCGACCCAAAATCTTCCATAAACCGCTCAAAATCCGATTTGTACTTGGGGTATTTACGGACGCCATAATCTTTTAAGCCGACCATATCGGCAGCGGCGGCAATAGCATCGTCCAAACTACCGAGTTCGTCCACCAAGCCCAGTGCTTGGGCATCTACCCCGCTCCAAATCCTGCCTTGGGCGATTTCGTTTACGCGTTCCACAGGCATATTTCGGCCTTTGGATACGCGGTCCAAAAAGGTATCGTAGGTTTCCTCAATACTTTCTTGCATAACATTGCGAAAGGAATCGGTCATGGGTTCAAAAAAGGAATAATCCACAGAGTTTTTATTGGTACCCACTTGCTCCGCATTTATCCCCATATTTTTTGCTAGCCCGTGAACGTTGGGAATGGTACCAAAAACACCTATAGATCCTGTAATCGTAGTAGGTTCGGCAAAAATCTTATCGCCCCCCACGCCGATATAATACCCACCGGAAGCCGCTACATTTCCAAAGGAAACCACCAAAGGCTTTTCTTTTTTGGCCAATTGTATTTCCCTCCAAATAATATCGGAGACCAAGGCACTGCCTCCCGGCGAATTTACACGCAGTACAATGGCCTTAACACGCTCATTGTCCACTGCTTTATGCAAAGCATCCACAATAAGGTCTTGCCCTATGTAATCTTTTCCACCTTCGCCACCCAGAATCTCTCCTTGGGCATAGATAACGGCTATCTTGTCCGCCCCTGTTCTGATGCTCTTTTTGTTGGCTTTCTGCACATAATCCCTAAGCCCCACGTAGTTTAGTTCATCATCTTCCGACACCTCCATTTTTTCCTTGAGCAGCCCCTCGTACTCATCGTAATGCAAGGCTCCGTCCAAAAGTCCCGAAGCTACCGCATACTCCGGTGTTCTTCCTCCAAGGGTATCGGCGATGATGTTCAAGTTTTGGTGGGTAATGTTCCTTGATGCTGAGATATCGTCCACGATAACGTTCCAAATAGAAGTGATCAGTTCCTTGATCTGGGTACGGTTTTCTTCGCTCATGGTATCGGAAAGAAAGGGCTCCACGGCACTTTTGTACTTTCCGTGTCGGATGACTTCCATTTTAATCCCGGATTTTTCCTGAAGTTCTTTATAAAAAAGCACTTCGGTGGCCAGTCCCTTAAAGTCCAAAACACCAACAGGATTAATGTACACCTCATCGGCTGCACTTGCCAGATAATAATCCCGCTGCGCATACACATCGGAATGTGCCATTACAAATTTTCCGCTCGATTTAAAATCCAACAGCGCTTTCCTAATTTCTTGGGTTTGGGCGACCCCTGCCATCAAATATCCTGTGGTGATGCTAATACCCTCTATGTTATCATCGTTTTTGGCGACTTTGATGGCGTGCAAAATTTCATCCAAACCGAGTTCTTCACCACTAAAGGCAGCAAAGGGGTCGGTCTCATCTTTTCCTGTGTAATCCAAAATAGGCCCCACAAAACTGAGTTCCAGAACAGAGTTCTCCTTTACCACAACACCATCGTCCACACTTCCCATTAGGGCCAAAAAGATGAAGAACATCCCCGTCAATATTCCAAATGCCACCAAGCTCCCCAAAATTGAGGCCAGTAGGTTTCTTAAAAACTTCATTCGATAAAATTTAATACGCCTCAAATATAACCAATGTAGTATTGTTTTGTTTACTTTGTTTATTCGATTATGGGCAGAAAGCAAAAGGTATATCTTTCATTGGGCAGTAATTTGGGAAATCGCCTTGCGAACCTCCAAAAAGCCATTTTTCGCATTGAAAAGGGAGTGGGAAAAATCTTGGATATATCCTCGGTTTATGAAAATCCTGCAATGGGCTTCGAGGGCGATCAATTCCTAAACATTGTAATATCGCTATTAACACCGTTCAACCCCAAGGAGTTGTTAAATGTTTTGTTGCAGATTGAAAAAGAGTTCGGCAGAATCCGTTCCGCAGAAGGAGGATATAGTTCGCGAACTTTGGATATCGATATTATTTATTTTGGATCAGAGGTCATAAATAATGATGATTTGGTGGTTCCACATCCGCAAATGCAGCACAGAAACTTTGTTTTGAAGCCTTTGGGAGATATAGCACCACAATTTTACCATCCTGTGCTGTACAAGGACACCCGAAATCTTTTACAGGAATGTAAGGACAATAGTAGGCTCTCCAAAACCAAGCACAAGCTTTTTAAAAATCGGTCAGGACTTTTTTCCCAATTGCAGCTTATTGCCATTGAAGGAAACATTGGCGCAGGAAAAACCACCTTGTCCAAAATGATCGGCAATGATTTTAATGCCAAATTGGTATTGGAACGTTTTGCGGACAACCCATTTCTCCCCAAGTTTTATGAAGACCAAGCACGCTATGCATTTCCTTTGGAAATGTCCTTTTTGGCGGACAGGTACCAGCAATTTATGGATGATACCTCACAGTTTGACCTCTTCAAAAATTTTATGGTGAGCGATTATGACATTTTTAAATCGTTGATCTTTGCCAAGATTACCTTGCAAAAAGAGGAGTACAATCTATACCGAAAGGTCTTTAGCTTTATGTACAAAGAAGTAAGAAAGCCAGAAATATATCTCTACCTCTACCAAAATACCGAACGGTTGTTGGCCAACATAAAAAAAAGGGGGCGTGATTATGAACAGAACATAGACCCTGTTTACCTAGAAAAAATCAACCGAGGGTACCTTGATTTCATTAAGGGAAACCCCAATCAAAACAGTGTGATTGTGGACATGGGCGAGTTGGATTTTGTGCATAACCCAGTCGATTACGAATTCATTTTAAAAAAGCTGGAGGACAATATACTTTCGTTAAACATTTAAGAGAATTTTTGGAAAATGTTTGGATATAACGAATGGTTTTATTTTATTAGCACCCTCAATTCGGGAAACTAACTAACTCAGACTTTATATATGGCCCTGTTTTTTCAGGGCCTCTTTATTTTTGGGCATTTAGTTTGGACCAAATGTCCCATACCACTACCCCCGTGCTTACCGAGATGTTCAAAGAATGTTTAGTGCCGAACTGGGGGATTTCCAAAACTGTATCACTGGCATTCACTACTTCCTGTGACACCCCTTTCACTTCATTTCCAAAAATCAAAGCTATTGTTTCATCTGGTTTAACTTGGTAATCGTTGAGCATCACGGCATTTTGGGCCTGTTCCACCGAAACTATCTTTACACCCCTCTGCCTCAAGGCCCCAACAAGCTCCAATGTATCTTCTTTATATTCCCATTCCACACTTTCGGTAGCGCCCAAAGCTGTTTTACGAATATCTTTATGGGGCGGTGTGGCCGTAATTCCACAGAGATAGATTTTCTGTACCAAAAAAGCATCTGCAGTACGGAAGACGGAACCGATATTGTTCAAGCTACGGACATTGTCCAAAATGATGATGATATGCGATTTTTTCGCTTCCTTGAAACTGGCCACATCCAATCGGTCCAGCTCGCTATTTTCCAGTTTTCGACTCATTTTTTAAACATTGGGGCAAAAATATCAACAAAAATTTTTGATGGGTTATGAAAACAATATATTCGTTTCAACAACATATAGAGTTAAGGTGTTTGACAAAACACTTGGCAATAGTTTTTGTCACCTTGAGCGCAGTCGAAAGATTCACAAAAAACATCGCGACTGCCCGTACAGGGCAAAAATAAGAGAATAATTCGCCTAAGGCTTGTCTTTCCTGTGAAAACAGGAATCCATCAAACTAAGATTCTATAGATTCCGCATCGTGCTTTGACTACCTGCGCGCCCGACAGGCGGGCGCTCAGCAACCGTGCGGAATAACAAAATGTCAATTAAGAGTTTGTACAGTCCTAAAATGGATTTAAAATGTTTTATCAATAGATAACTGATCGCTTTGGCACCCAAGAAAAAAATAAAGAAAGTAACCCCGTTGATGCAACAGTACAACGCCATTAAGGTAAAACACCCTGATGCCCTGCTACTGTTCCGTGTTGGGGATTTTTACGAAACCTTTGGAGAAGATGCGGTAAAGGCCGCCAAAATACTGGGCATTATACTTACACACAGGAACAATGGCGGCGACAAGACAGAATTGGCAGGCTTTCCGCACCATTCACTGAACACCTATTTACCAAAATTGGTGAAGGCTGGACAGCGCGTTGCCATTTGCGACCAATTGGAAGACCCAAAACAGACCAAAAGCATTGTAAAACGAGGGGTTACCGAGCTGGTTACGCCCGGGGTTGCGTTAAATGACGATATTTTGACCGCGAAGAGCAACAACTTTTTGAGCGCCGTTCACTTTGGAAGAAACAAATTGGGGGTCTCCTTTTTGGATATTTCCACAGGGGAATATCTAACGTCCGAAGGGTCGGTGGAACAGGTGGACAAACTGCTTCAGAATTTTTCGCCGAACGAAGTATTGGTCTCCAAAAACCATAGAAAGGATTTTGTGGAATGCTTTGGCAACCAATTCCACAGCTTCTTTTTGGAAGATTGGATTTTTCAGGAAGATTACGCCAAGGAGAGCCTAAACCATCATTTTGGTACAAAAACCCTAAAGGGTTTCGGTATTGACCACCTTAACCATGGCATTGTTGCATCAGGAGCGGTACTGCACTATCTCTCCGAAACCCAGCATAGCCGATTACAGCACATCAATAAAATACAGCGTATTGCCGAGGAGGAATATGTTTGGATGGACCGGTTTACCATCAGAAACCTGGAACTCTACCATTCCTCGCATCAAAATGCAGTGACCTTGTTGGACATTATCGATAGGACCATTTCCCCAATGGGCGGGCGACTGCTGAAAAGATGGTTGGCTCTCCCCTTAAAGAATGTTGAAAAAATCCAGCAGCGGCATCAGGTTGTCTCTTATTTGAAGAATGAAGATGAACAACTGAACAAAATTCAAGGCTACATTAAACAAATGGGGGATTTGGAGCGATTGATCTCCAAATTGGCCACAGGGAAAATCAACCCAAAAGAGGTGGTTCAGCTTAAAAACTCACTGGAAGCAGTCGTTCCTATCAAGCAATTGGCCCAAAACAGCACCAACGATTCCCTCAAAAATATCGGTGGGCGTCTGAACGACTGTGATGTCCTCCGCTCCAAAATCAAAGAAGTGCTCAACGAAGAGGCTCCTGTGAACATTGCCAAGGGCAACACCATTGCCCAAGGCTATTCCGAAGAGTTGGACGAATTACGTGGACTGGCTTTCTCCAGCAAAGATTACTTGGACAAAATGCTGGAGCGCGAAACCAAGGAAACAGGCATTACGTCCTTAAAAATTGCTTCCAACAACGTATTTGGTTACTACATCGAGGTTAGAAACACCCATAAGGACAAAGTACCTGAAAGTTGGATACGCAAACAGACCTTGGTAAACGCGGAACGCTACATTACCGAAGAGCTAAAGGAGTACGAATCCAAGATTTTGGGTGCCGAGGAACGCATCTACCAACTGGAGCAACAACTTTTTGAGCAATTGCTCGTCTGGATGCAGGAATATATTGCTCCTGTGCAGCTGAACGCTCAACTTATCGCCCAACTGGATTGCCTTTGCGGATTTGCCCAATTGGCCAAGGAAAACAACTATGTGGCACCGGTCGTCAACGACTCCACCGACATCGATATCAAAGAAGGAAGGCATCCTGTTATCGAAAAGCAACTACCGATAGGCGATGCCTACGTGACCAATGATGTACTCCTGAACCGTGAAGAGCAACAGATTATTATGATCACGGGGCCGAACATGAGTGGTAAATCGGCTCTGCTTCGACAAACCGCACTTATTGTCCTTTTGGCACAAATGGGAAGTTTTGTCCCTGCCACCGAGGCCAATTTGGGGGTGGTGGACAAAATATTTACGCGTGTGGGAGCTAGCGACAACATTTCGATGGGTGAATCGACCTTTATGGTGGAAATGAACGAGACAGCTTCGATTTTGAACAACCTTTCGGAGCGTAGTTTGGTGCTTTTGGACGAGATAGGTCGGGGAACGAGCACTTATGATGGTATTTCGATTGCTTGGGCCATTTCCGAATACTTGCACGAGCACCCCGCCAAGGCAAAGACCCTGTTCGCCACGCATTATCACGAACTTAACGAGATGACCACTACGTTTTCCCGGATCAAAAACTACAATGTATCGGTAAAGGAATTAGAGGACAATGTACTTTTCCTTCGAAAATTGGTACCGGGCGGAAGCGAGCACAGCTTTGGAATCCATGTGGCAAAAATGGCGGGAATGCCCCAGCAAGTAATCCAAAAAGCGAACAAAATCCTTAAAAAACTGGAAAAATCGCACTCCAGCGAAGAGATGACGGATAAACTGCAAGCATCCCAGAGCGAGATGCAGCTCAGCTTTTTCAATTTGGACGACCCACTGTTGGAAGAGATTAAAGAAGAAATATTGCACTTGGACATTGATACACTGACACCTGTGGAGGCTTTGATGAAATTAAACGAGATCAAACGACTCTTGGGCAAAAATAAAAAGGCTTCTTCCTGAAAAAATTCTTTCATTTTAAAAGAAATATTATAAATTTGCATCCGCGCTTGGGAAAAGTGCATCGTTCATTAAAATGCGAAAATAGCTCAGCTGGTAGAGCATCACCTTGCCAAGGTGGAGGTCGCGGGTTCGAATCCCGTTTTTCGCTCGACTTCGACTCCGCTCAGTCACCACGGGTGGAGTTTTTTTTTACATAAAAGTCCTGCTCGAGTGGTGGAATTGGTAGACACGCCGGACTTAAAATCCTGTGGGCATTATTGCCCGTGCGGGTTCAAGTCCCGCCTCGAGTACATCTAAACCCTGTAGACCTAGTGTTTATAGGGTTTTTTGTTTTTGCTTCCTTGCACTTTCCTTGCATTTCTAAAAAAACTCCTTAGACCTATCAAATTGACCAAGACTTTTGATGTGTCCCTGTTTCAATTCAAAATGAATTATTTCTCCTTTTTTAGTACTGTTAAAATCGCAGAGTTGTTACAATTCATAATATGTATGAAACATATTTTTATACCGACATTCCTAAATGATATAAGTATGTAACACATTCTGCACTAACGTGTTGCTACTTGCCAGATGCTTGTTCGAGCATAAGTTTACCTCAGATTTTAAAAAATGTTCGACATGAATTTCAACAAAACTTCAAATCAAAAAAAGGTCTTTGTAACTAAAAAAGAGGCTGCAGAACTATTAAGATGTGATCAAACTTCTATTGATCGCTGGGCCCGGGCCGGAAAATTTCCCAAATATGGAATCGGAGGGAAAATTTTATTTCGGCTGTCCGATATAATGGATTCACTGGTTAAAATAGATTAGGCTATGAACACTTATAACGGAAAAACATTCGTCCAAATCACTTATCACAGAATCGCCTTGTCTGGCGGCACCGCAATTTATAGATACGATGATGGTTTAACAATATTTGAGCCCTATTTAAAAACCACACGAGATACAGGGAAATCAAAAGCCAAATGGGTGAGGCATTGGTTATCCGAATCCAAGGATCCTTATGATTATGACCAACCAACCACGGGAATGTTCAATAGTGGGGAGCCCCGATTTATGTATGGTGATTTGAACCAAAAAAAGGATTTGGTCATTTTTGAACTGTGGGAGATGGGGAACGTTTTAAAAATCTATTTCTTTCCAAAGTTCTACCCCAAAAACGCTAGGGGTTTCACCAAGAAATTTGCTATCAATCAATACAAAAGAAAAGGGGTCTAAGTTTATTAGCCCCCTTATCTATTTTGTTCAAAAATGTTATCAGCATAGACAACGGAATAAAGATAATGATTGATTACGTTAAAATGATAATTACCAACATGGAGTCCATAAAAAAAATTTGGACCAACCCGTTGCTTCATTTTAACAGCGAACTCTTAAAAGTCGAATTGAATACTGGTGAAATACTAAAAACCGAAACAAAGAATTATGAAGGTATTGAATTCATTTTAGTGCCTCATTCACCGCAAAAATCAGAAGAGGGAACTGAACGCTTAGAAATACGTTTTAAGCCTCACTATTGGTTCAATAATGACCAACACAACGCAAACGATTTCACACCTTACCAAGCAATTGATACAATTCAAAGGTTCATAAGCCTTTTTCACATACATCATCTTGAGCATTTTAAAGTGGTTAATCTTGAATATGGCCTAAACTTTATCCTAGACGGTTATGGCAAAGAATTGATTTCCTTTCCAATCTATCATATCAAAAATGAGTTTAATCGCGACAAAGAAAATTATTATAGTAAAAAGGCTTACTCAGTAAATAAAAAGGGTAAAGCAAACGACAAGTATCTACTTTTAAAATTCTATTCAAAGGGTTTTCAGTATCCAGAATATTGCCATGAGGACACTCTTCGTTTTGAAGTCAAAACTAAACGCTCAAAAAGAATAAACCCATTGGGCATATTTCATTTGGGGGATTTATTGAACATCGAACCATACTATAAAATGAAGGCTGATATAATTGCGAATGCGAGAATGGTGTTGATCATTGACACAGAGCCCAGTCTAAACAATTTAAACAACAGAGAGGCAAACAAGTTAAAGGAGTACTCAAACTCTTCCTTCTGGTTCAACACCCTTAATCAAAAACGACCCAGCGCATTCTACGAAAAAAAGAAAACCTATTTAAGTTACTTGGACAAATCAGGCAACAACCTCAACAAAAAACTCATAGAATCGATTGAAGATAAATTAAACACACTCTTTGACGAAAACCGTATGATTTCCGCACCCCTAACCAAAAATGAAAACCGTATAGTTTCCCCTATGTTAAAGGGAGAAATCATACCGGTTTCACATTCTAGAATTTGCCCTATAACTGGCCTATCTTTAGAACACGAGAAAGAAGGTGCAAAATATGCTCTTACCACCACCTTTAAACAACTCCGCAAAAACAATCCTGAAAAGTTCGCAGAGGTTTGTTCTATACTACTTTCTAGGACAAATGGAACTAGGCCCAAACACAACCCAAATATTATTTCTCATTTGGCTAAGCAAGTCAGGAACGGAATCACCAATTCAAATCAATCTCGACAAATAGGCTATAACAAAAAGAAACCGCCTAACAACCAATTAGGGATTTTCCCATCAGAAGAATCTTCCGATTAAAATAAATGGTTGTGAGTATTAGATGCAAACTATAGTTGTTCATCAAAGAGACTGATAGGAACGGATTCAAAAACCCAAAAAAAACCAACACCTAAAACCTAATCAATACCCGTGGGGTCGAGAAATCCGATTTTCTTAATACGGAAATTCCCGTGTTATATGTATTACCTCCCAAGGGTACTATCGTGTGCAATCCACATATTTGTTATTAAGTAGATACAACTGAGTGCCTGAAAAAATGTATGTGTTTTGAATAAATTCATAAAAATGCTAATTGCTAGATGCCTCATTTTAGAAAGGCATACTTTTAATTATTGTCTATACTAATATTATTATTGATATTGTTGTCGCCCATATCTTCCATCGTGATAGGAATAAACGATTCAGTAACATTGCCTGATCCGTCAATCAATTTGATTGGCACCCTATTATACCCTCCATCTAAATACACACTTTTTTTAAAATAGATTTCTTCACCAATTTTGAAGTCTACTTTTTTATTGTCAATATAAATGGATTTAATATCACCATACGCCCTACCTACAAATGGAACCTTAAATGGGCTCCAACCAAAAAATTTCTCAGTATAAAGACATACAATGCCCTCATAATCCGGGTTATTTGGCTCTGAACAATATTTAGAATTGGAAAATCTAGGAGGAGCAGTATCAGATATAAATGATGCAATCTGTTGAAATGTATACTCCCCAAATTGGTTGATATTTATCAAGTAAATCCCTATTAAACCCACATAATCACTTGATGAATTGTAATTAATAAAATATCCGCCACCATCCTTATTTCCGGCCCAATCAGATTTAATAGAGTCGAGCCTTGTTTCAACATAATCTGAAATTATCTTCTCAATGTCTACACCAATGTAGTGACTATTATTAATTGCCGGATATCGTCCAATTATGGTATGCTTAAAAATTGTATCAGTCGTCAAATTGAGATTGATTTCAAATTGCTTCCTTACTGGTTTTAGGCTCTTAACTCTATTAAGGAGATGGAGACCTTTTTGATTCAATCTTAATACTTCGCTTAGGAAGGCTATTCTATGAATAGTTCTATCCTCATATTTAGGGAATTTTTTTCGCACCTCAATTATTTGCTTTTGAAGTGGCGAAATTAAATCGGCAGTTCCTTCACCGAAGGATATCGATAATGGTTGTGAGATCGGAGGAAGACGAAAAGCCATGGGAATTGAACTATCGATAACGATTTTTTTCCTTTCGTTTGACAAAACAAAATCCAATTTAATATTGCCTTGCTTAACTAAATCAGCAGAAAAATCAATGGTTTTTTCTTTAAGTTTTCCAAAATCAATTTTGACTTTTTTAAAAATTGGTTTAGAGTTAGAGGTAACCGAATCTTTTGCAAGGAACTCTCCGTTGTACCTTATTTCAATGTCATAATTAAGTTTTTGACTGCCCTGAACACCAACCTCGATTTCTACGGTGTCCAATACACCATGTAGATTTGATTTATCTACAATAATTTTATGATCTGAATAGTCATTGCACGAACTTAGTAGAATAACCAATATTACAGTTTGAACAATAAGGTTTTTCATTTTTAAACAAATTTCTAACGGCACTTTAAACAAAAAGCCCCCATTTAGGCGGGGGAATGGTAATGTACAAAAAATAATGTTTTTCCAACTTTTGAATCAAATTGGGTTCAGGTCTTTGATATGCATTATAGGATATATCTATTATATTTCTAATAAATCGGGAAAGGCCATTACAATAGACCTCAAACTACTTATTAACAGTCAATTAACCGTTGTTGATCAAACCTAATCAGTATCGTTTGTTTGATGTGGAGAACAATACATATATATATCAAACCTATTGCACGAAGTTACATTTTCGCAATTGTTGAGTTTATACTCATCCGACTGGCTGCGCATGTGTGTCAACGATTACCAATTTGCAGCCCATTTCTTCAAGCAATTTCAAGAGTGAATTAAGGGTAATGTTATCGGCTTCGCCCCTCTCAATTTTACTGTACCATGTTCTTTGCACCTTTGCAAACCTTGAGAAGTCCTCTTGACTAATGTTATGGTCCTTTCTCCATGCTTTTAAATAGGTGGCCACATCCTGAAAGTTTGATACAGTTATCTCGGTATTTCTCATTATTAACTTATAAATTAATCTTTAATCTAATAATTTCTTTTCAAGAATAGATTTATATGTGTAGCCAAGAAAATTATTTAAATTAGGATAATAATTTACGTCTACTGAGCCATTAGAACTTATGGTTAAATCCTTTGCACTCCAATATTGGTTGATTGCTAAGGTATAATTAATATGTACATTCAAATCCTTTAATGAAAAACCTCTCGAATGTTGTTCCCCTCTTAAATTCTTTCCTTCTTCAACAATGCGGTTTAAATCTATTAACGGAATAAGCATTTTAAGCATGTCAGATTGTTTTTGATCTGGAAATTCATCATTCTCAATAAACCTAATGTATTCCATAAAATCCATAACCCTTTGCCTACCTTCGAAAATATTCTCCAATAAATAATAGACTTGTAATGGTGGAAACTGGTTTGTGTGCCATGTACTAAAATCCCTAAGCGTCAATTGTTTGTCTAACGGTTTAATGGAGTTGATATCAAACTGCAGCAATCTTCTAAGACTTAAATGTTTTGAATTAATCCCTATACGTATCAACTGATGCATTAGTTGTTTAAATTTTGGCCATAAATACCGCCTATCAAATTGCTCAATAAATGCTTGAGTTATTTGATTTATATTTTCTCGATTATCATAATTGTATATTCTATTTGAGTAAAACTTATTGATGTAACCATTAAAATCGGTCTGTTCTCCATATTTATGTCTGTAAATACTTTCAAGGTTTTCTACATCACACACTAAAACCACTCTATCAAATCCAAATTTATTTTCTTGTGGACTTTCAATATCAAAATGAGCAGAAAAAATATTTAGTATACGGAAAATATCATTTGGATCTAGTCTATCTAAATCATCAATTACTAAAACCGTTTCTTTATTCGATTTGTCTTCTTCTCTTTCTTGGGTCTCATTTTTACTAATTACCTGTACTAATTCTTGAATCAATTGTGTAGTTGCATTTCTTTCATAAAGCCCCCCAATTACATCAGTATGGCCAGCGAAATTTTCTTTAATCAAAGTTAAATCCGGATTCTCCTTAAGTTTACTTTTATATTCTGTACCGGGTTTGAGTTTATTAACCACCTTTAGTAGGTTGGTTATCCCTTTAACTAAAAAGTTTTCATCCTCCAATCCTTCATGTGCTGCAGTCACATCACTAAGACCTTCAATGAGTGTAGGAAATATAATCCCTAGCCTATCCAAAATTAAATATTCAGCGAGTAATTTGTTGTCCAGTTCGATTTCATCAAAAGTTATCTCGTTCCTATTAAGTATTTCAAATAGGATATCAACCTTTATTAACTCAAATATGTCCTTGTTAGAACCGATTGCATAATTCACTGGCTTGATGTGTATCGATGCATATTTATCATTCTTGACCTCAAAGAATTTGTCCAAAAACCAAGTTTTCCCTGTCCCATAAATACCTGAGAACAAAATCCTATGATTTCCTTCTATATTAATGTGTTTCTCAAAATCATCAAAGGGGACTTTTAAAGGATCAATTTTCATCTCTTACGAATTATAGAATCTCTTTAAAATTAAAAAAGTTACTACTACTTTCTTCTCATAATTAAATTAATGACAAATGGGGAATTCGACTATCTGTAAAATCAAGTTTATAGACCAAACTTAAATTCAACTTAACGATATAAATCTTTCGGAAAAAACCCTAACATAAACTTTTGCAAGTCTTTAAGTCTTTACCTACTTTTAAAAAACTCTCCCGCCTTTTTTATAAACCTCAACTTCAACCAATCATTTATATGGATTTATTCAATAAGAAAAAAGTAAAATTGCTTTCAGATGAATTACAGAAATGCATCAATGAAAAAGATTCGATTTTATCTCAAAAGGAAGAATTACTCTCAAAGTATTCTAAAATCATTGATCTTGAAAAGGAGGTTGAGACCATCATTTCTCATATAAATGATTTAAAAAATAAAAGGAACGAATTATCAATCAAATATGATCAAGGCAAAAGATTATATGATGAGTTAATTGAGGAAACTAAAATTTATGAAAGTAAACTGGACTTAATCTCTTATGGACATTATGACCCAATTTTTGATTTTCAAGATTCAGAAACGTACAAAAAACATATTGAGGAAATTAAAAGAGCCCAAAAACATTACATTCAGAATGGATTGGCAATAGAATGCTTTACAACTTGGCATGTGGATGGTAATCTAAAAAAGGGCCAAGCAATGATTAATAAACAAATGAAACTGATGTTGCGAGCTTTCAACAATGAATGTGACGTACTAATAAGCAAGGTAAAATGGAACAATATTGAAACAATTGAAAAAAGAATTCAAAAGTCATATAATGCGATTAATCGCCTAGGCAAATCTAATAATATCGAAATAGTGGACACCTTCCTAACTATGAAAATTGAAGAGTTAAAGTTAACTCATGAATACAACCTTAAAAAACATGAAGAAAAAGAAGCACAAAGAGAAGAGAGGGCAAGAATAAGGGAAGAAGAAAAAGCCCAAAGAGATTTTGAGATAGCAAAAAGAAAGGCCGAAAGAGAAGAGGCGTTGTATCAAAAAGCACTAGAAAAGGCGAAGCAGGATTTAGGCCTTGTCAGTGGAGAAGAATTAATAAAACTTCATAACAAGATTTTAGATTTAGAGAATAACCTTAAGGCTGCTCATGACCAGAAAGAGAGGGCTTTATCCATGGCACAACAAACTAAATCAGGTTATGTCTATGTAATTTCAAACATTGGTTCTTTTGGGGAAAATGTTTATAAAATTGGATTAACTAGAAGGTTGGAGCCATTGGATAGAGTTAGAGAACTAGGAGATTCATCAGTCCCATTTACTTTTGATGTTCATGCGCTTATATTTTCAACTGATGCTCCGGCATTAGAGAATCAACTTCATCAAGTTTTCAAAGAAAAAAGTGTTAACCTCATAAATTTTAGAAAAGAGTTTTTTAGGGTCACTTTAGAAGAAATTGAAAATGAAGTGAATAAAATCGTAGACAAGAAAGTTGAATTTATTAAACTAAGTGAAGCGCAAGAGTTTAAAGAATCAATTAGCATTAGAGAATCTTGGGTAGAACAAAATCAAATTGAAGAGGTAGAACATAAATTTCCTAAGCATCTATTTGATGAGGAATGAAACCTTAAAAACCTTATAATGTCCGACACATAGCATCAACAACATGAAAGTTTCCTTCGGAATCTTTCAGCACGTTTCTAGGGTGTAAATCAGAAACAAGATATTGGCCATTGTAATAGGATTCCGGTGTCCGTTGTTCAAAACCAAGAGATTCCATATAGGTTTTTATTTCGGATGGCTCCGCCTTGGTTGCTTCAGCAACATACTTTTGTTTAAATACTGGCTCAACGTATGGTGTTCTAGTCGGGCCGTTGTCTAATCCAGTAAACCCCACAAACTCATAATTGTTGGCTGGAAAAAGTAGATTGTGAATAGCAATCCCCTTAAATAGATTTGAAATTAAATATTCGGAGTTTGCAAGATTGTTTGATTTAAAAATTATTCCTGTTTCTTCATTTAGCACAAGCGTATTTTCATATCCGCCACGCATCGGGATTTTGCCCAAATAATAAAAATCATCAATCCATAGTTTATTTTGCCTTGCAAAATCAAGGGCCGCCCATTTTTCTAAATCCTTTTCTTCCAAATTATTCAATCGTTCCGCGCGTTTATGTTTTGCCTCTCTTTTTCCTTCTTCCAATCTATCTCGGAAGGGTTTAAAGATGCTAGATACTTCCCCTTGGCTTCCTCGCTCTTCCTGTGGGCTTCGTTTAGGTATTGTGAATTAATCCCATGATTTTTCCTGTAATTATTCAAGTATGCCTGTATTTTGGCTCTCTGTGTTTCAGTCAATTTGGACATTCGACTTTTTTTACTCATTATCTTTCTATGGCTTACTGTAATACTTTCTTCTTATTGTTTCCAAAGTGTGATTATCTCCAATCTGAAAATTTTCATGTATCAACTTAATGAATTTACCCACTGGATAATCCTTAAAATAATCCTTTCTCAATTTTTTTAAATCACGTAAAAACTCGTACTCGTCATCTCTTGCAATTTGCACTTTCCTCGGTTCATCAGAATACTTTTCTACCTCGTTTACAAATTTCTTAAAACCGCTCTCCCCACCAACTAAGTGCCCAAAATCATTTGAAAGAACTTGTAAAACCTTATGGCAATTCCTGAATGAAAGATTATTTTTTCTAACAAAGTTCTGGTATGGCTTTAATCTCCATTCGTAGCCCGAGTTATCATAACATTCATTTTTGAAAATATTGATTATTGAAATGATTAAATCCATATCAGATTCAGATAGTTGAATATCGCCCTCTTTTCTTAAAATTTTGAAACACTCTTTATTGCTGTTGACCATTGCTGTGATTGATTAATTGGGGGTTCTAAGTCTGCCTTGCTCGATTATCCATTTTCTATCTGCTTCAACTTCTTCCGGTGTCATATTGGCCCAGCGCTTTTTGAAGTATGTACTGATAATATCATGCTTTTTCATTCTTTGTTCTTCCTGTCTAATCCGTGTTGCTAGACTGGCCGCGGCTCTATTATGAAATTGTTCATGGTTGATTTTCCACCTAAAAAGCACGTAAAGGCGATATTCGTAGTTTTCTAACGCTTTATCTATGATTTGGTGATAAAGAGTGTCGAGTTCCTTTTTGGTCAATGTGGTCCAATCAAACGATTTATAGTCACAATTCGGATTTTTCTGATTGTGTATTTTGAAACTCTGGCCTATTTGCTCGTCTATTTTTCTCCAAGAAAAAGGCTGCTCTTGCCATTTGGCAATCTGTTTCATTGCCGCTTCGGAGTTTTTCCTGTGGGCCTCAGTCAAATACTTAGGCTCAGTTACTTTTTTACTCGCGAATGATTTAGTTTGGAAAGAATCTTTTGCAATATTAGATTTATCATTTAGCCCCTTGTATGTTCGGATTACCCATAAAATTGACTTTATGCAATAACGGGCTAGATTAATCAGAAACCTTTTGATTGATTTAATCATAACCACTATCGCGCTTTGCCATTTTAATTTCAATCTTGGTTAGTTCGATTTGAAGTTTAAGGGACAGGTTTTCTTCTTTAAGTTCTCTTAACCACTTTACTTGTTTTTCAATTAATGTTCTCCTCATTCTTAAGATTATTTGAGATTATTCATTCACTGCTAATGGGGCTTGACGTTCTTTATATTTTTGCTCCAATATTTCACCAACAATCTTGGCATCCTTCAAATGTTCGTTTATCTGATAATTTTCCAGCATACGATCTGACTTGTGTCCAGTAATTGTTCTGATCATTTGGTTGTTGATGATATTCTTGGAATTAGTTATGAAAGAGTACCTCCCACAATGAAAGGTTATTAGTTGCCACTTGGGATAAGTCCCCTCTACATTCAAACCGTTTTTAACTAGTCTCTTTTCCCCTTTAGTTGGCTCGTCAATTTCAGCAATCTCACATACTTTCTTGACATATTCGTTCAATTTTTGGTGTGAGATTGGCCGAGGAAAACCATCGGATAATAATTCCTTCACCTTGCCCACTATTGGAATAGTAACCATAATATTATCCCTATCCTGTCTCTGTTTAGTTGGCATGAACTGTAAAAACCGCATACCCTCGTATTCAACAATATTATCCTCATTGATTTTGTCCGTATCCGATATTCTAATTCCAATCTCACACGATAATAAAAGCCACTTACGGGCATTTAGTAAATAATCTGAAACAATGTGTGCCTTCTCAATTTTTAGTAACTCCTTGGGCTCTAAATGAATCTTATGAGTTTTAACGGCCCTCTTGGTTTCAATACCATTTAATGTCTTGGACGCTTCAATACCATATTTATCCCGGGCATTCTTACAGACGGTAACAACATTCCTAAGTATTTTATTTGCCGTGCTTTTTCCAAGGTTCAACTCATTTAGGAATCTATCAGCAAAAAAACCATCGATATCCTTTACCCTATATTTATCTTGACCTTGAAATATCTGAAACTTTTTTCTTGCATACTGATACTTTTTAATCGTATTTACTGCCTTCCCATCTTGTTTAAGTTTTTCAATATATCTATCGAAGGCACCTAATACACTATCATCTTTACCCGTTTCAGATGCAAGTCCAAAATAAACATCGATTGAATGCCCTAACCAATTCGAAGTAATTAATTCACCATTTAAAATACTTTGGTTCGCCTTGTTTTGAACATAAACCTTTAACCCTTCCAACTTGCTTTTGATTCCCTTTATTTCTGCATCTGCTTTCTGTAAAGGCAATTTAGTTTTGCTCGACCAATTATTTCTACTAATGGTCAACCCAGTTTTTTTTTCAAACTGTGTTTTTCGGTCAATAGTTAACCGGCAATAAATAGATGCATTATTTGATTTGGAGCGAAGAAAGTAACTCAATGTGGCCATTTAAATAACATTTTTGAACGATGCCAATATACTACTTTCCTTGCACTTTCCTTGCGTTTCTGCATAGAAATACATAGATATGCATATTTCTACCTCTTTGAAATCAAATACTTTTATTCTGTTTTTCAGCTGTTTATGCAACTTATTCTTAAGAATCAACTGATTAAAAATTATAGGGTTATACTCCCGCCTCGAGTACTTTTAACCCTGTTAATCAATTGATTTTCAGGGTTTTTTAACGCATTCTTGCCAACCATTGCCAACAATTCTAAATTTAACACCGATTCCAGAAATCCTTGATAATTACTACACCTTTAAAATAGGATGAAAATAAGATAGGGGGCTTGAAATCAAAATATGCACCAAAACTCATAGATAATAAGCCAGCCTTATAGAAGATTAGACAGGAAGTCACTTGTATTGAATACCATATAAAAAAGAAAAATGGTGAACTTACCTCCCCTGACCTGACGCCTAAAAACGTTCTCGGTTGTTAACAGAGCGACCAGATGCCGAAAAGAACACCATCTTTTCAAATATATTAAAATTCTAAGAACAAGTAGAAAGCTGGAAAGTCCCCAAAATAAATTTTACTGCTTTTTGCCTAGAGAACACTTTATGAAAATAAAAATGGCCTTCTAAGCTTTGACCTTGGGTAATCTAGGGTGGGTGTTATTCACATATCTTTTCAATAGTGGTGTATATATAAGACCTGTAGTTGGGACCTCTACAAAATAATAATTGAAAAGATAGGTGTCACGCTTTTCCTTTGGGCGACTTATCCAATAATCATAATCAATGTACTTTGGGAAGACCTCGAGAATGAACTTCGACGAGTACCGCTTCCGTTTTGCAAACTCATCATCATACTTTTTTAAATTAGCATCTTTAACGTAAGGTCGAAAACCCTTAATCAAAATCAATGCTATATCCTGCTGCGTTGGCATACTCAAATTATTACTTATTAACAATAAATACGAAAACTATCAAAACTCAAACACCTGTCCACATAAGACCTTTCCCGATTTTAAATTAGACACAACTAGTTGCCAAACAGCATCTTATGTCAACAACTGAATCCAGCCATAAATGGTCATATTCAAAAATAGACATATATTCGTTGTGATGTTATGTACAGCTGATAATAATTCTTAGGCTTTCTACATCCTATTATTTGAACGGGAAAATCAAATAAACTTTAAGGTAAGCAAGAGGTTATTGCTCCGCAGATAGACTGCGGGAGCCAATTAACCTTAATCTTATTAAAATGGAAGTTAGATTTGAGTTCCCAAAAAGTGAGCTAAAATAGTTCATCAATGAAAGCATAACGGAAGCCGTCCGAAATGCTCTTTCCAAACAACAAACTGAAAAGTCCAGCACCTCCGTAATGACACCAAAGGAAGTCTGCGCCTTTTTCAACATCTCACTGTCAACGTTACACGAATGGCGCAAGCAAGGTAAAATACAAGCCTATTATAAAGGCCGAAGGGTTTACTTTAAGCGTGCTGAAGTTGAGGCCAGCCTTGTTCAAGCAAAACAATAATAGTTATGAACAAGGCCAACATTCCGTCCACTTATAGATTTATATTGGCCAAATCAAATAAAACCATCAAGGAATATCATTTTGAGCAAATCGAACATGGTAAACTTCTGGTTCCCTTAAAGCTTAGGATAAAAAAACCCCATAAAAATTCAAAGGAAATTACGGTTCAATTTTTTGATAGTCCAAATTGGAGAAATTGCAGTAGGCATAAACTATCCAAAAAGCCCTTTACTAACTCTTACTCAGGCAAACGTGAATTTAAAAAGTAGAGCATCCCTATAGCAATTAGAATGGATGACAATGGCGGGTCTTTGGAACTTAGGATATTGGATAGGACGGCTAAGTCAAAAGTATATAATCATGTTTGACAATATGCCTTTTGAGACCAGAGATCAGCAAAACTTAAAACGCATATATAAAAGTCCATCATTACTGTTTTTGGAACAGTTTGCACGAGTAAATTCCATAGGCAAAGCGTACATCATCGAAAAATTTAGACATAAGAGTTTAATATTTCAGTTTGTGCGAAACTCTGAAGGTGAATTGATCAAGCCTAAAGTTAGTGGTAGCATTCACAAGTACTGGAATAATGGTTTTCCCGGGAAGGGCAATCCTAAGCTTACCGATGAACAAAGGGAGGTAGCCGATATTTGTCGGTTTCCTTGTACAACAAAAAGCCCTTTTTTTACGGGCTTTTTTCTTTCTATCCACCAATTTAATTCCGTTTTCCTTCCACAACAATGCCTTTCCAACCCATCAATGCATCGTAAGTGCCTGATTCATTTTTAATGAACTCAAAAGATTCGGCAGCTTTTGGATCCTCAAAAAACACGGTCGGGGTTTCTGCTTGTAGCTCCCCTATTTCTTCTCCTTCTTGAAATATGACAAGATGATTGTCTTTGGCCTTCACCTCCAACACCAATCCATCAAAATCGGCAAAAGTATAGTAACCCTCATACTGTTGAAGCACTTCTGCATCCAAGCCTATAGCTTTTCTGTTAATTTCCTTCGGATATTCCACAGGTTTGGCCTTTAAAAGCCGTACCATATCATCAATCGTATCAAAAAAGGGCATCTCATCATAATTGGCCAAGAGCACAAAATCAAAGTCACTCCCCAAATCACTGTAAACTTGGGCGCGTATGCCTTTAGACCCTCCGTCTTTGGCTATAATTCCATTCTCGTTTTTCAAAAACGAAGCATAGGGTTCCTGTTTTATACCGTCGAGAAACTTTTTTAAATCATCAACGGTTGAAAACAGCCGCGCCGTCCGAAACTCATCTTGCTGAATATTGTCCACATTCACCAGCGCACTATCTTTGAGTGTATGGTTTTGGGCCATATTTTTAATCCTATTTTCTTGGGTAAAAAAATGAGCACCGCTTGCATCCATCCCTAGCGGTATGAAAATTTCGTCCATTATACATTGCGCAAAGGGTTTATCATAGGCTTTGGAAACAATGTTGTACAAAATCTCATAGCCTACGTTGGAATACTGGGCACCTGTATCTGGTGCAAACAAAAGATTCTCCTTTTTGGCCAGTTCAACAATTTCATCTGAAGTTAATTGGTATTCCTGCCCCTCTAAACCCGACAATTCCCTGGGCAGTCCGGAACGATGTTCCAGCAACATTTGCAGTGTAATCTCTTTCCCTTTGGGAAAGTCTTTAAAAAAAATGTCCAAGGTCTGGTCTATGGAAAGCTTCCTTTCCTCTTCCAATTTGGCCAACAAATAATAGGTCATCAATTTGGAAACGGAATGGATATCAAACTGTGTGCTATCGGTAATGTAAGTTGAACTTTGGGGGTCATCATTCAAATTATAGGCTTTTTTTAGGAGCAAGGTATCCTTTTGATAGACCAATACCACGCCATTAAATTTTTGCAACTCCGTAAGTTTGGTAAAATAGGTGTCCACAGCTTCCTTTACCGCTTCCATTTTTGATGAAAGCTGTACATCCCTTTTCCTGTCCTCAAGGCAACTTATGCATAGAAGCACCATCAAAACGATCAAATAATTCCTCATAATCAATTGGTTTGTGCAAAGAAGGCACAACCCTCGTGAAAATAATTGTAAAAATGGAAACCTACGGGTGCCGCAACAAAAACTCAGGTAAATTTTTAAAGAACTGTAAGGGTGCAACCCCACAAACTTTTTTAAAGTCGTTGATAAAATGGGCTTGATCAAAATACCCGTAATCGTAGCTGAGCTGCGTAAGTGATATATCAGGGTTTTTGGCCTTAAACTTGACCAAATCCAATATGCGAACGGTGATGATGAATTTTTTTAAGGTATACATCACTTCCTTTTTAAAAACCTTGCCCAAATATTGCCTCGATTTGTCAAAATATTCACTCAGTTGGTTCACCGTTACTTTTCCCCGTTTTTCATAAATATAATTGCAGAGTTCGCGCACTAGTTCAATCGAGGATGTAAATTCAAATACCTTATCGCACATGAATTGCTCTGCCAACGAAAACTTATCCGATACCCCTTCGGTTTCAAAAACGGTTTGATGAAGAGACAGCAACTGCACATCTGCAATATCAACAACACCCGATTCTTGTAACGATGCAAAAAAATGAGCGTTTACCCAAGGTTGCAACTTTATCGTAAAAAAAGTAAGTGAACCCGCTGCTTCAATTCGATAAGGTGGCGTTACATCGTGAATGGTAAAGACCTTGCTGCGAATTACAACTTTTTGTGGGTCCTCACCATAATAAAAAGCACCCGAAGCCTCCTTGAAAAATACAAAGTCATAACAGCAATCATCGATTACAGGAATCTGCCCCGTGCCATGATCACCCGCAAGATGGATATAGTAACATTCCCTAAAAATTTGATAGCGGGATCCTTTGGGGTGATGGGCAGTTATCGTCATTGTCAATTAAACTATGTACAAAGTCTTTATATTCCAATATATGAACTTTTTCAATTTTCCTATATCCATCCAAACCCCACATCCGTCAATTCAAACAAGACATACATCGATTACCTCTCTTTTAAGCAAATAGCAAAACTACCTTTGTCTTAAACAATTTATATTCTATGAAACCTATCAAGCTTTTTAGCATTTCCATTCTTGCACTTGGCATAAGCATGGTCTCTTGTTCTAGTGAAGATGGTACGGATGGCAAAGATGGACTAGATGGAGAAAATGGAGTAGGCTTTGATGAATTAACCAGATATGGATACATTACTCTTGAAATGGAGGGAATAAGAGTGGATGATGTACTTTTCCAAGACTCCACAGCTTTTAAATTTATACCTATTGACCCTGCTGAATTACCAATCAACAATAATGCTGACTTTGGTGGCAACACTTATTTTTTCGATATAAGGCGTTTCCTTAGTGTCCCGGATAAAAACCAAGATGACACAAATTCTTTTGTAAAGATCACATTAGAGGTTACCAATCCAGGAGAGGATTCCCAAAGCATTGACCTTTTCAATATTCAAATCAACGAATATGCAGTCGTGGGGGAACGACAACAAATATTTTGTTGTGGACGATGCTTGGCCTTTTCTCACCCCCTGAAGATGATGACATAATTAAGGATATTACCTACGACACCACCGCCAAACACCTGACCTTTTCATTCGCGTTCACCATTCCCGGAGCGGACAATGTTACAGGCAACGACCTACATATATCAGGGGAAGTGGACATCACAGCTTTGAAAGCTATATAACAATACCATAAACTACATTGAAAAAGCCCCGACCTCAAGATCGGGGCTTTAATGTTTAACTATAGCTTTTCTTATGTCAACAAATTTCCATCCTCGTCCCATTCGGCGATGATGCCCCGCTTGCTCTGGTCCACACATTTGGCGAGCCATTCCTCGTCGTA
>NZ_JAYKYV010000016.1:0-84796 GCF_035818535.1 Flagellimonas halotolerans | reverse complement strand
TTTCGGGGTTTTGTTATACCTAAATATACGAATTAATTATCTGATAATCAAATAATTACACTACTTCTGAACGTGCCCATATTGTCTGGTTTGGCGAAATGGTACCAATGCTTGAAACTGCCGCGCAAATCACCCAACAGGCCCAAATACTTATTATTGTGGGAACCTCTATGCAAGTCTATCCCGCTGCAAGTTTAATCCACTACGCGCCAAATAAAACCCCGATTTACTTTGTAGATCCAAAGCCCAATATTCGTTCATCGGATTTCGAAAACCTTACCATAATCTCCAAAACAGCAGCAGAGGGAATTCCCGAATTGGTGGAACAGTTTTTTAATAGTTGGCCCTAGTTTCTTTTGCCCAGGCTACCAATACATTTATTTGCTCCTCGGACAATTTCGCATCAGCGTGGGTCCATGTGTATTCCTTTAAGGGCATTTTTCCCTCTTCCACCTCTTCGATGAGTTCTTCCAGTTTGTGATTCTTTTTTTCAGCATCGTAGTTGGCCCAATCGGAAAAATCAAGATGTTCCTTGCCCTCTTCAATATGGTCTGCCAACCAATAGGAAACCGGGGCAATGTTATTGTACCAAGGATATTTGGTATTGGCGCTATGGCAATCATAACAGGCCGTCTTTAAAATTTGTTTTACTGCTGTTGGAGGTTGGGTCTCTGTTTCAAAGGCAGCCACATAATCGCCTTCAGCTACATTTTTTTCAGGTCGGTAAAATTGCATTCCTACCAATACAACCAAAAGAACAATTGCTATTTTTTTCACTATTTTCATCACCTACAGGATTTTAGTAAATATATTGATTTTTTGTGACCGAAGAGGAACTCCATATCAGACTTTGTTCAGGTAGAATATCGAAACTTGAAATAGATGTTTTGGTTCAGCAATTGAAGAAAGAACCCCGACTGGCCAAGGCACTTTTTAAACAGGTGTTGTTGGAAGACAAAGCAGGAAGTTTCAATGCGAGTTGGACTTTTGATCATTTAATGCGAAAAGACCCCTCCTTGATCCTCCCCTTTTTTGAAGATTTTGTGAACGGTTTGTCAAAATTAAAAACCGAATCTTGTATAAGACCCATTGCACACGTTTGTGAAATGATTTGCGAAGCCTACTTTAAGAAAAAAGACCCCGTTTTTGTCCAAAGTATTACCGACGACCAATTGGAAAAAATAATGACATCCTGTTTTGAGTGGCTCATCGGTCCAATGAACATGGCACCCAAGGTATTTTCCATGACCAGTCTGTATTACTTAGGTTCAAAATTTGATTGGGTACGCCCCGAACTCAAACAAGTGTTGGAGGACACTTACGCCACAGGAACCGCGGGCTACAAAAACCGAGCAAAAAAAACTCTGGATAAGTTGGCCAAATTGGGTGTCTAAAACACAGCGTTTAAGTATCTTTGATGCTTTCAAAATTTTCTTGACCATGTCGCTGACACAACTAAATGCCATTTCGCCGATTGACGGTAGATACAGAAACAAAACCAAGGCCCTTAAAGATTATTTTTCGGAAGAGGCCTTGATCAAATACCGTGTTCAAGTTGAGATTGAATACTTTATTGCCCTTTGTGAGGTTCCATTGCCACAACTGGCCGATTTCAACAAAAAGCTGTTCCCCGAATTACAAAAAATTTATCAAGAGTTTTCTGCGGAAGATGCACAGGCGATCAAAGATATTGAAAAGACCACCAACCACGATGTAAAAGCCGTGGAGTACTTCATCAAGCAAAAGTTTGATGCATTAAACCTTCAAAAATACAAGGAGTTTATCCACTTTGGATTGACTTCTCAAGATATCAACAATACTGCGATACCTCTGTCCATCAAAGAAGCTATAAACGATGTATACGTTCCTTCTTATTTAGAGGTTTTGGAGAAATTGAAGGAGCTTGCCAAAGCATGGGAAAACATCCCCATGTTGGCAAGAACACACGGACAACCGGCCTCCCCTACCCGTTTGGGCAAGGAAATCGACGTTTTTGTCGTACGTTTTAAAGAGCAGTTCAATTTATTGAACGATATCCCCAGTGCCGCTAAATTTGGTGGAGCCACTGGGAACTACAATGCCCACAAAGTAGCTTATCCAAAAATTGATTGGAGAGCCTTCGGAAAACAATTTGTACAAGAAAAATTAGGTTTGCACCACTCTTTCCCCACTACTCAAATTGAGCATTACGATCACATGGCCGCTTTGTTCGATTGTCTTAAACGCATCAACACTATTTTGATTGATTTGGATCGAGATATATGGACCTATATTTCCATGGACTACTTCAAACAAAAAATCAAAAAAGGGGAAGTGGGTTCATCGGCCATGCCACACAAGGTAAACCCTATCGATTTTGAAAATTCTGAAGGAAACCTGGGGTTGGCCAATGCTATTTTTGAGCATTTATCCGCCAAATTGCCGATTTCCAGATTACAGCGCGACCTTACGGACAGTACCGTACTACGTAATGTTGGGGTGCCGTTTGCACACACCTTGGTTGGGTTTCAATCCACTTTAAAAGGATTGAACAAATTGGTACTGAACCAAGCCAAGTTTGAAAAAGATCTGGAAGACAATTGGGCTGTTGTTGCAGAAGCCATCCAGACTATTTTGAGAAGGGAAGGTTATCCCAATCCATACGAAGCATTAAAAGGTTTAACGCGTACCAATGAGAAAATCAATCAAAAATCCATTGCCGATTTTATTGAAACATTGAATGTCTCCGATGCTATTAAAGCTGAGTTAAAGCATATAACACCGGCGAATTATACCGGGGTGTGATTTTTGTTATTCCTGCGTCCCGTTCTTCAACGGGATAAACAAGCAGGAATCTCATCCGCTAGGTCATTTTAACATGTAGGACACAGTCTCGATTGAGAAGTCCACTTAATAAATTAGATTTCTCACACTCCCGCTGGTCGGTTCGAAGTGACGTAAAGCTAAGTGCCAAATCATGCATTTTCTCCCCAAGGTAGGTCTCTATTGTCATTCCTGCGAAAGCAGGAGTCCAATCATCGACCCATACAGCTTTTCCTTCGACCATTGCTAAAGGTAAACTAAACGCGAGAACTTAAGACATCTCGACTGCGCTCGATGTGACACGCATCTCCTTCCATTACGCTCACCACCCAGCTTACAAAAACCAGGGGAAAGTGTCTTCTGAAGGAGAGGAACAACTGAAGAAACTCCTTTCACAAGAACAAGTGCAATTCACAAGTTCAAGAGCAAAAACATCTGTGGCCATTCGTGAAATCCGTGTCAAAACCTTTAACACTTTGCCATTGACCTGAAAACCCAAGAATCCAGCTATCGGTTTATCCCTCTTTATGGATTTCCACTTGATGTGGGTATGGAATTTCAATTCCAGCCTTGTCCAAGGCTAACTTACAATTTTCATGGGTCGCAAAATACACGTCCCAATAATCATCTGGCTCACAAAAAGGTCTTACCGCAAAATTCACGGAGCTGTCCGCCAACTCCAACACATTTACCGAAGGCGCGGGGTCTTTTAACACCTTTGGATTAGATGTCAACACCTCCAATAATACATCTTTGGTTTTTTTGATGTCCTCACCGTAACCCACTCCTATTACGGTATCGACACGCATTTTACCCTCTGCGGTATAGTTTATGATGTTCCCGTTGGCCATGGCACCATTGGGAACAATGGCCAGTCTGTTCTGTGGGGTCACCAATTTTGTAGTAAAGATTTCGATTCCTTTTACTTTTCCCAAAACCCCTTGTGCTTCGATTAAGTCATCAATTTTATAAGGTTTAAATATCATAATCAACACACCTCCTGCAAAGTTGGAAAGCGAACCCTGCAACGCCAGCCCAACAGCAAGACCTGCAGCGGCAATCAAGGCTGCAAAGGTAGTGACATCCACTCCCAAACGGGAAATAACTATAATGATCAGGAATATTTTTAATGCCCACGAAAAGAGATTCAAGAGAAATGTCTGAAGAGATTGATCATACTTGCTTTTGGACATCACCTTACGTGTACCCTTTATTATCTTTTTCACCACCCACATACCAATAATGTATATAACAAGTGCTGTAATCAGTTTTGGGCCAAATTCTTTGGCCAGTTCAATACCATAGTCAAACCATTCTTGTGCTTTTTCCATTATGCTAGAGTTTTGTTAGTGTTCTTATTATGAGACACTAAGATACTAAACTAGGTCACGTTTTTGATTTTCCTAAAAAGAAAAAGGGTGACAAACGCCACCCTCCTTAGAAATTTATGATGATTGGCCTTAGCCTTTTAGAAAATCTCCAATTTCACCAAGACCTTCTCCTTTGTAATCGGATTTTTGTATGGCTTGCATTAATTGAATGATATGCGCGGGGTTCATATCCTTACCAAGTACCCTTACTAAGGCAAAGCCTTTATCTTCACTATCCCCATAAATAATTACTTCATCAATGGCGTCCTCATCTCCTAAATATTTAATGACTCCCTTGCCATATTTTGAATTGATTTTCATGAGCTCCACAAACTGGTCTCCCTTTAAGATTTCGCGTACTTTTTTCTTTTCAACCTCATACTCCACTTCATTATCGGCATTCTTTTTAAAGGCCAACAAATTGAATTTACGAAGTGATTCAATAGCTTCTTTTTGGGTTGGGTTCAAATCTTCCTCGTTCAGCTTTAAGATGCTTGCGGGAACATCTATGGACAAAAAGTTTGGGTTCTCCGAATTGTCCACATAATACTCTTGCAGGCTTTGCTGCGAAGCACACGAAGCCAGAAGCACTGCCCCGGCCACCAACATGGTTTTAATAATATGTTTCATCTGTTCTTTTTTTGATTGATTTTATAAACTGATAATCAGTTGACAATAATTAGTTGGAGCTTGTTGCATTTTGTTACAGTATCTAACCGATTATTGCCAACCGATGTCTTAATTAATTCTTTTTACTTGCCTCGTTGAGTTCTTCCGGTAAGTTCATTTTTTTTGTCAATGAACCAATTTTGTTCAAATCAATATCACCGGTAAGTGATAAAATTACAGTCTCGAATTTTCTGCCATCGGCCTCAACGTTATTCATACCTGTCACGAACATGAGCAGTTCGCTCACATGATCCGCATCCTTGCCCTCTTTAATGTAGAACTTGACATTGGCATCTTTGTCCTTTACCCGCATCAACTCTTCCATTTTGGAGAATTTTAGGTAGCTGTCCACGGACGACTTCATGTCCTCACCGATTTTCTTATCCTCGGTAGTGAAGACCTTTAAGCTTTGTAAGCTACTGGCAATATCCATAAAGTCCTGAGCTTCGGGATCATCTACCTCTACATCAATCTTTGCCAATAGGTTGAACATGCTTTTGTTCACCACTACGGATGTTACATCGTCCAAATCTTCAAATTTATCAAAAAGGGATTGTGAAAATCCGGCCAAAGGCAATACTGCCATTACTGTGATTAAAATATACTTTCTCATCTTTTCGTTTTTTAATTGTTGTTGTAAATCTTCTCTTTTGCTTCTTCGAACTCTTTTAGATAGGCCACCTTTTCTGTTCCACGACTAAAATTTTCCGCTAAGAGCTCAAAAGCTTTTTTGGTTTCTTCGTAGGCATATTCTGCCTTTTCTTGTTCCAAACGCTTAGTTTCTTGGTACTGATTACCAAAATAAATGCCAAAGGCAAGAACTACTGCCGCTGCAACGGATAGCCACTTGTAATAGTTTACTCTAGGTTTTAATGGTACCTGCTTGGTGTACTTTTCTTCCTTGGCCGTGGAAAAGTAGTTGAACATGGGTCTGTACTGTTCTAAATGAGGCGCTACCTCTTCTTGTGAAAAATACTCCCTGAGTGCTCTTTCTTCGTCCACTGTAGCAGTGGCCTCGAAATACTTCTCCAATATTTTCTCTATGTTACCCAATTCCATAGTTATGTTTTTTTATTAATTCTTCCCTTACTGTTTTTCTCGCCCTCGACAGTGCTACGCGCACTGCTGTGGGTTTCATGTCCAAGAGCTCGCATATCTCATCGAACTCGTATTGCTCCACATCCCGTAGCTGCAATATCATTTTTTGTTGTTCTGGCAGGTCTTCCATAATCCGTTCCATCCAACTTACGCTGTCCTCGGCCTCCATTTGTTTTTGTAAGGAGGTATTTTGGTCACTATAGTTGCTATGAACCAATTTTAGGTTTCCTGCTTGCTTGGACTTTAACCGGTCCAAACAAAAGTTTTTGGTCATGGTCATGGCAAAGGCCTCTACATTTTTATACTTTGACATTGACTCGTTCTTTGACCATAGCTTCAACAAAATTTCTTGAGTGGCGTCTTCCGCTTCCTCTCTGGAGACCAACAGGCGCTTTGCGAGCCTGTACAGTTTATCCTGAAAAGGTAAAACCACATTTAAGAATTCTGTTTGTTTCATTTGGTTGTCTTAGTTGTTTTTGTGTCTTTCTTATCGACCTACACTATCACGACGATACATATCGAAATTTGTTACAAAAAATTTGTACTCTCCTTATATAAAGGTATTTTGCAAGGCAAATTTGCATGATTGTTCATGTATTTTTACTCAATTCAACCTACACCCTTGATAAATTTGGAATAAAGTTTGAGTAAATTCATTAAAAATTAAGTTATGAAAAAGTATTTCTTCCTGTTTTTGGGATTGTCTTTTGCATTTTTGTCCTGCAGTGATGATGATGGAATCAAAAACGGACCTACTCCCGATCCAGACCCAAGTGCAGATGTGGCTGCCCAAGATTTTATGTGGAAGGCCATGAACCTTTGGTATTTTTGGCAAGCTGATGTTCCTGACCTTGCTGATAATAGGTTCTCCACCAACGCCGAATACACTGCTTTTTTGGAGAGTAATTCTGATCCTGAAAATTTTTATTATAGCATTTGTAACAGACACGAAGAAATTTACGGTGAAGAAACTGCCATAGACCGATTTAGTTTTGCCAACGAAGATTATACCGAGCTGGTAAGCAGTCTCTCGGGTATATCCCAAAGCAATGGTTTAGAGTTTGGATTGGGACTTATTGGCGATACCGATAACGTTTTTGGATTTGTACAATATATTTGGCCAGATTCGGATGCTTCTGCCAAGGACATACAAAGAGGCGAATTTTTTACGAGAGTCGATGGAGTTCAACTAACCGCAAACAACTATATCAACCTACTTTTTGGTGATAATAGTACTTACACGCTCGGAATGGCAACTGTGGCCGATAACACCATTTCTGACAGTGACAAAGAAGTTTCGCTTACCAAAATAGAGAATCAGATTGAAAACCCCATTTTGGTTGCTAAAACATTAGATGTAAACGGTACTAAGGTCGCCTATTTAATGTACAACCGCTTTTTAAGCAGTTTTAACGAAGATTTAAATGATGCCTTTGCAAAATTTAAGGCCAATGGAGCCACTGAACTGGTTTTAGACATGCGTTATAACCCAGGTGGCTCAGTTAACACATCGCGCCTTTTGGCCAGTATGATCTATGGCACCAAAACTAGTGATGTGTACATAAAACAGCGTTGGAACTCCAAGATACAAGCCGAGTTTTCCGATGAATTTCTGACTGACTACTTCGCAAATTCTACGGGAGCGAGTGCCATTAACTCTTTAAATTTGAGCAGAATATTTGTGATTGCCACAGGTGATTCTGCTTCGGCAAGTGAATTGGTGATGAACGGACTGGACCCATATATCGATGTAATCCATATTGGTGAAACAACACGTGGCAAAAATGAATTCTCCATTACTTTGGTTGATGATAGCGAAAACAATTTTATCTATAATAGCGATCGTGAAGGGAATATAAACTCACAAAATTCTTGGGGATTACAACCTTTGGTCGGTAGAAATGAGAATGCGGATGGTTTTTATGATTACACCAGCGGCTTAAGCCCCGACATTGAACTCAGTGAAGATTTAACCAACCTTGGAGTTTTGGGAGACGTAAACGAGCCACTTTTGGCACGTGCACTCCAAGAAATTTCTGGTGGAGCTGCAAAAATCGACTTTACGGTGGAAATGCCCGCAGAATCTTTTACATCTTCAAGATTACATACTCCATTAAAGGATAATATGTTTTTGGACAAACCTCTTCCCACAAATTTGGAGTTGGAATAAAAAAACCTGTTTAAAAAAACATCTAAACCGTTAATGGTAGCTTAACACGGAACCCATAGCCCTTACCCTGAAATAAGTTTAGGGCAAGCAGTTTTTGGTATGACAAATAATTGACTGTAAACTGTTTATCCTTGATTACATATTAACCTATGGGATCCACTTATCCTTGCCAAAATCGGGCTTGCGCTTTTCCAAAAACGCATTGCGGCCCTCCTTGGCCTCATCGGTCATGTAAGCCAAACGAGTGGCCTCTCCTGCAAACACTTGCTGTCCCACCATACCGTCGTCGGTGAGGTTCATGGCAAATTTTAGCATTTTTATGGAGGTCGGTGACTTGGCCAAGACTTCCTGAGCCCATTGGTAGGCAGTGTCCTCCAATTCCTTATGCGGAATTACAGCATTCACCATACCCATTTCATAGGCTTCTTGAGCAGAATAGTTTCTTCCCAAAAAGAAAATTTCCCGCGCTTTTTTTTGCCCCACCATTTTAGCAAGATAGGCCGAACCATAGCCTCCATCAAAACTGGTAACATCAGCATCGGTTTGTTTAAAAATGGCATGCTCTTTACTGGCCAGTGTCATATCGCACACCACATGCAGGCTATGCCCCCCTCCAACGGCCCATCCGGGCACTACGGCAATTACCACTTTGGGCATAAAACGAATCAAACGTTGTACCTCTAGAATATTTAAACGGTGATATCCATCATCGCCAACGTAGCCTTTATGACCGCGTGCTTTTTGGTCCCCGCCACTGCAGAATGCCCATTTACCATCCTTGGATGAAGGTCCTTCACCAGAAAGTAGCACGACCCCAATAGATGTATCCTCCTGGGCATCGTAAAATGCCTTGTAAAGTTCGCTTGTGGTTTTTGGGCGGAACGCATTGCGTATATCCGGACGGTTAAATGCGATACGTGCCACGCCATTACATTTTTTATAGGTGATATCCTCGAATTCCATGGCGGTCTGCCAATTGGGTGATTCCATAATAAACTTTTTATACCACAAATAACGGAAATTCTACGTTATTGTCATTGAGAAGTGCCTCCAGAACTTGTTATAGGGCAAAACCTGATATAATCAAAAAATTGTTGCTTTCTGCACATCCTCTTTACTTAGGGGCAAACCATAACATAACAGTAATTTTACTTATGTAACTTTACCTTTCCAAAGGCGTTGTTCATGAAAAAAATAAGCCACAATTCATTTTTTGATCACCTGAACCAATATGTACCCGTTTCGGAAAAAGCGTTTGGCAAGATTTTGTCGTATTTTGATGAACGTTGTTTGGACAAAAAGGAAATACTGATGCATGCCGGGGGGCCGTGCACCCATATCCACCTTGTGCTCAACGGCTGTATGCACATGTACTTTATCAATGAAAAAGGTGTGGAATGTACCGTTCAGTTTGCGTTGGAAAATTGGTGGCTATCAGACTTCTTGGCCTTTCAGAACAAATCCAACACCGATTTTAATTTACAAGCCGTAGAGAATACCCGGATTCTATCCATCAGTTATGAGAAACAAGAACAATTGCTCCATGAATTTCCAATACTTGAACGTTATTTTAGAACAATCTATCAAATTGCATACGGGGCCTCTCTAAATAAGGTGAAGTATATGTTTGGATTATCAAAAGAGGAAATCTACCTCCACTTTACAGAGCATTTCCCGGAATTTGCACAACGTGTGCCCCAATATTTAATTGCTTCTTTTTTGGGGTTGACTCCAGAATATGTAAGCGAAATACGGGCAAAAAAGCGTTCTTAAACCCGTTTAAGTTTTCTGTTTGTTTCTCTGAATACCTTAGCATCAACATTATAAAAAACAATCATGGAAACAAGAATTCAAATTGATGCAGCGGAACCATTGGCCTTCAAAGCTATGCTTGGGCTTGAAAATTACTTGCTACAAAGCCAGTTGGACAAAATTCACTACGAGTTGATAAAAATTAGGGCCTCACAGATCAACGGCTGTGCGTTCTGTATAAATATGCACACCAAAGATGCCCTGACACTGGGCGAAAACCCAAAAAGATTACTTTTATTGGATGCTTGGTGGGACACGGACCTTTTCTCCGAGGAAGAAAGGGTGATCTTAAAAACTACGGAAGAAGTTACCATGGTACACAAAAATGGGCTAAGCCGAGAAACATACGAAAAAGCCGTAAAGCTATTCGATGAACATTATTTTTCGCAGATTATTATGGCCATTGTTACCATAAACGCTTGGAACCGTATTGCAATAAGCACCCACAAACCTTTACAAGATTAAAAAAGTCATCAAACTACCTTCGCTAAAGGATACTAAAGAGTCCTCCCCCAACCCCTCCAACTGAGAAGAGAATAGTTCCTCCCCTTTGGGGAGGTTAGGTGGGGACAAAACGTGAAATAATAACTACCTTTGAGGTAAGCCCGCGAGGTGTTTAAACGAACAAACCTTAACCCATTTCGATACAGAGCATCGGAAAATTAGCCCCATTTAATGGGATTAAATCCTATATTAGTGTCCCACAATACATCAAAACTTTGATATGAGGACCAGGCATACTTTATTATTTGTTTTGCTGATACTTTCATGCTTATCATGTAAAAACTTTAGAGCAGAAAAAAATGATTCCGAGCCTATAATCGAAGATTTTAATACCGTTGCCATCAATAATGAGTATCAAATAAAGGTTCCCCGTTTCATGAAGGGCACCACTGGATTGAATGAAGAAGCATCCCTTCAGTATCAAAGCCTACTCCAAGAGGCATATCTTCTGGTAATTGATGAGCCAAAATCAAGATTTGAAGAAGTATATAGGGATTTAGGGCAGTACGATGAGCAACTTTCCACAATACAGAATTATAGGGATGCCCGGTTAAAAATACTCTCTCGAACCACTGAAATCAATAGTAGATCCAAACCCCGACCTTTCAAAATAAACGGTTTGAGTGCTGAATTTATAGAAATTGATGCCAATATTAATGGTGTCTCCAGTGAAATCTCTTATTTTTTGACCTTTGTTGAGGGGAATGACAGGGTTTATATGATTATGGCCTGGACCCTAAAAGACAAAAAAATGGAACATAAAAAAACCTTTAAAACGATTGCCGAATCTTTTGAATTGATCGATTAGGAAACCGTCTTAAAGGTTTATTGAATGTTGGTTCTACTTATTACTTGCTCAAATACATTTTTCGCCTGGAGTACAAGTTATAGAACTCATCATCTTTTAAGCTATCAATAAATAAAATGCTCTCCCCGGTACTCTTCATTTCAGGTCCCAAGTTTTTATTCACATTAGGGAACTTATTGAAAGAGAATACAGGTTGTTTTATCGCATAGCCATCCAAATGCGGCTTAAAGTCAAAATCCTTAACCTTTTTATCGCCCAACATCACTTTGGTGGCGTAGTTTACATATGGTTCCTTATATGCTTTCGCAATAAAGGGAACCGTTCGAGAGGCTCTTGGGTTGGCCTCTATGATATAAACGATATCGTCCTTGACAGCAAACTGAATATTGATCAATCCTACCGTGTTGAGTGCTAAAGCAATCTTTTTGGTATGATCTTTAATTTGTTGCATTACAAATTCACCAAGATTGAACGGTGGCAATGTGGCATTGGAGTCTCCCGAGTGAATTCCACAGGGCTCTATATGCTCCATTATCCCGATAATGTATACATCTTCACCATCGCAAATCGCATCTGCTTCAGCTTCAATGGCACCATCCAAATAGTGGTCCAAAAGCAACTTGTTGTTGGGTATTTTTCGCAACAAATCCACCACGTGGGCCTCCAATTCCTCTTTGTTGATAACGATTTTCATTCCTTGTCCACCTAACACGTAGGATGGTCTTACCAACAACGGGAACTTAAGTTCCTCGGCCAAATCCAAGGCTTCATCAGCGGTTTCTGCCACACCGAATCTTGGGTAAGGAATGTTGTTATCCTTCAATAATGTGGAGAAACTTCCCCTATCCTCGGCCAAATCCAAGGACTGGAAGCTTGTTCCGATGATGTTGATTCCGTATTTGTCCAGTTTTTCGGCAAGCTTCAAAGCGGTTTGTCCTCCCAACTGTACAATTACACCTTCTGGTTTTTCATGAAGGATAATGTCGTAGATATGTTCCCAGAAAACAGGCTCAAAGTAAAGCTTGTCCGCGGTATCAAAATCGGTGGAAACGGTTTCTGGGTTACAGTTGATCATAATGGTCTCATAACCACACTCAGCGGCAGCCAAAACACCGTGAACACAGCAGTAATCGAACTCGATTCCTTGACCAATTCGGTTTGGACCGGAGCCGAGAACCACTACTTTCTTCTTGTTGGTAACCACACTATCGTTAGCCACGTAGCGCTCGCCATCGGGTGTCTCTATTTCTTCTTCAAAAGTAGAATAGTAGTAAGGCGTTACCGCTTTAAACTCAGCGGCGCAAGTATCTACCAATTTGTACACTCGATTGATGTTCAAATCCATACGCTTACTGTGCACTTCACTTTCCCAACAATCCAACATGTGGGCAATTTGTCTATCCGCAAAACCTTTTTGCTTCGCTTCCAACAACAATGCTTTTGGCAAGCTCTCTATGGTGTATTTTGATATTTCCATCTCCAAGAAGTGTAATTCCTCGTATTGTTTTAGGAACCACATATCTATCTTGGTGATTTCGTGGATGCGTTTTAATGGGATACCAAGTTGAATGGCATCGTAGATTACGAATACCCTGTCCCAACTTGGTACTCTTAATTTTTCAATAATGGTTTCGTAATCCTTGTACCCTTTTCCATCTGCACCCAATCCGTTTCGTTTGATCTCCAGGGACTGTGTAGCTTTGTGCAAGGCTTCTTGGAACGATCGTCCAATACCCATTACTTCTCCTACGGACTTCATTTGAAGGCCAAGGGTTCTGTCGGAACCTTCGAACTTGTCAAAGTTCCAACGTGGTATTTTTACGATGACGTAGTCCAATGTAGGCTCAAACAATGCCGATGTGGACTTGGTAATCTGGTTGTCTAACTCATCCAAAGTGTAGCCAATGGCCAATTTAGCAGCGATTTTCGCAATCGGATATCCTGTAGCCTTGGATGCCAAAGCTGAAGATCTGGAAACCCTTGGGTTGATCTCGATTGCAATAATATCTTCTTTCTCATCTGGACTCACGGCAAACTGCACGTTACATCCACCTGCGAAGTCCCCTATACTGCGCATCATGTGGATGGCCATATCCCGCATGCGCTGGAACGTCCTGTCGGACAAGGTCATCGCAGGAGCCACGGTAATGGAATCCCCTGTATGGATGCCCATGGGATCCATATTTTCAATGGTACAAATGATTACTACATTGTCGTTCTTGTCGCGTAGCAGCTCCAATTCATATTCTTTCCAGCCCATCAAGGCTTTATCGATCATTACTTCGTGAATGGGAGAAACTTCCAGACCATAGCTCAACATATCGTCAAACTCTGCGGGATCGTGCACTATAGCTGCTCCTGCCCCTCCAAGTGTAAAGGAAGCCCGAATCACTAATGGAAACCCGAATTCTTGGGCAATTTCCTTTCCTTTTAGAAACGATGTTGCGGAAGCCTGTGGTGGCATACCTATACCAATTTTGAGCATCAACTCCCTAAACTTTTCACGGTCTTCGGTAATGTTGATGGCGTCGATGTCCACCCCTATGATTTTTACTCCAAAATCTTCCCAGATACCTTTGTCATCGGCCTCGATACAAAGGTTCAATGCGGTTTGTCCGCCCATAGTTGGCAATACCGCATCAATATTTGGATGTTTTTTGAGTATTTCAATGATCGACTTCGTTGTCAATGGTTTTAGATAAACGTGGTCCGCCATAGTTGGGTCCGTCATAATGGTGGCGGGGTTGCTGTTTATCAAAATGGTTTCGATACCGTCTTCCCTAAGCGATCTAAGTGCTTGGGAACCTGAATAATCGAACTCGCATGCCTGACCGATAATGATTGGGCCAGAACCAATAATCAAAATGGAATTTAAATCTTTTCTTTTGGGCATTTTCTACAGGGGTTTCTCGGTTATTTGTTTATATGTCAAAAAAAAGGTGTTACCTAGAAAAGTAACACCTTTAATTTAAATAATAAATACTATCATTATTTTTTATGTCTTGGCTCAGAGGAAACAGTTAATCTCTTTCTTCCCTTGGCTCTTCTTCTCGCAAGAACTTTTCTACCATTGGCAGTCGCCATGCGCTCCCTAAAACCATGCTTGTTTCTTCTCTTCCTTTTGGATGGTTGATACGTTCTTTTCATTTCCGAACTGTTTTATGGATTTTGATGTCGGGAAATTTGTTTTCCCTAAAAAATTCTGGGCGCAAATATACGAAGACTTTTTACTTTGGCAAGTCCAAACTTAAAATATTTAATTAAGTTTTTAGTACTTTTGCGAGCGCTTAACTAAAGGTAAAAACCACAAGACAATATGTTCAACAAAAATATCAAGCTCGTTATTGCCGTTCTTATCATTGCTTATGCAGTTTACCAGTTTGTGGAAGGCAACATTGGCAACGGAATTGCATTGATCTTGCTATCCTTCGTTTTCATCTCTCTTTATTTTAGAAATGAGTTTATCCTATTGGCCTTTCTTAAAATGAGAAAGCAGGATTTGGACGGTGTGCAACGGTGGCTTGATAAGATAAAGAACCCCGAGTCTGCTTTGATTAAAAAGCAGCAAGGGTACTACAACTACCTGCACGGTATTATCTACTCTCAAAAAAACCTGACGCAGGCCGAAAAGTACTTTAAAAAGGCCTTGAAATTTGGTCTCACCATGGACTACGATGTGGCCATGGTCAAATTGAGCTTGGCGGGCATTGCCATGCAAAAGCGCAGAAAGCGCGAAGCTACCCAATTGTTGAAAGAGGCCAAAAAGTTGGACAAGAACAATATGCTTACCGACCAGATCAAGATGATGCAGCAGCAGATGAAGAAGATTTAGGGTTCTTCCTAAGTTTCCTCATTATCTCTTTTCTTAATTTGGGTTGAAAATTTGTCAAACCAGATTTTGCCTTCGTCAATTTTATCGGCTTTTAATGACTTTAATACTTGTGCCGAATTACCGTCAACTATCACGGTGTTTCTTTTATTAATTGATAAATTCATTAAAAAATGAATTACATTCTATTACATTGAGTGTAAAAATTCAGGTCAAATAAAAGTTATACGTATATTTTAATTAAATTTGTACGTATAATAAGTTCGGTTTATGGACACAAAACTAACTTTAAAGCTTAATCAAGAAATAATTGAACGAGCAAAAGAATATGCTGCAGATAAAAAAATGAGCTTGTCCAGAATTGTGGAAGCTTATTTGCAATCTTTGACATCTGACAAGAAAGATTCAGATGTAGAAATTTCTCCATTCGTTAAAAGTTTATCTACTGGAGTCAAAATCCCTGCTGACTTAGATTCCAAAACAGCGTATTCCGACCAATTATTGGAGAAATACAAATAGATGAGAAAAAGATTGTTTCTCGATACGAAAGTAATTCTTGATTTACTTGGAGAAAGATACCCTTATTATGATTCCATAGCTAAAATTGCCACACTGGCCGATAAAGACGTGCTAACTTTAGTTGTCTCACCCATATCGTTTGCAACTTTAAACTACTTTCTATCAAAATTTGAATCTATACAAATTGCTAGGGGGAAATTAAGGAAATTTAAAATCTTATGTACAATCTGCGAACTAGATGAACACATCATTGAAAAAGGGCTGAATTCCGATTTTAAAGATTTCGAAGATGCGCTACAATATTTTAGTGCTGTGGATTCAGATTGCGACATTATTATTACTAGAAATGGAAAAGACTTTAAAAAGTCTTTATTGCCAGTTATGACTGCGGATGAATATTTGCAGAGCATAAAATCAACATAACATCACCTATTCGAAATGGCAACTGTGCTGCTAAAAACAACCGAAGACCTATACCAACAAATGCCGTAATCTATAAGCGTTCGTTCCAATCCCTACTTCCCCATACTACCCACACGATAGTACCCTTTATTAGGAATTTCGATGGTATACTTTTTACCAGAAGCATTGTTCAAATGCGGTTCGCGCAACCAAGGGTTATGGCGCTTCAGCACCTTGTAGTTGATTTCGTAAAGCTCCGCAAAATCCGCCCAGTTGCTTACCGCGGTATCTACTTCAACCGTAAAAGTCGGGGCCTTTTCATACATATCCTCCTCGTCCAACTGAAAACCGTACTTGTCGCGATTAGATAATATTTCCTTTATGGCCAAAATACGGAACACATAGCGCCCTGTTTCCTGCCCCAAAAGCAAATCGTAATAATCGTCCACTTGCTGAATGTCCATATATTTTTGAATGCCGGCAGGGCCAGCGTTGTATGCGGCAGCGGTCAAGGTCCAGGTTCCAAATCTTTCTTTCCACTTATTTAGGTAATCACACGCCACTTGCGTCGCTTTTTCCACATGGTAACGTTCATCTACGTTATCGTTTACTTCAAGACCATACTCCCTTCCGGTTCCTCTCATTATCTGCCAAAAACCAGTAGCTCCGGCAGGCGACACCACATTTTGCAAACCACTCTCGGCTACGGCCAAATATTTAAAATCATCCGGAATACCATTCTTTTTTAAAATGGGTTCAATAATAGGAAAGTATTTATTGGCCCTTTTCATTAATAAAAGGGCATTGGATTGCCAATAGGTGTTCACCAAAAATTCACGATCAACACGTTCCATAATTTCTGGGTCTTCTTGTGGAACCGGTTCGCCTGCAAAATTGAGGTCTTCAGGAATTTCAATGGCACTAATCTGGTAGGTATCCGCCACATTCTTGTCCGTATTGGCCGTTTCTGGCCCCTTTATGGCTGGTTTTTGCGTTTCACTTGACTGCACAGCAAAAATCAAGGTGCTTCCAACTGCAATCAATCCTATAATAGCGAGTATGTTTTTGATGTATTTCATAGCAATTAATTTTAAGAATACCGTAAAGATACTATTATATAGACGAAATTATTTCAAAATAATTGTGGGAAGGTGCTCATTGAACCACTTGGCACGATGAATGATCATGGTGTGGGTACCATTTTTAACCGTAATGCAATTTTTGATATTGGCTATTGGAAAAATAGCGTCACGTTCCCCTTGAATGTGCTCAACACTATCTACGGGGAGTTCTTGATTCCAATTTACGATCTGATCTATAGACCAATCAATATAATATTTATCACGGATGGATAAATACTTTTCATACAAATGCAAACGCTTGGTCACCGTTTCGCCAAAGGCGTATTTAGCCAATAGTTCCAAATTGTTTACCAAGCCCGTGGGCAGCAATTTGTGCACTTTGGTGTACTTGGCAAAAATCATTCTTTTAGGGAGTTCGTGCTTGCTCTTTACGGAAGATACCACGATTACTTTTCGGGTCGGGATAATTTTGGCCATCTCCTGCACCAATATACCTCCAAAGGAAACTCCCAACAAAACAGGGTTGGGCTCCTCAATCTTATCGCACATCTTTTTGGCATAATCGGTAAGACTGATTCCCCTATCGGGTAGAAACCAATCCAGAGTATGAACGGTAAATTGGTCTTCCGGAAGTTTTATTCCTTCAAAAATAGATGTATTGGCAGCCATTCCAGGTATTAGGTAAACAGGGATTTTATTATCGGACATATAGCACCAAATATCGGCAAGGACTAGGAAATTAGCAATATTTTGACTAATTTTGTATCCCTTTTGCAGCTAACCCCGTCAAATGAATACATTTTTTTAATTAGGGGAACACAGAACTACCCATTTGGGTACTTCTAGAGAGTCATTAAAAAAACAAGTACTATATGACAACATTGGAAATCACTGACAATAGTTTCTTGCGTCAATTTGAAACTAAGGTCAATGGGCATTTAGCCAAAATTGAGTACTCTTCACAAGAGCGCAAAGTATTTTTGACCAAACTGGTTATTCCAGAAGAAATTACAGAAGAGGGGTTTAAAGAGGATTTTATCAAAGCCGTTTTAAACGAAATTCAGGAAAACAACCTTAGAGTTGTACCCACAAGCCCTCAAATTGCAGGTTTTTTAAGAAAAAATAGGCAATACAAGGAAATGTTACCAGTTGGTATTCGCATCTGATCGAGCCAACCATCAGTTAAAGCATTTAAACCTCCTAAATCGGGAGGTTTTTTTATGCCATGATTTCGGTGGACACAAATTCGAATCGCACCAGACCGTCATCATCAATATCGGTGAGCTTTATTTGGTGCAAGGTATTCACAAACGTAGGATCCCATGGTGCCTTTACCTTTACATAATTTTCGGTAAACCCATGAATGTAGCCTTTTTTATTCTCCCCCTCGAACAAAACAGTACGTACAGTCCCTAATTGACTCTCATAAAAAGCCCTACGCTTTTTGGCGGATAGTCCTCGGAGCATCTTGCTTCGCTTGCTACGTACTTTTTTTGGAACCACTTCGTCCATTTCAGCGGCCACGGTATTATCTCTTTCTGAATAGGTGAACACATGTAAATAGGAAACATCCAGTTCATTCAAAAAATGATAGGTCTCCAAGAAATGCTCGTCAGTCTCTCCTGGAAAACCTACGATCACATCCACCCCGATACAGGCGTGAGGCATCGTTTTTTTGATGCGCTCTACCCTATCCACATACAAATTGGATAGGTAGCGACGCCGCATCTTCTTTAAAATAGCATCACTACCGCTCTGCAACGGCACATGAAAATGAGGCACAAAAGAATTGCTCTGTGCCACAAAATCTATAGTCTCGTTCTTGAGTAAATTAGGCTCAATGGAAGATATTCGTAAACGATGGATGCCATCAATAGTATCCAAGGCCTTCACCAAGTCCAAAAAGGTATGCTCGTGCTTTTTATTGCCAAACTCACCTTTTCCGTAGTCACCGATGTTCACTCCCGTTAAAACAATCTCTTTAATATCTTGGGAGGCAATTTCCTTGGCGTTGTGCAGCACATTGCCCAAGGTATCGCTACGCGAAATTCCACGTGCCAAGGGAATGGTACAATAGGTACATTTATAGTCGCAACCATCTTGAACCTTTAAAAAAGCACGGGTACGGTCACCAATGGCATAACTGCCCACATAAAAATCGGCATCTTCTATCTCGCAGGAATGCACCTCCCCCCTATCGTTTTTGGTAAGATCGTTTAGGTAATCGGTGATTTTGAACTTCTCCGTAGCGCCCAACACCAAGTCCACACCGTCCACAGCAGCCAATTCTTCTGGTTTTAGCTGCGCATAACAACCTACAGCCGCCACAAAAGCATCAGGATTGGCTTTTTGCGCCTGCTTTACAATGGTTTTAAAACGCTTATCGGCATTCTCGGTTACCGAACAGGTGTTGATCACATACACATCAGCCTCCTCCGAAAAGTCCACACGCTCAAACTCCTCCTTTTCAAAACCTCTAGCAATTGTTGAAGTTTCGGAGAAATTGAGCTTGCAGCCCAGCGTGTAAAATGCAACTTTTTTGTTCATATACCTGCCATGCGTTTTAGGGGCGCAAAGATAGTGATTTGTTGGGAGTTATCGCAAATGGCCCTATGGTGCAGAGTTTATGGTTTAGGGTTAATCGCCTACTACCTACTGCCTACCAAATCAATCAATTACATTTTCCCATCAAATTTCCCACATCTTTTAATTAACTTGTTTGCCCATACCAACCATAAAGAGCACCTAAATGAAAAAAATCATCATCCTAGCCTTAATTACCCTTGTCTATACCACCCCATCCCTTGCACAGGAATATCAATCTACTGCTGAAAACCTCGAAAACAGGAAATGGTTTCAAGATGCGAAATTCGGGATGTTTATACATTGGGGCGTATATTCTGTATTGGGCGTGCACGAATGGGTCATGGAAACACAGTCCATTGATAAAAAGACCTACGAAAAAATACCTGCGTTTTTCAACCCTACCGAGTTTAATGCGGAAGAATGGGTGCTCTTGGCCAAATCGACTGGCATGAAATACATTACCATAACCACCAAACACCACGACGGCTTTGGCATGTTCAATAGCAAGCTTACGGACTGGGACATTATGGATAGGACAGTCTACAAAAAGGATATTATAAAACAAATGGCCGAAGCCTGCAAAAAGCATGGTTTAAAACTGTTCCTCTATTATTCGCAACTGGATTGGCATCATAACGATTATTACCCAAGGGGCGATACTGGAAAAAAAACAGGTAGACCTGATAGCGGTAACTGGGAAAACTATCTTGATTACATGAACGGACAGCTCACCGAATTGCTGACTAATTATGGTGACATCGGCGGGATTTGGTTTGATGGTTGGTGGGACAAAAAAGATGCCGATTGGCAGCTTCAGAAAACTTACAATTTAATCCATAAACTGCAGCCACAGGCCATGATCGGAAGCAACCACCACCAAGCTCCCAACAATGGTGAAGATTTCCAGATGTTCGAAAAAGACCTCCCCGGAGAAAACAAAGGTGGGTTCAGCGGAGATTCCGAAGTGGGTAACTTACCTCTCGAAACTGCGGAGACCATGGCACAGCGATGGGGGTTTTCATTACAGGACAAAGCCTATAAATCTTCCAAGGAATTGATTCAATATTTGGTGAGAGCTGCTGGCTACAACTCCAACTTTCTGTTAAACGTTGGCCCAATGCCCAACGGTAAAATTCAACCCGAATTTATTAAAACCCTAAAAACAATTGGCGATTGGACCGAAAAGTACGGCTCCTCCATTTACGGAACCCGGGGAGGGCCCATACCACCGCAAAGTTGGGGCGTATCAACCCAAAAAGATGATAAAATCTATATTCATATTATGGACTGGAAAACCGACAATTTCTTTTTCCCAACCATTACTGGCGATATTAAGAGCATTATTGATTTCCAGTCGAAGAAAAAATTAGACTATAAAACCACAGCCTACGGCACGCTGTTACAGCTTCCGGATAATCGGGATTTTGACCAAGCTGATTTTATAGTTGAAGTAAACATAAAGTAAACCCGTGTTTGCCTTACCAAAACGGACAATATAACCGACAAAACCATCAAAATTCGCTACCTTGAACCTTTTACTCAAACCAACCCTATGAAACTACGCTTATTTGTCGTTGCCCTTGTATTACTGGCCTGCTATTCCTGTAAAACCGAACCCACATCATCCTTGGCGGACTACCAAGGTGAGGAGAACTACTCCGTAATTATCAGCGAGACCAAAGTGGGCTACCTCAAAACCAACACCACTGGTGATACCATTACTATTGACTACGATTACAAAAACAATGGCCGTGGCCCAACCATGAAGGAAACTATTGTGCTCAACGCCGAAGGCTATCCCGTAAACTGGCAAATAACCGGAAACACCACCTTTGGCAATGCCGTGGACGAACAGTTCTCCTTGGAAGGTGGAGAGGCCTCTTGGACCGATGCCACAGGCTCGGGGAACGCCGCTGTGGAATCACCACAACTCTATGTAAACCAATTTGGAAGTCCGTACAGTGCAGTTTTGGCAGCCCGTTTGCTCATGGATGCGCCCGAAAACACCTTGCCCGTGCTGCCCGCCGGGAACTTGACCCTGACCAAAATGGAGGATTTGACCGTACCCAGCAGCTCAGGCGAGGGCGAATTGGCCTTGACCACCTATGCGCTGTCCGGTGCGGAGATGAATCCTTCCTATTTTATTATGGATGATTCGGAGCGTTTCTTTGCCTATATCTCACCCCGCTACATCGTGGTTCGGGATGGCTACGAAGCCGAAGAAAAGGATTTGCGCCAATTGGCCGAAAACTATTCCGCCGAGCGCTACGAAAAACTTCAAAAAGAATACGCCCACAACTACGGTAAAAAAGTGCGCATTTCCAACGTAAAGGTTTTTGACCCAAAAACCCTATCCCTGACCGACCCGGTTTCCGTGGTCGTAGAAGGTGAAAAAATCACCGCTATTGAAGCTGCCGATGCCACTGGCGAGGACGAAGTGGTCATCGAAGGCAAGGGCGGAACTTTGGTGCCCGGTCTGTACGAAATGCACGCCCACACAGGCGACAACGGTGCTTTGTTGAACATTTTGGCAGGAATCACCTCTTTCCGAGATATGGGGAACAATACCGAGGTGCTGAGCAACTTGATTGAAAAAATCAACTCCGGTGTACTCGCCGGACCCCGCATTACCCGCCTTGGGTTTATTGAAGGAAAAAGCCCGTACAGCAGTAATAATGGTATTTTGGTGGAAAGCCAGGAAGAGGCATTGGCTGCTGTGGACACCTACGACAGCCTCGGTTTTTACGGTGTAAAACTCTACAATAGCATGGACGGTGATTGGGCACCTGCCATTGTAAAAAAAGCGCACGATCAAGGTCTGTTCGTAACCGGGCATGTACCTGCCTTTTCCAATGCCAATGCCATGGTAAATGCTGGTTATGATGAGATGACGCACATTAACCAGACCATGTTGGGCTGGGTGTTGGAACCGGAAGAAGATACCCGTACATTATTGCGCCTCACCGCCATGAAACGATTCCCCGAACTGGATTTGAACAGTGACAAAGTACAGGAGACCTTGGATTTGTTCGTAGCCAACAAAACGGCAATGGACCCCACCTTGGCCATCCACGAGCGTTTGATGCTCTCCCGCAACGGGGAAGTAACCCCCGGTGCCTTGGATTATGTAGACCACATGCCGCCCAACGAGCAACGTAGCCTAAAAGTGGCCTTGGCGCAGATTGCGGACGATGAAGAGGACAAAGCCTACCGCAAAGCCTACGATAAAATCGTGGAAACCCTTAAAATGATGAAGGACAAAGGCATTTTAATTGTGGCCGGAACCGATTTGGGCGGTGCCTTTAACCTGCACCGCGAGCTGGAACTGTACCACCAACAATTGGGCTACACCCCTGCCGAAGTATTAAAATTGGCCAGTTACGATATGGCGCAATACTTGGGGCATGAAAGTTTAGGAAGCATTGAACCCGGTAAATTGGCCGATTTCTTTTTGGTACCCGGCAATCCGGTAGAGGACATTAAGGCCATTAAAACCATTGCCATGGTATCGCGCGGCGGAACGTTTTACTACCCCTCCGATGTGTACCCGGCTTTTGGGATAACTCCTTTTACCGAAAAACCCGAAGTAACCGAATAGCATCTTTTTCTCAGATAACTTTTAAAAGCCAGTGGCAGTTTGCTACTGGCTTTTTTTATTAATGGAACCGTTCTCAATTTCTATTTGATGAATATTCGGTATTTTTCGGTACAGTATCTTCTAACACTAAAAGAATGAAACACTTACTTTTTCAACTTACCACTATTTGTTTGGTTGCAAGCTTTTTCTCGTGCAATACAAAACAAACCACCGAAACAACGGTCGAAAGTCCGGCCCGTTCCTATTCCGAATCGTACAAAGCTTCGATTTTTGACCCCGATGATCGGATAGAAAAAATCAAACAAATCGTACCCGAGCTAAAGCAATCCATCGAGGAGTACGCCAAGGCCGAGCATTTACCAGGTGTTGCCTTCGGTATTGTAGTGGACAATGAATTGGTGTTTACGGCTGCCACTGGATACCTGAACCTTGAGAAGGAGATTCCCGCTTCGCCCTCATCCGCTTTCCGAATAGCCTCCATGACCAAAAGTTTTACCGCAATGGCCATTATAAAACTCAGGGATGAAGGAAAACTGTCGCTGAACGACCCTGTCAGCAAGTACATTCCCGAAATGTCGAAACTCACCTATCTTACCAAAGATGCACCGACCATAGACATTGAAAACCTTTTGACCATGACGGCCGGATTTCCCGAGGACAATCCTTGGGGCGACCGCCAGTTGGACGAACCCGATCAGATGTTGATTGATCTTGTAGATGAAGGCATCTCCTTTTCCAATGTTCCTTCCTACGGGTACGAATACAGCAATACCGGGTATGCCCTTTTAGGGCATGTTGTTTCCGTGGTTTCTGGGATGCCCTATCAGGACTATATCACCCAAAATATATTTAAGCCCTTGGGTATGGACCACACCTATTGGGAATACGAAGGCATTCCCGAAGAACAACTGGCCATCGGGTATCGCTGGGAAGATGAACAATGGAAACTGGAACCCATGCTCCACGACGGTTCTTTTGGTGCCATGGGAGGACTCATTACCTCCATAGCCGATTTTAGTAAATATGTGAGTTTTCACCTTTCGGCATGGCCTCCCCGGAACGAGGATGACAGCGGCCCCATAAAACGAAGTTCGTTGCGCGAAATGCAGACGCCACAGTTCCCAAGGTTGTACGCCAATGCAAAAGATTATAAAGGTGACGACTGTGCTGTTTTGGCCGGCTACGGCTTTGGATTGGGCATTACGGAATACTGCAATGGCCTTAAAAGGGTCTCGCATGGAGGCGCGTTGCCCGGCTTTGGCAGCAACTATAGCTTTTACCCCGAGTATGGCGTGGGCATTATGGCCTTTTGCAACCTTACCTATACCTCGCCTTGGTCGTTAAATGAACTTAGTAAATTATTGTTCGAGACGGCCGATCTACAGCCACGGAAATTACTCGCCTCCGATGTGCTATTGGAACGGCAAGAACAGATTACCCAACTGATCCAGCAATGGGAACCCATTTTGGAAGAGCAAATCTTGGCCGAGAATTTTTATTTGGACCTATCGCGAGAAAAAAGAAGGGCAGCAATACAAAATGTTTTGGAAAAAGCCGGGGCCATTGAAGCGGTAGGTGACATGCATCCCATAAACCAGCTACGGGGGCGCTATACCCTACAGGCCGAAAATGGGGAAGTGAACATCTTTTTTACGCTAACACCAGAGAAATACCCAAAAGTACAGCGGTTGGATGTAGCCTTTGATTCAAATAAAGCGAAGCCATAGAGAGACGGGATTTACACCTAATGATCACTATACCAATGCATTACTATTGATAAAAGTGTTGAGTACTTACGGAAAAGCGCAAGTGATTGTAGGTTTTTTTCTATTAACTCAGTTGTCTGCACTGAACTCGATTCAGTATAGGTTTATATAAATCACTTTGTGTTGAGCGAAGTCTAAGTATTGAAACGATTTATATCTTTTAACGTTGACAATAAATATAAAAATCATGGCAAAAAAGAAAATTGCTGAATTAAAGGCAGAAAATACAGAAGACGAAAACATAAAGTCAAAGGAAAAAAAAGATAACAAAGAGAATGAGTTAGTAACGTTTGACGTTGCTAAACCAATGATTGATACATATGGAGGTGAGGGAAATGATTCAATTATAACTCATTTTCACAAAAAATTTCAAGAGTATCTATTTCAAGAATTCTCCAAAAGTGTCGTTTGTCTAAAAAATATAGGACTATACACTAGACCGTTGGCCAAAACCACTCCAACACCTATGTAACTTTAGTTACATTTTTTTTGGCTAATTAATACTTTCTTTGGAATATGCCGGGAATCCACAAATCCACATTCGACATGCGCATCCTGTTTACCGCTTTGTTGGCAGGTTTGCTGTTGGTGGCGCCCTGCAAAGTCCGTAATTCCTTGGAACATGCCCTGGGCTTGGAAAAATCCGAAGTCTCCAACAAAATAAAAACTACCATATCCGCTTCCTGCGCTTCCTACGAGGCTGTGCAGCATAGCGAGAGTACCGTATTGCAGTTGGATAGGGCCACTGCTCTATTACCAGCCGTGGCAACCCCTAGCTGTTTTACCGCTTCCAATAACGGAAAGAACGTTTACGCTGCCGAAAAGCAACCCTTTGCTTCGGTGGTTCCCCTCTACATTTTATATCGGCAGTTCAAAATCTATTCATAAGTAGTCCTTTCCACATCAGGCATTGCCTACCCCCTTATCTTTTAACTAATTATAAAACAACAACATGCAAACTATAAAATATTTGGGCCTTGTCGCCCTGCTCTTCGGAACCCTATCCTCTTGCAAGGATGCCAAAACCCCTGCGCAAGACACCGAACAGACCATCACCATATTACAGACCGCCGACATTCACGGACAATTGTTTCCCCACGACGAACTTTTTTGGGAAGACGAACACATCACCTTTAGAAAACTGGGTGGACTCGCCCATGTAAAAACCCTATTTGAGGACGAACGAAGTAAAAACCCCGAAGGCACCTTGATCTTGGATGGTGGCGACATGATCCAAGGAAGTGCTTTTGCCGCACTTTCGGAAGGGAAGGCCTTTGCCCCCATCATCCAAGAAATGGGCTACGATTTTCTAATTCCGGGTAACTGGGAAGTAGTGTACGGCAAACAAACCATGATGGACGTGCTCACCCAATACGATACGCCGGTGATTTCGGCCAATATGTACCACCAAGCCACGGGAAAATCTTTGTTTCCTCAGTATTTTGTAAAAGAATTGAAAGGCGTAAAACTCGGTTTTATCTCCTATAACGACCCCGAAATTCCGGTACGTCAGAACCCTTCGTTTAGTGAAGGTATCCGTTTTGATCACATCGAGGAAAACTTGGAAGCCCTGATCACCGAACTTAAGGACAACCAAAAGGTGGATGTGTTGTTTTTGGTAACGCATATTGGCATCAGCAAACAATACGATTTGGCCAACAACCCCGCCTTGGAGCGGGTGGACTATGTGCTGGGCAACGATACCCACGAACGTATCCGCAAACCTTTGGAGACCGAATACACCAAAGTGACCGAGCCTGGGGCCTTTGCTTCCTTTGTGGGTAAGCTTACCTTAACGGTTAAAGACGGCAAAGTGGTGAACGAAGCCTATGACCTTTTGGAAGTGGACCCATCAACATACGCAGCAGATGAAAAAGTGGCCCAAATTATTGAAACAGCAACCGCTCCATATCAAGAAGAAGCAAATCAAGTGTTGGGATATACCGGTGTTCCGCTCTACCGTTATTTTGTAGTTGAAAATCCCATGGACAATTTTATTACCGATGCCGCCCGATGGAAAACGGGGGTTGATGTTTCCATTTCCAATGGTTTTCGGTTCAGTACACCAATTTCTGTTGAAGAAGGAGGTAAATCTCCCATTACTAAGGTAGACCTTTGGAGCATGCTCCCTGTAAATGAAAAGGTAAAAATTGGAAAGGCCAGCGGTAAACAAATCAAGGATTGGCTGGAAAAAGAATTGCACAATGTATTCGCACAAAACCCTACGGAACGTTTTGGCGGCTGGTTGGTGCGCTTTTCGGGCATGGAACTGACTTTCTATGCGAACAAACCGATGGACGAGCGCGTAGCGTCCATAAAAATTGGCGGCAAACCAATTCAAGATGACAAACTGTACACCATGTCCGCTTGTCGTAGGGAAGGTGAACCCCTACCTACCCTCTGTCGTATACCCAACACTTTAGAAACCAAGGTGATGGACTACACGATCCACGATGTGATCGAGGAATACCTCAAAGAAAAGGGCACCATTGCCCCAACTTTGGATGGCAGGGCCAAAGCCCTGGATTTAGGCCCCAATGTATTGTCGCAATTACCGGGAACGGATTATCAATTCCATTAAAACAAGCCATGCAAAACAACAAAATTGAAGTTAACCGTAGTTCGGTAGCCGTGTTACGGGTCATGGTGAGTTTGATATTCATCGTGGCCAGTTTAAACCATTTAATCAATACCGATAAGGCCGTTGCTCGCATCGAAAATGCCAAGTTTGGAGCTTTGGGTCATTTATTGGGGCTACCGGAGTTTTCGGTGATTGCCTCTGGAGTGGTGATGCTGCTTGCCGGTATTGCTTTAGCTGTGGGCTTCAAGACCAAATGGTCGGCCTTACTGTTGATCTTGATGCTTATTCCCATCACTTTGACTATTCAAGTAGGTCAAATGGCGACGGTGGGGCCCTTGTTCAAGAATATTGCTATTCTGGGCGGACTCCTCTTTTTTGTATTAAATCCAAAACTTAAAAAACAATAAAATGAAAAAATTATTAACCGTGGCCTTGTTGGCCATCAGCTTTTTGACCGGGCTTAGTCAAGTGAGTGCACAAAGCACCTACAATAAAGATCAGAACAACTACATTGTGCTTACCCGAAAAATTCCACAATTAAAGGCCATCTTGTTGGCTGCTGATGAACTGGCTGCCGATGATGGTGACCAGTTCGGGGAGTTCCATGTGGTCATCTGCGGAGAGACGGTGAAAGGGCTAACAGACATGGAACAAATGCAACCGTTTCTGGATTTGGCCAAAAGTGAAAAGATAAAACTGTTGGCCTGTGGTTTTTCCCTTAAAAAATTCGGAGTAGATGCCACAAAACTACCCAAGGAAATGGGTGTGGTAGCCAATGGGATTCTGTATGATTTTAACCTACAAAAAGATGGGTTTTTAAGCATTACTTTATAAAAAAACCTGATTTTGTTATTAAAAGGGGCGTTGGAAACATCGTCCCTTTTTCTTTTTTGGTACATTAAGGGAAATCCGAGGTCCATTTATTTTTTCATCACAGGAATCTCCAAATAACTATCCCCATACCATTTAATGGTCAAAGGCTCTTTGGCATCTTTTATGGTTTCTTCGCTGACATTTTTACCTGTACCATAATTGATTTCAGAGAAGGGGTCTTTAATTCCATTGACCACCACTATCAACCGACTGCCCTTACTTATTTTCTTACTTGTCATCCGTACAATTGCGAATGGGAGTTTTACCTTTTCATGGGGTGTCAATAATTGTCGGTGCTCCCAATCTCGCACATAACTCGCCCTGCCCACATAGGGCAAGGTCAGTGCAAAGAAATTGCCCTCAGGGGTCTGCTCAAACAACACAACTTTATAATCAAAATCCTTTTTATTGATGGACACCGAGATTTCCCCTCCAAAAGAACCGTTCAGTTCAAAATCGGCATCAAAAGGTTGGGTTGCAAAGGAAAAACCATGTCCCACCATTAAACTGTCTTCAACAATGTTCCTCCAGCCACTTGAATTCCAGGTAAGGTTGCTTCGGTCCAAAAAATCAATCGCCTGCTCCAAGTATTCATTGGAGTCTACAGGCTGCTCCGCAAGGGTGAAATGGATATCCTTCCCATTATTTCCGGTATCAAACAGCGATGCAAAGCCAACTCCCGAACGCTCGTTGCTCAAATAATACTTGAGCGTATCGTTCACCATTTCCTGCAGCGAGGGAGCATGGCCCCATGTATTGGCTCCCATCACCTGATAATTGATTTTGTCCTGCAATAATTTGGGTTTAGCCTCACCCTTTAATATATAATCAAACCAATCAAAGATCAATTCCGTGACATCAATTTGGGCCACGGGGTCTATATCGTACCCAAAAATATTGGCGCTGGTTTTTTCCTGGGCTCCAAAATGGGTGTATGGCCCTATTACCAGATAATGCTCCGCATTTTTGTTGTATTTGGTATGTTCTTTCAAATAATACTGCGTTCCGACTTGCCCACCATCATAGTAGCCTGTTGTTGCCAAAACGGGAATCTTTATATGCGCAAACTCCTCTTGGTAGGGCATCATGTTTTGCCAATAGGCATCGTAGGCGGGGTGTAATAACCGCTCCCGAAACTGTGGGTTAGGCAATCCGTCCAAGCTATCCATGGCCTTGTAGGCCACCCCTTTTTCAAACCATTTCATGTTAAGGTCTCGCCACCTTTGGCCGTTGTAATATAAAGTGGTGTCCAAATACTTATTATTCGATACATAATGGTGCCAAGGAAAGTGGAAATTAAAATATACCCCATTTTCCATAGGTTCTGCGATACCCGGCGCTGCGGAGACCGAAGGAACAATGGTTTTTAAGGCAGGATGCACCTTGTGCTTTACCGCAGCCCATTGGGTGAAGCCGACGTAGCTTCCACCATACATTCCCACTTTTTGGTTGCTCCAATCTTGTTTACTGATCCAATCGATTACCTCATAGGTGTCGGTTGACTCATATTTATAAGGGACTATCGAATCAGGGCTCAAGCCCTTGCCACGAGTGTACGAAACCACCCCTACGTACCCGTAGTCCGCAGCCATTTTAGCTCTTTTAAGATCGCTTTTACGTGCGTAGATGGTATGAAAAAACACGGCCGGACTTGGTTCCGAAGCCTCGGCATTTCGAACTACGATTGCATGGATTTTTGCTCCATCATCGGTTGAAATCAATATACTGTCCTGAACCAGGTATGTTTTGCCGTCTTCCATGATCGCTCTTGGGGTTTGAACGGGAGCTTGTTCCTTGCAGGAGGCCACAAAACAGAGGGCTACCACGACAAGAACAAACGTTTTGTTGATTGAATTTTTCATTTTGATTGATTTTAAGTTCAGGATATAACCGTCCTAAAGCAATATGTTTTTGCTGTTCGTTATTTTGATTTGATTGCTTGTGAAACCGCTACAAACTGTTCCGTTTTTTGAACTTAACCGATTGCCTGCTCGAGAGATCTATCTTTTCCCCTGTGGTCAATACCAACTGCAGTTTGTTGTTGAAATACGGGTGGATTTCCTTGATGTATTCCGTATTGATGATTTGACTTCGGTTGACCCGAAAAAACGTATTTGGGTCCAATTTTTCTTCCAATTGGTTCAGGGAACGCTTGATCATGGCTTTTTTATTGCCAAAATACAAGCGTGCATAATTTTCCAAGGATTCGATTAAACTTATCTCGGCCAAAGCAATAAAATATACCTTTTCGCCATCCTTGATAAATATTTTTTGATGGCTTGCCAAGGGTGCTTTTTGCGCTTCTTCCTTCTTTTGCAGTTCCAGCTTTACCTTTTCTATGGTTTTGGCAAAGCGTTCTTCCCTTAGGGGTTTCACCAAATAATCCAAGGCATTTACTTCAAAAGCTTGGACAGCGTATTGATCATAGGCCGTTGTAAACACTACTTCGGGAACGGCTCCCAACTCCTCCAATAAATCAAACCCCGATTTCTCCGGCATATGAATGTCCAAAAAGATGATGTCTGGATGCTCTTCTTCTATTAATCCAATAGCAACTTCCACATTGTTGGCTTCACCCACAATTTCAAATTCTGGATAGCTTTCAAGGGCTCTCCGGACCTCTTCTCGGGCCAAGCGCTCATCATCTATGATCAAAGTTGTATACGTACTCATCATTTTTCAATTGGAATCATTAATGTGGCAACCACCCTGTTTTCCGAAGGGGTTTCAACCTTAAACTCCGCCCTTCCCTCATATTGCAATAAAAGGCGTTCATTAAGATTTTTCAGGCCTAGCCCCTTATGCTTTCCTTTGGAAAGATTTCCAGGATTTTTAACGCTAATCATTACATGGTCGTTCTTCTTTTGAACCGAAATATCTACAGTGCCCCCATCCAATTGTTTATCAATACCGTGCTTAATGGCATTTTCTACCAAAAGTTGAATACTTAATGGCGGGATTTTAACGTTTTCAAGCGTGTGGTCAATATCAAAGGTAATATTTAGGCGTTCCTCAAATCGAAGTTTTTCCAACTCCACATAATCCTTTACCAACGCCATTTCTTCTGCAATGGATGTGGTGGTATGCTCTTTTTCATACAATGATGAACGCAATAGGTCGGACAATAAATCTATGGCCCTTCGTGCACTTTTCGGGTTTTCAAAAACCAAGGCTTTGATGGAATTTAAGGAATTGAACAAAAAATGTGGATTCAACTGTGCAGCTAGATTGTCCAACTGACTTTGCTTTGCAATTACCGAAAGTTGGGCGTTTGTTTTAGCCGTATGTACCTCTTTAATATAGAAGTGATAGGCATGGTAGGCCAATACCCAAATAGCCATATGTCTCAATCCGGTAATCAGAACCGGATTCCAAACCGACAAATTCTCCAGAAATGTATTGCTATCATTTATCAAATAAATGTAAGCCGATGTTTTTAGATTCATTATCAGCATGAACAGTACGGCCAACACCAAAATAGAGGGAATAACCTTCTTAATCAATCCCTTTATCCCCAACTGGTTCCAATTAGCTTTTAAAGCTATGCTCCTATAAGCATGGGTCAGGCCAATACAAATGGCAACATCCAATATATAATTGATTAAAGCTTGAGTAATGGTAAACCGATCCCGTACCAAAGCAATGTAAAGCCACAAGAGGGAAACAAGGCCCCAGCCAATAAATTGGCATTTCCAATAGAGGGATAGTCTTGTTTTTGTCGTTTTGTTCTGCATTGAACCATTCATTTTTAGGACCTCTTGTTTTGCTTGGTTATTGCAACTCGGGATTTGAATAACTGGTCAACTCATTTACATATACCCCATACCCATCCTCATTAACATGCTTGATATATGTTTTTAAATCTGGGGAATACCACCAAATATCCGTCATTTCCCCTTTAAAACCTCTAGAATTTGTTACAATTCCTTTGTATTCTATTTTATACGCCTTGAATGTTCCGGCGACCACATTTAACTCTTCAAATGAAACAATTTCAGCATCTTGAATGGTTTTTCCCGTAGTACCTTCATCATTTTCCCATTCTGATTCGTATTTCCATTTTTTTCCAACCTGCAAAGGCCAATTACGAAACGGGGTGCTGCTCTTCTTATGATTTGTGGTTTTCGAAATTTGAACGGTATCAACCCCATTCCAGAGCCCCATAGTTCCATTGTAGTCCACTACTTCCTGAATGTCTTCCCCTTGTGCACGAATCTCTCCTTCCACTGCACGTTCCCATTTCCAAGTCCATTTTTCTCCAACGGTATAATCATTTAAAGTTGGTTGGTTGGTTTTTGTGGATGCACAATTACTGAAGATCAGTAGCAGTGCGAAGTGGAATATTACTTTTCTTGTCATTGTTATTGTTTTTTGATTGATGAATAATTATGGTTGTGATCATAACTATGATGAATCACTGGTACAAAGCAATCAAAAACATCCATCCCCAAGAAGAAAAAGTACATAAACGCATGAAATTTGAGTTGGGCGTAAAAAATAGCGGCAATTATCTACGGAAACAATGCGTTCCAATCCAAAAACAACCAGTTTCAAGGTCATTTAGGCTTGGGTGCCAACAAACTTCCCCTACAGCTCAAAAAAACTTTAATACCCTACATTGTATGGTTATCGACAAAGCCAATGGTTGGGAGTTACTAGGGAAAATTGAATAGATTTAGTAGTTCCGCCACTTTTGGGTAAACTCAAAAACGTGTTCCAGTATCTTGGCTTCGGTGTCGTTGAATTCCATGTTACGGCGTTTCATCATGGCTTCTGCCACTTCAAAAGCCTTATTGGTCCTAAAAGAGGTGTAACCTGCTGGGCCGCCCCAACTAAAACTGGGAATAAAGTTTCTGGGGAAACCACAGCCAAAAATATTGGCACTCACTCCCACCACGGTTCCCGTGTTAAACATTACATTGATGCCACATTTGCTATGGTCGCCCATCATCAACCCGCAAAATTGCAGTCCTGTTTTGGCAAAACCTTCGGTTTTGTAGTTCCACAGGCGAACGGGAGCATAATTGTTTTTTAAGTTGGATGTATTGGTGTCCGCCCCAATATTGCACCACTCCCCTAACACGGAGTTTCCAAGAAAACCATCGTGCCCTTTGTTGGAATTGGCAAACAATACCGCATTATTCACTTCCCCACCCAATTTGCAGCCCGGTCCAGCGGTAACGGCACCGTAAATCTTGGCGCCCATCTTTAAAATGGCGCTTTCGCAAAGGGCCAATCCACCTCGTACCATACAGCCTTCCATCATCAAGGCGTTTTTACCAATATAAATAGGACCTGTGGAGGCATTCAAAATACAGAACTCCACCGTAGCTCCTTCTTCGATAAAAATGTTCTCTGGGCTCCTAACTTGGTTGGTATCGGGTATGGGCTGGCTGGTTCTACCTTTGGTCAGTAGGTCAAAATCGACCTGTAGTGCCTCCCCGTTTTTGGAAAAGATGTCCCAGGTATGCTTTATGGTCAATACCTCGCCATCAAAAGGAATGGCTGTGTATGCCGATTCCTCAAAACCCGTTTCTGGGTTTTCTGTTACATAAGCGATATAGCTATCGTCCCCAATCAAAGCTTCACCCATCTTTAAAGTGCGGATGGCTTCCACCAAAGCTCGATTAGGCAAATAACTACCATTAATCACGGTATTTTTAGCCGCAACGGATAACGGAAACTTTTCAGAAAGGTAATCCGCAGTTTGAAAGCTCACAGAAGTTTTCAGCCATTTCTCCCATTTTTCACTAATCGTTAAGATACCCACCCGAATCCCGGATACAGGCCTCGTGAACGTAAAAGGAAAAAGGTCTTCGCGGTGGTTACCGTCGGAAAGGATATAGTTCATAGCGCAGCTTTGAAGGTCTATTTAGGAAGTTGTGATTGAAATTCCCAAACAGGTTACATACCGTAAAAATAAAAAACGCCCTCGAAAACCATCGAGAGCGTCTATATATTTCGTTAAAAAGTGCGGCCTACTCGGTCTCCTTCTCTTCTTTCTTGAATTTTTTGTACTTGTTCTTGAACTTGTCAATTCTACCAGCGGTATCGACCAATTTGGTTTTACCGGTGTAGTATGGGTGGGAAGTTCTTGAAATTTCCAATTTTACCAAAGGGTATTCAACACCATCAACAGTGATGGTCTCTTTCGCTTCAGCAGTGGACTTTGTAATAAACACATCGTCGTTGGACATGTCTTTAAAAGCAACCAATCTATAGTTTTCTGGGTGTATACCTTTTCTCATCGTCTTAAATGCTTAATCTCAGAATTTTCAGGGTGCAAATTTAATGATTTCTTTTATTTCTCCAACTTAAAAGCCCTAAAAAATTAAAAGTAAATTTATCTGTAACAAATCTAAGCAATCTGGCACTAACCTTTTGTAATCAACACTAATTTTAAAATCATGGAAGAACAACAACCCAAAACAGGGAAATTTGCACTTAACTACGGATTATTGTTAGGTGTAATATCCGTGGTGTTCGGCGTTATGCTCTACACCCAAAAAATGCACTACGAAAGAAATACGGCAATTATCGTGATTTCCATCGTAATAATGGCTGCCGTTGTGTTTTTGGCGATCAACGCCTTTAAAAAGGCGAACGGTGGGTATTTAACCATTTCGGAAGCTTTAAAAGTTGCTGTGGGCGCCGCTTTGATCGGTGCTGTAATTTCTTTGGCCTATCAATTTGTACTTACCAATTTTATTGAGCCCGATTTTATGGACAAAGCCATAGAAATGGCCAAACCAAAAGCCATGGAACAAAACCCAAGCATGACAGAGGAGCAATGGGAACAGGGTGTGGAAATGCAAAAAAGCCTCTCCTGGCTACAATATCCCATTGGTTTAATTATAAATTGTGTACTCGGTCTGATATTGGGCCTTATTACGGGACTGATCTTGAAAAAGTCCAAAGCGGAATACTAAAACAAAAAATACTACTTTTGAAAGGAATTCCAGAATCGAACAATGCAGATTTCCATTGTAATTCCTTTACTTAACGAACAAGAATCGTTAAAAGAACTACATGATTGGATTGTACAAGTGATGCAATCCAATCATTTTTCTTATGAAATCATCTTTATTGATGATGGCAGTACCGACGGCTCTTGGGAAACCATTTTGGAGCTTTCCAAAACTGACCCAAATACAAAAGCCATTCGTTTTCTAAAAAATTTTGGCAAATCACAGGCCCTGCACGCGGGTTTCAAAGCTGCCGTGGGAGACGTTGTGGTCACCATGGATGCCGACCTTCAGGACAATCCGGAAGAAATCCCTGAAATGTACCGAATGGTCACCCAAGAAGGGCATCATGTAGTATCGGGCTGGAAAAAGAAACGATACGATTCCGTTATTACCAAGAACATTCCCTCCAAACTGTTCAATTGGGCAGCACGGAAAACTTCTGGCGTAAAATTGCACGATTTTAATTGTGGGCTCAAAGCCTTCAACCAAAAAGTCATAAAAACCATCGAAGTTTCCGGTGAAATGCATCGGTACATTCCTGTTTTGGCCAAAAATGCCGGCTTTGCCGATATTACGGAAAAAGTAGTGCAGCACCAAGCCAGAAAATATGGTTCCACCAAGTTTGGAGCGGAACGTTTTATAAATGGGTTTTTGGATTTGATTACTATTTGGTTCGTTTCCAAATTTGGTCGTAGGCCCATGCACCTATTTGGGGCTTGGGGGGTACTCATGTTTATTGTAGGCTTTGGATTTTCACTTTATTTGGGTGTTGACAAACTATTCCTTAACCCAGCAGGTCGTCTAATTACCCAAAGACCACAATTTTATATGGCGCTGACCGCCATGATCATTGGCACACAATTATTTTTAGCGGGTTTTATTGGAGAGATTATGGTACGGTCCAGAAAAAACGATACCCGATACAACATCTCCGACAAAATTAACCTCTAGACCATTCCAAAACCCGTTAAACTTTGTATTTTTAAACCTCTAAACAACTATAAATACCATGGATTCCATTACCGATATAGCGCGAACTTGGTTGACCGATTTTTTTGACAATGACACAAAAAAAGAAATCAAACACCTTATGGAAAACGACCCTGACGAACTCAAGGAACGCTTTTATAAGGATTTAGAATTTGGAACTGGGGGCATGCGCGGTGTAATGGGTGTTGGCACTAATAGAATTAACAGGTACACCTTGGGGAAAAATACCCAAGGTCTAAGCAATTATCTTAAAAAAACATATACGGACAATGATCTTAGGGTCGTAATCGCTTACGATTGCAGGCACAATTCTAAATCTTTGGCCAAAACCGTGGCAGAGGTTTTTTCGGCCAATGGTATTAGGGTACACCTCTTTTCCGAATTAAGGACAACCCCCGAGCTTTCCTTTGCCGTGAAGCATATCGGATGCCATGCAGGAATTGTACTTACCGCCTCCCACAACCCACCGGAATACAATGGATACAAAGTATATTGGGCCGATGGCGGACAGATTGTGCCTCCACAGGATGGCGAAATTATAGCTGAGATCAACTCTCTATCTTTTGAGGACATCAAATTTGATAAGGATGAAAGTCTGATACATTTAATTGATGAAGATGTGGACGAAGCCTTTTTTGATGCATCTGTAAAAAATGGAAGTTTTGACGCCAAGGGGAAGGACAATTTCAAAATCGTGTTCACTTCCTTGCACGGAACCTCCATTACCGCCATTCCAGAAGTATTGAAACGAGCAGGCTACAAAAACGTTACTATAATTGAGGAGCAAGCAAAACCGGATGGGGATTTCCCAACTGTAAAATCTCCAAACCCTGAAGAACCAGAAGCATTGTCCATGGCCATAAAAAAAGCCGAAGAGATTGGTGCGGACATGGTTGTGGGTACCGACCCCGATAGCGACCGTTTGGGAATCGCAGTACGCAACTTGGATGGTAAAATAGAACTGCTGAACGGAAACCAGACCATGGTGCTCATGACCAAGTTCCTTTTGGACCAATACAAGGAAGAAGGATTCAAGGGTAACGAATTTATCGCTACCACCATTGTTTCCACCCCCATGATGCAGCAAATGGCAAAATCGTACGGTGTGGAATTTAAAACAGCGTTGACTGGCTTTAAATGGATCGGCAAAATGATAAAGGATTTTCCCAACTCCCGATTTATAGGTGGTGGCGAGGAAAGTTTTGGATATATGGTTGGGGACTTTGTACGAGACAAAGATGCAGTAACCGCTACCCTATTGGCCTGCGAAATCGCCGCCAACGCCAAAGCCAATGGAAGCTCTTTTTATAAAGATTTGATCGATGCCTACGTGGAGTTTGGCTTCTACAAGGAAAAACTCATCTCCATCACCAAAAAAGGAATGAGCGGAGCAGAAGAAATCAAACAAATGCTGAAGGATTTTAAAGAAAATCCAGTAAATACGGTTCAAGGTTCAAAGCTGCTCTACATTGAAGATTACAATACCTCCATTGTAAAAAATGTACAGACAGGTGAGGAATTTACGCTTCATTTGCCAAAATCCAATGTACTCATTTACGAGACGGAGGATGGCACCCGAATTGCCGCGCGACCTAGTGGAACCGAACCCAAAGTAAAGTTCTACATCAGTACAAATGGAAAATTGGACAAGGCAGCGGATTATAAATCCGTAAATTCGCAGTTGGATACCAAAATTGAAGGTATCATTTCTGAGCTGAATTTATAAGTGAATGAACTACTTTAAAAAGATTCTCCAATTTGCGAGACCATACCGCAAATATGGTGTTCTGAATATTTTCTTCAATATTCTCTATGCATTGTTCAGTGCATTGTCCTATGCTGCACTCATTCCAATGCTTAATGTACTTTTTGATAAAACCAAGCAAATGAGCGATCCACCAAAATTTGAAGGTATCGGCAAGCTCAAGGATTATTTTGAAGGTTACATGAATTATCAGGTGACCCAATTCTCCGGAGAGGACCCTATGAAAGGGCTGCTTTTGGCTGTGGGTCTCATTTTGTTCTTATTCCTATTCAAGAACATCTTCAATTACTTGGCCATGTATTTTATTACCTTTTTGCGTAATGGAGTACTCAAAGACATCCGTAACAAAATGTACCGGAAAATCGTGGATTTGCCCATCTCCTACTTCTCCGAGAAAAAGAAAGGCGATGTTATTGCCAGGATCACTTCCGATGTATTGGAAATTCAGCATTCCTTTCTATCCATTTTGGAGTTGATCGTGCGCGAGCCCTTGACCATCCTGTTTACGATCATTGTAATGTTCATCATTAGTGTAAAGCTGACCATTTTCGTTTTTATTTTTATTCCCATTGCTGGAATGATTATATCCCGGATTGGGAAATCATTAAAGAAAAAATCGGACAGGGTACAAAAGGAACAAGGTGAATTTCTCTCCATAGTTGAAGAAACCTTGGGGGGACTTCGCGTAATCAAAGCATTTAACGCGGAATCTAAATTCTATCATATATTTAAAACCTCAACTTCACGCTTTTTCAGGTTTTCAAACTCCTTGTTGAACCGTCAAAACCTCTCATCGCCGACCAGCGAGTTCCTTGGAATTGTCGTTTTTGGCGTACTGCTTTGGTTTGGCGGACGGATGGTACTCTTGGAAGGAACCTTGGACGCCGCCTCTTTTATATCCTATATGGGGTTGGCATTTAATATATTAACGCCTGCAAAAGCCATTAGCAAGGCTTCCTATGCCGTTAAAAAAGGAAATTCCGCTGCCGAGCGTGTTTTGGAAATACTCGAATCCCAAAACCCCATCACCGATATTGATGGAGCTGAAGATAAAACGGATTTTAATTCAGGTATTGAATTGAAAGAAGTCAGTTTCAAATATGAAGACGATTATATCCTTAAAAATTTCAACCTAAAGGTTGATAAAGGGAAAACTGTTGCCTTGGTAGGGCAATCCGGCAGTGGAAAAAGCACCGTGGCCAATTTGGTCACTCGTTTTTACGATGTAAATAAAGGAGATATATTGATTGACGGCACCAACATCAAACACATTACCAAAAAGTCGTTGCGCGGACTCATGGGGTTGGTAACGCAGGACTCCATTCTCTTCAACGATTCCGTAAAGAACAACATTGCCCTAGGCAAGGAAAATGCCACGATGGACGAGATTATCGCCGCTGCAAAGGTCGCCAATGCCCACGATTTTATTATGGAGCTCCCTCATGGCTACGATACCAATATTGGAGATAGCGGAAATAAACTGAGTGGCGGTCAAAAACAACGCTTGTCCATTGCAAGAGCCGTGCTGAAAAATCCACCCATCATGATATTGGACGAGGCAACCTCCGCCTTGGATACTGAAAGTGAGCGATTGGTACAGGACGCCTTGGAAAAAATGATGCTGAACCGCACTTCCATTGTAATTGCACATCGACTGTCCACCATACAAAACGCAGATACCATTGTGGTGATGAGCAAAGGGGAAATTGTGGAACAAGGTACCCATGAAGAATTGATGAAATCCGCCAAAAGCTACAAGAAATTGGTGGAGATGCAGTCGTTCACCTCTTAATCCATCACCAGCACAGTTATTTTGAGATAATTTGTGCCAATAAAAGAGTCCCGTCTTCGGACAAGTTCAAGCTCAAGTGTTACTGCGAACTCCCGAATCCTAAAAACCTTTTTATTTGAATACCAATTGTGCAATCCTGTTTTTTCCCGCAGCGTATGCCGTCGAGTCGTTTAAGAAACGAAGGGTGTAAAAAGGCGCTTCATTCAATTGCTGCCAGCTTTCGCCCCCATCATGGGAATAGGAAATTCCTGTAAAACCAACAGCCACCAAATCCTTGCCACCAGAATTCGGAACAAACTGCACACAACTTTTATATCCCGGTTCCAGACCGTCGGCAACCAATTGCCAGGTTTTACCGCCATCAACCGTTTTTATTTTATTCGCCCTATTGGATTCTGGTCGGGTGTAATCCCCTCCAATGGCAAATCCAGTGTGTTCATCAAAAAAGTCTATGGAATAAATACCTTGGGTGGGTTCATCCGAAATAACAGGAGTTTCTTGTATCTCCCAAGTCGCTCCTTTATCACCTGAAAAATAGATTCTCCCCTCTGTAGTTCCAATCCAAACTTTATCTCCCTGCACGGCAATATTGCTGTTACTGGCAGCAAAAGCACCTTCGCCCTCAATACCATCAGGCAAGTCGGAACACGATAATTTGTTCCACGAAGCCCCTCCATCTCTTGTAATAATAATAGAAAGGCATCCATTCACCGTATCGCCTACCGCAATACCTTCGGAATCGTTCCAAAAAGTAAGGCTGTCATAAAAAACACCTTCCCCATCTTCCGTATACACCAATTCCATCTTTCCTTGGTCACCTGTTTTGTACAATAAGGCAGGACTTTCCACCGAAAGCATGAAAAAATCACTTGAAGTATGGTCTACGGCCCTAAAATGTGGTTGAATGGAATCAAACATCTGAACATTGGCCATAACCTTGTGCGAATTAACATCAATAGTGCCATAAACTCCATTGCTCCCTGCAAATGCCAATGTTCTACTATCCAAAAAAGTAATCGCCCGTATACTTACGGAGTCTTCAAAAACAGGTGTTATTGCAACAGATTGAAAGGGTTTTTGTTTTGGCTCCCCAGCACAGGAAACCAATACAAGAGCCATTAAAAAGGAAATGATTGACCTCATTGTATTTATTTTCCTCAAAAGTAAGCAGAAATCATACCTTTGCAACCTTATTTTATATGATGCGTTTACACAGAAACTTGGTATTTGCCGTAATTGATGCCCTTCACATGATTTTTAATGAGGGGGAATATGCCGATAAGGTCATAGAAAAAGTATTGCGGTACGATAAACGCTGGGGCGCTCGTGATCGTGGTTTTATTGCCGAGACCACTTATGATATTGTTCGGTGGAAACGTCTGTATTCGGAAATTGCTGAAGTTCACAAACCGTATAGCAAGCCCCATTTGTTCCGATTGTTCGGGGTTTGGTGCGTGCTACGTGGTATCCGAATCCCCGATTGGAAACAATTGGAAGGCACGCCCGAACGTCGTATAAAAGGTAAGTTTGATGAACTGTCCAAAATCCGAAAGTTTAGGGAATCCATTCCCGATTGGATGGACGAACTTGGGGAAAAATCGTTGGGCAATGAGCTTTGGACTAAAGAAATTGCCGCCCAAAACCAACAAGCCGATGTAATTCTGCGAACCAACACACTAAAAGTCCCAAAACCCCAGCTAAAGAATTTTTTGGCCAAGGAGGATATAGCTACGGAATTTATAGAAGGGTATCCCGATGCATTAAAACTGGTGGAACGCAAGAATGTTTTTGTAACCCAAGCCTTTAAAGATGGACTGTTCGAAGTGCAAGATGCCTCTTCCCAATTAGTGGCTCCATTTTTAGAAGTTGAACCGGGACAACGGGTGGTAGATGCCTGTGCCGGTGCCGGAGGCAAAACGCTTCACCTAGCCTCACAAATGCAAAACAAGGGCCAATTGATCGCTTTGGATATTTATGAAAGTAAATTGAAGAAACTTAAAAAAAGAGCCAGAAGGAATGGTGTGCACAACGTGGAAACCAGAGCGATTGATTCTACCAAAGTAATCAAAAAACTATATAATAGCGCAGACCGTTTATTGTTGGATGCGCCCTGTTCAGGATTAGGAGTAATCAAAAGAAACCCAGACTCCAAATGGAAACTGGAGCCCGAGTTTGTGGACCGTATAATGGGGGTGCAGCAAGATATACTCCAGAACTACAGCAAAATGGTAAAAAAAGGCGGACAGATGGTGTATGCTACCTGTTCCATACTTCCACAGGAAAATACAGAGCAAGTCAAAAAGTTTTTGGAATCCGAAAACGGGAAAGACTTTGAGTTTGTAAGAGAACGTAATATTTTTGCTTCAGAAACTGGTTTTGACGGGTTTTATATGGCTTTACTGGCCAAACGATAAAGAAATTATTTCACTTGCTTCTCTAAAATCAGGCTACAACAATCTTAGATTTGGCTACATTATTCCTCTTAATAGAGGACAACTTCGCAGTGTCAATTTATAACAAAAAAATCAAAGAAAATGGACACTAAAAAAGTATGGTTGATCACAGGAGCCTCAAAAGGGCTGGGGTTAACAATGGTAAAAAAGCTACTGGACAATGAATACAGGGTAGCCGCAACTTCAAGGAATATAAGTGCTTTGGAAAGTGCAGTAGGCCAACATATCGATTTCTTGCCCCTTCAAGTGGATTTGATTAGTGAAGAAAGTGTTGAATCTGGTATTTCCAAGGTGTTGGACACATTTGGCCGCATTGATGTGGTAGTGAACAATGCAGGTTATGGCCAAAATGGAACATTGGAAGAGTTGACCGATGAAGAATCACGACAAAACTTTGATGTCAATGTTTTTGGCATGCTGAACGTAATTAGAAAAACCATGCCCCATTTGAGAAAACAACAATCTGGGCATATTTTCAACATTGCCTCTATAGCAGGTATGGTAGCAAACTTTCCTGGGTTTGGTATATACTGCGCTACAAAATTTGCCGTAGTTGGGCTCTCGGAAGCACTTTCAGCGGAAGCAAAACTATTTGGAATAAATGCCACGGTAGTATATCCCGGATATTTCCGTACCGAGTTTTTGTCCGATGAATCCCTGCGCTTAGCTAAAAACAAAATGGATGTTTATGCCCCAGCCCGTGAGTCAGAACGCTTGCACAAGGAAGAAATTGCCGGAAATCAACCAGGTGATCCTAAAAAAGCCGCAGAGGTAATAATTGAGGTTGCCGAAAGCAAAAACCCTACCCTACACTTGTTCTTGGGCAGCGACTCGTATGCTATGGCACAAGATAAATTGAAATCCTTGGAAACCATTTTGGAAAGTAACAAGGTGTTGAGTCATTCCACAGACTTTAAAAATTAATCTTTAATTTCAAATGGGGTGAGGGGCTTTCCCTCTCTCCATTAACCAATAAGTATATGCACACATTCAATACACTCAGCGAATTCCATAAGTTTTGCGACCTCCCTAAACCCGAGCACCCCTTGGTGAGCCTTATAGATTATAGCCAAGTGGAATACAAAACCACCGAAAGTGAAATCCATTGGATGCAAAACTTTTATTCTATTGGGTTGAAACGGGACATTCAAGCCAAAGTCCGATACGGCCAGCAGGAATATGATTTTGATGAAGGGTTACTGACTTTTATTGGCCCAAAACAGGTTCTTCAGTTTGAATTATTACCTTCCAAAATAAAAGCCTCGGGATGGTTATTGCTCATACATCCTGATTTTTTATGGCATACCCCATTGGCAAGAACCATCAAGAATTATGATTTTTTTGGTTATGCCATCAATGAGGCTCTTTTTCTATCCGAGAAGGAAGAAAAGACCATCACCGAAATATTGTTGAACATTCAACAAGAGTATCAATGCAACATTGACAAATTCAGTCAGAACATCATTATTGCCCAAATCGAATTATTGCTCAATTATGCAGAACGGTATTACCAAAGACAGTTCATCACAAGAAAAATCAACAATAACGAGATATTAGTTCGGCTAGAGGAGCTCCTTAACACGTATTTCGATGGTGAGGAGGTCATCAACAAGGGAATTCCTACAGTCCAATATGTAGCAAGCACATTGAATGTATCCTCAAACTATTTAAGCGGTCTTCTCAAGGTGTTGACCGGACAAACCACCCAACAGCACATTCATGAAAAATTGATAGAGGAAGCCAAAGAGAAATTGTCAACCACAAAACTTTCAGTAAGTGAAATTGCTTTTACCCTCGGGTTTGAGCATTCCCAATCCTTTAGCAAACTCTTTAAAAGTAAAACAAAGCAATCACCAATGGCCTTCCGCACCTCTTTCAATTGAACACCGCTACATCGAGCGCCCGTCCCTACCATAATGACGGGACAGGCGAGATGTTGTATTCGAGAAAATTCGTGTCATTCGTGTCAAACAAGCTATGGATTAGGAATGATACGATGAAAAAGGTCTAAAACTGTCATTCCGCACTTGATGCGGAATCCAAACCCAATTGGATGGGATGCTGAAACCGGTTCAGCATGACGCTTAAAAATGAAACTTTGTCACATCGAGCGAAGTCGAGATAGGTTTAAGTTCTGAACTCCGCTCAGACTGACATATCGAATTATTCCTTCACCGTTGGATATTCTACCCCTAACTGCTCCAAATAGCTATCGTATTTGGTTTCATCATAATAATACTTCTCCAAGGCTGGCCTAAACATATCCTGCTTGTCCTTGTTCAAGAACGTTGGTGGCATATCATCTGCAGAAATCATGGGCTCGTACTTGGTTTCCTTGGTCTGTTCATTATTGAAGTAGTCCCAAGCCTGGGTCAACAATTCAGGTTTTAACAAGAAATCCATAATGGTCATAGCTTCTGCTTTTGCGCCCGCTGTAGCCCCTTTGTGCGCAATCGGGGTCGCCATAGCAATGGCATTGGCCCAGTGATGCCCTGGTAGTCCTGGGATGTTGGACGGAAAACGCATGGTTACCGTAGGTACTTTCCAAGAAATATCTCCAATATCGTCAGAACCTCCACTCACAGGTTCCAAAACAGGAAGTCCTAATTCGGACAATTCTGTGGGCAATCCTTCTATTCTTTTGGATTTCATTTCCGTTTGCACGGCCTTGGCCAGCTTTTGGTCTGCATCCGACCATGTAGGTAGACCAATTTCTTTGATATTTTCATACATGGTCTCTGCAATCACCTTGTTAAAGTGTCTTGGCCATGCGGTACCCAACACACGGGAAGTCATTTTGGTTCCTGTCATCATTGCAGCGCCTTTGGCAATATCGTTGGCCTCTGCATACATTTCCATAATACCTTCGTAGGTAACGTCCCTAAAATAGAACCAAATAGCAGCTTTGGATGGCACTACATTGGGCTGGTCCCCGGCATCGGTAAAAATGGAATGGGAACGCTTCAGCGGGTGAAGGTGTTCTCTCTTGTAATTCCATCCCACATTCATAAGTTCCGCGGCATCCAAGGCACTACGTCCCCTCCAAGGTGCTCCGGCGGAATGTGCCGCTTCACCTTCAAACATATATTCCACAGAAATAAGGCCAGTTCCCCGAGTAGGACCCCATGAAACGCTCAGGTTACTGCTCACATGGGTAAAAATGCACATATCAATATCATCAAAAAGGCCATCTCTTACATACCAGGCTTTGGCTGCAACCAATTCCTCGGCAATTCCTGGCCAAAGAATCAATGTTCCTCCAATGCCTTCTTTCTCCATCACTTCTTTAACAGCTAATGCAGAAGTAATATTTAACGGTATTCCTGCATTATGGCCTTCTCCATGTCCTGGCGCTCCTTCCACAATAGGTTTATGATATGCTACGCCAGGATACTGTGATGCTTTGGGAATACAATCCACATCACTCCCTAAAGCAATAACGGGACCTTCCCCATTACTCCATGTTGCAAACCATGATGTTGGAATATTGGAAACAGAATGTTCAACGGTAAAACCGTTATCTTCCAAAATGCCAGTAAGGTATTTAGAACTTTCCTCTTCTTGGAATCCCAGTTCGGCAAAACTGAAAATTTTGTCCACCATTACCTGTGTCTGCTTTTTATTGGCTTCCACTAAGGCTTCTACTTCGGCCTTGAATTTTTTAATTTGACTTTTTGAGTATTTTTTTTGTGCAATCGAAGAAGTTACTCCTGTAAAAAGCATAATCCCGCACAATAGGATGTTGGTAGTTTTCATAAGGTTGGTTTTGAGTTAGCTATATTTCTTCCAAGATAGGAAAAGTTGCTTAATTTACTATGCCCAAAGGCATTTGACCTACCTTTTTTTTGTGAATTGACAAAATCATTCAACAGAATTTTAAGCAAAACCAGAATGAGCCCACAAAAAATATAAAGCTGTTTGCCCTACCTTTGTTTATCAGGTATAAAAATCCAATCAAAACATGTTCCTTACAATATTTCTTATTAGGTGCCTAAAAAATTAATCCAATTCCAACTCCAATCATCCATGAACACCTCAATCAAAATAAGGAGCACAATTAGAAATACAATTACAAGTGCTTGATTCCTATAATTTGTTCTTTTTTACCATTCCATCCAAGTGATTGTTTAAAACTCCACCAAATATATATGAATGCTCTCCACACAATCTGGTGAATTGAAGGATGCCCCTCTACAATTGACAAATACACTATCAACATTGTTTAGTTAACAAAACACCTTTTCAGTAGGATGAATTACGTTCCAAAATCGTAAATTTGCACTTTCTTAAACCGTTCAACGCAAAGATTGTATGATCCATTTTTTTGGGGACAAGGCGACCAAGGTTTTTGCCGTCCAATCCGCTCAGGAAATCACTCAGGAAAACATTAATAAACTGACATGGTTGTTTGGCAACCAGCCTAAGATTGAAGCGGCGTCTATCGACGCCTTTTTTGTTGGGCCACGTGCTGCCATGATTACGCCTTGGAGCACAAACGCTACCGAAATCACCCAAAATATGGGCATCACTGGGATTATCCGTATTGAGGAATTCCACGCAGTTACGGAAAATTTCACCTATTTTGACCCCATGCTGTCCCAAAAGTACAGCGCGTTGGGACAAGATATTTTTACCATCAATATTGTCCCAGAAGCTATCCAAGAGATTGATAACATTGCTGCGTACAACCAAAAAGAAGGTCTGGCCCTTAGCGATGAAGAGGTTGAATATTTGGAAGAACTTTCCAAAAAGTTGAATCGTAAGTTGACGGATTCCGAAGTGTTTGGTTTCAGTCAGGTGAATTCAGAGCATTGCAGACACAAAATTTTTAATGGAACTTTTGTGATTGATGGCAAGGAAATGCCCTCTTCCCTATTCAAATTGATCAAAAAAACATCCGAGGCCAATCCAAACGATATTGTTTCTGCCTATAAGGACAATGTTGCCTTTATAAAAGGGCCTAAAGCGGTTCAGTTTGCTCCCAAAAGTGCGGATAAGCCCGACTTTTATGAAGAAAAAGAGATTGATTCCGTGCTATCCCTAAAAGCGGAAACCCACAACTTCCCAACCACTGTGGAGCCGTTCAACGGAGCCGCTACGGGTTCTGGTGGAGAAATCAGGGACCGTTTGGCAGGTGGAAAAGGATCCTTGCCTTTGGCAGGAACCGCTGTGTATATGACCTCCTACTCGCGATTGGAAGACCCGTTCGACTCCGCTCAGGGCAGGCCGTGGGAAAAAGGAATGAAAGAACGGGATTGGCTATATCAAACGCCAATGGATATTTTGATAAAAGCATCCAATGGAGCATCTGATTTTGGAAATAAATTCGGTCAACCTTTAATTGCCGGCTCAGTTCTCACCTTTGAACATGAGGAAGAAGCACGAAAACTTGGCTTCGACAAGGTGATTATGATGGCCGGAGGTATTGGTTATGGTAAAACCGACCAAGCTTTGAAAGATACGCCCAAGAAAGGAGACAGAATAGTTGTTCTAGGTGGGGACAACTACCGCATTGGGATGGGAGGTGCTGCCGTATCCAGTGCAGATACTGGTGAATTTAGCTCCGCAATTGAACTGAATGCCGTGCAGCGTTCCAACCCAGAAATGCAGAAAAGAGCTTCAAACGCCGTACGTGGTCTGTTTGAAAGTCATGACAACCCTATTGTTTCCATTCACGATCACGGAGCAGGTGGACACTTGAACTGTCTGTCTGAATTGGTTGAAGAAACGGGTGGAACTATTGATACGGATAAGCTACCCTTAGGAGACCCTACGCTTTCCAAAAAAGAATTAATAGGAAATGAATCCCAAGAACGTATGGGATTAATTATCGGTGAAAAGGATTTGGATTTGTTGAACCGTGTTTCGGCACGTGAGCGTTCACCCATGTACAACGTAGGGGAAGTCACAGGCGACCACACCTTTAAATTCACTTCGGGTAAAACTGGTGAAACCCCAATGAACCTGGAGCTTTCCGATATGTTCGGAAGTTCTCCCAAAACTATTATGGCCGACAAAACGGCCCAGCAGAAATATCCTGCCCTTTCGTATTCTTTGGAGCATTTCCACGATTATTTAGAGCAAGTGCTGCAATTGGAAGCCGTGGCCTGCAAGGATTGGTTGACCAACAAGGTGGACCGTTGTGTTGGCGGACGCGTTGCAAAGCAACAGTGTGCTGGCATATTGCAATTGCCTTTGAACAACTGTGGTGTAATGGCACTCGATTTTAAAGGAAAAGAAGGTATTGCCACCAGTATTGGCCACTCCCCCATTTCGGCTTTGATTGACCCTGTTGCCGGTAGTAGAAACAGCGTAGCGGAATCGTTGACCAACATTGTTTGGGCACCGTTGAAAGATGGTTTGAAATCCGTGTCACTCTCCGCAAACTGGATGTGGCCTTGTAGAAATGAAGGAGAGGATGCCCGTTTGTACAAAGCCGTGGAGTCTTTGTCGGAGTTTGCTATAGATTTGGGCATCAATGTGCCCACGGGAAAGGATTCACTTTCCATGAAACAAAAATATAAGGACGGTGAAGTATTGTCACCTGGAACCGTAATTATTTCAGCAGCTGCCAATTGCAACAATATCAACCAAGTAGTGGAGCCAGTTTTGCAAAAAGATGGTGGGGGTATCTATTACATCAACATATCTAAGGATACTCACAAGTTAGGTGGTTCTTCCTTTGCTCAAATCTTGAATGGTATTGGGGACGAAGCTCCTTCTGTTTTGGACGCTGAGTACCTTAAAACTGTTTTCAACACATTGCAGGAACTCATCAAGAACAATCAAATTTTGGCCGGACATGATGTAGCTTCAGGTGGTTTGATTACGACCCTTTTGGAACTCTGCTTCGCAGACAACGATTTGGGTGCCAAATTGGATTTATCAGTGTTGGGCGAACAGGATATCATCAAATTACTGTTCTCTGAAAATATTGGGGTGGTGTTCCAAGCCAAGGATGCCTCTGTAGAAAAAGTGATGACAGCATCAGGTGTCAATTTTGCCAAAATTGGTACTCCAACATCAGAAAACACCTTGGAAATCAAAAACAACGGTATTCAAATTGGTTTGAACATCAAATCTCTGCGTGATATTTGGTTCAAAACATCCTATCTATTGGACAACATACAGACCGCAAATGGTTTGGCCAAAGACCGATATGACAACTACACGAAACAACCGTTGCACTATATTTTCCCTAAAAATTTTGACGGGAAACTGTCACCGCGAGCGCAGTCGAGAGGTTATGATAGACCAAAAGCAGCCATTTTACGCGAAAAGGGAAGCAATTCCGAACGTGAAATGGCCAATGCCATGTACTTGGCTGGTTTTGATGTAAAAGATGTACACATGACCGACCTTATTACAGGCAGGGAAACCTTGGAGGACATACAGTTTATCGGTGCCGTTGGTGGTTTCTCCAATTCCGATGTTTTGGGAAGTGCCAAAGGATGGGCCGGAGCCTTTAAGTACAACGAAAAAGCCAACAAAGCCTTAAAAGATTTCTTTGCCAGACCAGACACTTTATCCGTAGGGATTTGTAATGGTTGCCAATTGTTCATGGAGTTGGACCTCATCAACCCAGAACATGAAACTCACGGAAGATTGACCTATAACGACTCCAACAAGCACGAGAGTAATTTTACTTCGGTTAAAATTCAAGAGAACAATTCTGTGATGCTTTCCAACATGGCAGGAACCACGCTCGGGGTTTGGATAAGTCATGGTGAAGGCAAATTTAGTCTTCCACATACCGAGGACCAATATCATATTGTGGCCAAATACGGTTACGAGAGCTATCCGGCCAATCCAAACGGAAGTGATTTCAATACAGCCATGCTTTGCGATAAAACAGGTCGACATTTAGTGACCATGCCGCATATAGAGCGTTCTACGTTCCCTTGGAACTGGGCGCACTATCCAAAGAATAGAACCGATGAAGTGTCGCCTTGGCTACAGGCATTTGTGAATGCACGGGAATGGTTGGAAAATTTGGAAGATTAGTATAATTCACCCTGCTTGGAGGTTATTATTTGGGGATTTTTCAAAATTTACCTTATCTAATTGTTAAATCTGTTTCACTGTTAAGGTCTGATTTGCTAATTTGCAATCGCTTAACATATAACTAACTATGCAGACGGTTACCCGATTATTTGATTTCCCATACTATCAACTTGAAAAATACCCCATAGAAAAATCATTGGTCACCAAAAGTGACGGTAAATGGATAGCTACATCCACACAACAGTACATTGACAAAGCCAATGCCGTGAGCAGGGCCTTACTTCGTATGGGCGTTAAGCCTAACGACAAAATTGCTGTGATTTCCATGACCAACCGCACGGAATGGAATATTGTTGATATTGGAATTCTTCAAATTGGAGCACAGAACGTACCCATTTACCCTACCATTTCCGAAGAAGATTACGAGTATGTCCTGAACCACTCCGAAGCAAAATATTGTTTTGTTTCTTGTAGTGAGGTATTGGAAAAGGTCTTGTCTATAAGCTCAAAAATTGACAAGCTGGAAGAAATTTATTCCTTTGATGAACTGGATAATTGCAAAAACTGGAGAGAGGTCTTGGAATTTGGAGCCGATACATCCAACCAAGACAAGGTCGAAAAGTTAAAAGATGCCGTAAAACCTGATGACTTAGCTACCCTTATATACACCTCTGGCACTACTGGTAGACCAAAAGGGGTTATGCTATCTCACAACAATATAGTTTCCAACGTGGTCGATAGCCAAGTTAGGGTTCCTTTTGAAACGGGTGGAACTGCCCTGAGTTTTTTGCCTGTCTGCCACATTTTTGAACGTATGATTCTTTACCTCTACCAATATTGTGGTGTAGAAATTTATTTTGCGGAAGGGCTGGACAAAATCAGTGATAACGTGAAAGAGGTGAAACCCCATGTCATGAGTGTTGTTCCTCGATTGCTTGAAAAAGTCTATGACGCCATTATTGCCAAGGGAGCTGCACTCACAGGAATCAAAAAGAAACTCTTTTTCTGGGCTGTGGAAGTAGGACTCAAATTTGAGCCTTACGGAGCAAACGGCTGGTGGTACGAGAAAAAACTTGGGCTTGCCCGTAAATTGATATTTAGCAAATGGAAAGAAGGTCTCGGCGGCAATCTATCTGTGATGGTTTCCGGCAGTGCCGCACTTCAGCCAAGGCTTGCCAGGATTTTTGCCGCAGCAGATATGCCCGTAATGGAAGGATACGGACTTACAGAGACTTCGCCCGTAATTGCAGTTAACGACCAACGAAACAAAGGGTGGAAAATTGGCACTGTTGGGAAAATGATTGATAACGTAGAAGTGAAAATTGCCGAGGACGGGGAAATTCTTTGTAAAGGCCCCAATGTAATGATGGGCTACTACAAAGACCCGGAAAAAACCGCAGAAGTAATGACAGGGGCTTATTTCCATACCGGGGATATTGGAGAAGTGGATGCAGAGGGCTTTTTGCGCATTACCGACCGTAAAAAAGAGATGTTCAAAACCTCTGGCGGAAAATACGTGGCGCCACAATTATTGGAAAACCGTTTTAAACAATCCCGATTTATAGAACAAATCATGGTTGTGGGCGAAGGTGAAAAAATGCCGGCAGCCTTGATTCAGCCCAATTTTGAATTTGTAAAGGAATGGGCAAAACGACATAATATTGACTTGGAATCAAATGATGAATTGGTCAAAAACGAAAAGGTAATCGCCCGTATGCAGGAAGAAGTGGATTGGGCTAACCAAGAGTTCGCCAAATGGGAAAAAGTGAAACAGTTTAGACTTACCCCAGATGTTTGGAGTGTGGAAGATGGCCACCTCACCCCCACCATGAAATTGAAACGGAAGCCGGTAAAGGAAATGTACCTAGATCTGTACAATGATATCTACGGGCACTAAGCCAATGTTCAATTTACAATGAGCAATTGGCAATGACCCATAATCTGTCATCATTCCGAGCTGTCATCCTGAGCGCAGTCGAAGGAGCAGTCGAGAAATCTCATGTAATTGGAAATGAACAATTAGTTGTATTCAAAATTTGATTGTCATTCTGATTGTCCCAATAGTTATTGAAGAATTTATTAACTTTGAGTTAAAGCAAAAAAACCAACGGAAATCCGTTGGTTTTTTTGTTAAAGTATAATGTTGTGATTAATTGCAAGCAATACCTATATCGCCATTAAAATCAAACCGAAATCGTTGACCAAGGTTTCACGTGCTGCTGTCGCTTCGCTTTCAAAACAATATTTTAGTCCTGACACACCAACATCAATATCTAATGGTAATATCAAAATTCTCTTCGGTTATATTCCATAAGGTAACAAAGGAGTTTTCATCTTCAGCCAAGGCGTGATCAACATTTAAACCTTTTATCTTTATTTGGCCATCTATTTTATCAATACCATCGGTTACCCTTACTTTAATTGTGTGTTCTATTACCGATTCGTAATCAAGAGTCTTTCCTTTTGATAATGCTAAATTACCTTCAGATGAAAGAGAAAAAGTCCGTTATCATTTTCTATGATAGAAAAATAAAGGTCATCATTATCCTTATCCGTGGCTATTATTTTTCGTATTTCATCCCTATCCATAATATCTTCAGCACCCGTAAAGCTTTGTGCCTCAATTTTAGGAGCGTTGTTCTTGGGTGATTCCGAGCTATCGTCCTTACCACACGACCATAGCAACGCAAGCGAAATAATCGCACATAATAGATTTTTGATATTCATAATAAATATTTTGGTAAATAGGGATTTTCACAATATCCATTCATGCTGTCATTTTAACTACGATCTGACCTATGCCCCATTTGAATTGATGTATGAAGTATTCTTCTCATTTTTTGATAAAAAAACATAGATACTTAACTCAAATTTATTATGCATGCATAATAAATTTTTTATATATTTGAGAACACCAAACCTGTTCCATGAAAGATTTGACCATTGATTACGCCCTAAGGGCCACTTGGCAGGCTGTTAGCAAAATGTACAATGAGGAAGCTAAAAACTATGGGCTTACAATGGCCATTGGATTTACCTTACTGAGCATTGACCCCAAAGGAGGTACACCAAGTACCACATTGGGGCCCAAAATGGGGATGGAAGCAACTAGTTTGTCAAGGATCTTAAAAAATATTGAGCAAAAAGGCTACATACAACGTAAACGTAACCCAAGAGATGGGCGCGGCGTTCTGATTTATCTTACCCCGCTGGGTTTGGAAAAACGAAAGGAGTCCAAAGAAGTAGTACTGCGTTTCAACGAAGTCGTAAAAGAACATACCTCTCAAGAAGATTTGTTGGGCTTCTTTAGAATCATTGAAACTATCAATAAACTTATTACAGATAAAAAAATCTATTCAAAAACAACTAATAACTAAATTACAAACTCGCACATGAAAAGGCATATAAACAAAGTTGCCGTAATCGGTTCCGGAATTATGGGAAGTGGCATTGCATGCCATTTTGCGAATATTGGGGTTGAGGTTCTATTATTGGATATAGTCCCCCGTGAACTTACCGATAAGGAAAAGGCGCAAGGACTTACCTTGGAAGACAAAACGGTCCGCAATCGCTTGGTGAACGAATCCCTTGCTTCTGCCCTTAAATCCAAACCCTCCCCTATTTATCACAAAAGCTTTGCTGACCGCATCACCACTGGAAACCTAGAAGATGATATTTCCAAAGTGGCCGACGTAGATTGGATCATAGAAGTGGTCGTGGAACGCTTGGACATCAAAAAACGAGTGTTTGAGAATTTGGACAAACACCGCACACCGGGAACACTCATCACTTCCAACACTTCTGGAATACCTATTCGGTTTATGAGCGTAGAAAGAAGTGAAGATTTCCAAAAGCATTTTTGTGGAACCCACTTTTTTAACCCCGCACGTTACCTCAAACTTTTTGAAATCATTCCGGGACCAAAAACCTCCAAAGAGGTTCTGGAGTTCCTAAACGGATATGGCGAGCAGTTCTTGGGGAAAACATCGGTTGTTGCTAAAGACACGCCCGCCTTTATCGGAAACAGAATCGGAATTTTCAGTATCCAAAGCCTTTTCCATGCCGTAAAAGAAATGGAGATGACGGTCGAAGAAGTCGATAAATTGACAGGCCCCGTTATTGGACGGCCTAAATCCGCTACCTTCCGTACCGTGGATGTGGTAGGGTTGGATACCCTTGTGCACGTAGCCAATGGAATCAGTGAAAACTGTAAAGACGATGAACGCCACAAACTGTTCCAGTTGCCCGACTTTATCCAAACCATGATGGCCAATAAGTGGTTGGGCAGCAAATCTGGACAAGGTTTCTATAAAAAAATCAAAGGGGATGATGGTAAAAGTGAAATCTTGACCTTGGATTTGGACACCATGGATTACCGTTCCAAAAAGAGTGCAAAATTTGCCACTTTAGAACTCACCAAAACCATTGATAAGGTAATTGACCGTTTTCCCGTTTTGGTAGATGGAAAAGATAAAGCCGGAGCGTTCTATCGGAAAAGTTTTGGGGCACTTTTCGCCTACGTCACCCACCGTATTCCAGAAATCACGGATGAATTGTACAAGATAGATGATGCCATGAAGGCTGGTTTTGGCTGGGAACACGGCCCCTTCCAAATTTGGGATGCCGTTGGACTGGATAAAGGTCTTGAATTCATCAAGGCTGAAGGTTTGGAAGCCGCGCCTTGGATCGCTGAAATGAAAAATGCAGGAATTGATACCTTCTATACCATAAAAGAAGGTAACACTTACTTCTATGATATTCCTAAAAAGGCTATGGAAAAAGTTCCGGGTCAGGATGCATTCATCATTTTGGACAACATCAGAAAAACCAAAGAAGTTTTCAAAAACAGTGGTGTTGTTATCGAAGATTTGGGTGATGGAATCCTAAACTGTGAATTCCAATCCAAAATGAACACCATTGGCGGCGATGTGTTGGCAGGATTGAACAAGGCCGTTGACCTAGCCGAAAAAGATTTTGCAGGATTGGTCATAGGTAACCAAGCTGCCAATTTCTCTGTTGGCGCCAATATCGGAATGATTTTCATGATGGCGGTGGAACAAGAATATGATGAGCTGAACATGGCCATCAAAATGTTCCAGGACACGATGATGCGGATGCGATATTCCTCTATTCCAACCGTAGCTGCACCGCACGGTATGGCACTTGGGGGTGGATGTGAACTTTCACTTCATGCGGATAAAGTTGTGGCCGCTGCCGAAACCTATATCGGTTTGGTGGAGTTTGGCGTTGGGGTAATCCCCGGCGGTGGTGGTTCCAAAGAAATGGCGCTTCGCGCTTCGGATATTTTCAGAAAAAATGATGTGGAGCTCAATGTGCTTCAAGAGTATTTTCTCACCATCGGAATGGCCAAAGTGTCCACATCGGCTTATGAAGCCTTTGATTTGGGCATTTTGCAAAAAGGAAAAGATGTAGTGGTCGTCAACAAAGACCGTCAGATTGCAACAGCAAAAGCCTATGCTAAACTTATGGCAGATGCGGGTTACACTAAGCCTGTGAAGCGAAAAGATGTAAAAGTACTTGGAAAACAGGCCTTGGGTATGTTCTTGGTAGGAACGGATTCCATGGAAGCTGGTCACTATATTTCTGAACACGACAAAAAGATTGCCGATAAATTGGCCTATGTTATGGCCGGGGGCGACCTTTCGGAAGCCACAATGGTAAGCGAACAATATCTTTTGGACTTGGAAAGAGAAGCATTTCTATCCCTTTGTACCGAAAGAAAGACTTTGGAACGTATTCAGCATATGTTGAAAACAGGAAAACCGTTGAGGAACTAGACACAAGAATCAAGACAAAAGAGCCAAGACCCAAAATCCTGACTCTTGGTTCTTGAATCTAAAAATCAAAAAGAAAAAATGAAAACAGCATACATAGTAAAAGCATACAGAACAGCCGTAGGCAAAGCACCCAAAGGACTGTTCCGGTTTAAGCGACCTGATGAACTGGCTGCCGAAACCATAGAACACATGATGAAAGAGCTTCCCCAATTGGACAAAAAACGTATTGATGACGTTATTGTTGGGAATGCCATGCCCGAGGCCGAGCAAGGCTTGAACATGGCTAGGCTTATCTCACTAATGGGACTGGATATTGACGATGTGCCCGGGGTGACCGTAAATCGCTATTGCGCATCCGGACTGGAGACGATTGGTATTGCAACAGCCAAAATACAATCGGGAATGGCAGATTGCATCATAGCCGGTGGTGCGGAGAGCATGAGCTACATCCCCATGGGAGGTTACAAACCAACGCCAGATTACGCCACGGCCAAAGAAGGGCACGAAGACTATTATTGGGGAATGGGCCTAACAGCCGAAGCGGTTGCCAAACAGTTCAAGGTATCTCGCGAGGACCAAGACGAGTTTGCCTACAATTCGCACATGAAAGCGTTAAAAGCACAAGAAGAAGGTCGCTTTCAAGACCAAATTGTTCCTATTGAAGTAGAGCACACCTTTGTGAACGAAGCTGGTAAAAAGGAAACAAAAAATTACACCGTCAATAAAGATGAAGGGCCGAGAAAAGGCACCAACATCCCAACTTTGAACAAACTTAGGCCTGTTTTTGCCGAAGGTGGGAGCGTTACCGCTGGAAATTCATCACAAATGAGTGATGGTGCCGCTTTTGTTATGGTAATGAGCGAAGAAATGGTGAAAGAACTCAACTTGGAACCCATTGCACGATTGGTAAACTATGCCGCGGCAGGGGTAGAACCACGAATCATGGGAATTGGCCCTGTAAAAGCCATTCCAAAAGCATTGAAACAAGCCGGAATGAAACAGGACCAAATAGACCTTATTGAGTTAAACGAAGCCTTTGCATCGCAATCGTTGGCCGTTATCAGGGAACTTGGCCTAAACCAAGACATTGTAAACGTAAACGGAGGAGCTATTGCACTGGGGCACCCACTGGGATGTACAGGCGCCAAACTATCGGTTCAGCTTTTTGATGAGATGAGAAAGCGAGACATGAAAGGCAAATACGGTATGGTCACCATGTGCGTAGGCACCGGGCAAGGTGCCGCAGGGATATTTGAATTTCTTTCCTAAAATAGAAGAAAAGAGATTAGAGAAAAGAGACATCTTCGATGAAAAGGCACAATTATAAAAAATGAAAATTTGGTTGCTCGGATTGGAAATAGCCAACGACATTTCCGATTTGCTCCTCAATTTTCCAAAACATCAACGATATGACCTAAGTTCCCAGATAAGTAGATGCACAGTTTCAATGCCTAGTAATGTTGCTGAAGGATTATCTAGAACAGATAAATCTTTTAAGTACTTCATAGATATTGCATTAGGGTCCTCTTTTGAACTCGGCATACAACTTTTGATTGCAAAACACCGAAAATATATTAACACCGAAATTTTAAATACACTTGAAGATAAAATTGAAGAATGGCAAAAAATGACCATGGGGTTTCAAAACCGATTGGAATAAGTCTTTCATCTATTTTCTATCTTCTTTAATCATAATCAAAAATGGAAACAAAAGAAAAAGACATACTGAGAGGAGGTCAATTCTTGGTCAAAGAGACCAAATGTGAGGACGTGTTCACCCTTGAAGACCTCAACGAAGAACAAAAAATGATGCGCGAAAGCACCAAGGAATTTGTAGACCGCGAGCTTTGGGCACATTGGGAACGTTTTGAGAAAAAAGACTATGCCTATACCGAAGAATGTATGAAAAAGGCTGGTGAACTTGGCTTGCTGAGTGTGGCAGTTCCTGAAGCTTATGGCGGTATGGGAATGGGGTTTGTTTCCACTATGTTGGTCTGTGATTACATTTCAGGTGCTACGGGATCTTTTAGTACAGCATTTGGAGCACATACCGGAATTGGAACCTTGCCCATTACATTATATGGAACTGAAGAGCAAAAACAAAAATATGTTCCCAGATTGGCCACAGGCGAATGGTTCGGAGCTTATTGTTTGACTGAGCCAGGAGCGGGTTCCGATGCAAACTCAGGTAAAACAAAGGCCGTCCTTTCCGATGATGGCAAATATTACAGCATCACAGGACAGAAAATGTGGATTTCAAACGCTGGTTTCTGTAACCTGTTCATTGTTTTTGCCAGAATCGAAAACGATAAAAATATTACCGGGTTCATTGTGGAGAACGATCCGGGAAATGGAATCAGTCTTGGTGATGAGGAAAAAAAATTGGGTATCCACTCCTCCTCTACCCGGCAGGTATTCTTCAGCGAAACCAAGGTGCCTGTTGAAAATATGCTTTCTGAAAGAGGCAATGGATTTAAAATAGCCATGAATGCCTTAAATGTGGGCAGGATCAAATTGGCTGCTGCCTGTTTAGAGGCGCAACGCCGCGTAATCAACGAAGCTACAAAATATGCCAACGAGCGCGTTCAGTTTAAAACTCCGATTATAAACTTTGGCGCCATTAAAGCAAAGATTGCCGACATGGCCACCAATGCTTATGTGGACGAAGCTGCTTGTTACCGTGCCGCCAAAAATATCGAGGATAGAATCGTCATTCGCGAAGCCAATGGAAATTCACACCAAGAAGCAGAGCTTAAAGGTGTTGAAGAATATGCGATTGAGTGCTCTATTTTGAAAGTGGCCGTATCTGAACATGTACAGCATACCACGGACGAAGGCATCCAAATTTTTGGAGGAATGGGCTTTAGTGCCGATACCCCAATGGAATCTGCTTGGAGAGATGCCCGTATTTCCAGAATTTATGAAGGCACGAACGAAATCAACCGTATGCTTTCCGTAGGCATGTTGGTTAAAAAAGCCATGAAAGGCCATGTAGATCTTTTAGGTCCAGCTACTGCCGTAGGTGAAGAATTGTTGGGCATACCATCTTTTGATATACCTGATTACTCTGAATTACTATCAGAAGAAAAAGACTTATTAATCCGATTGAAAAAAGTATTCTTGATGGTTGCTGGTAGTGCCGTTCAAAAATTCGGACCCGACTTGGAAAAACATCAAATGTTGTTGATGGCCGCTTCCGATATCTTGATTCAAATTTATATGGCAGAATCAGCTATCCTAAGAACGGAGAAAAATGCAAAACGCTTTGGTGAAGGAGCCCAAGCAACACAAATAGCCATGACCAAATTGTATTTGTACAGGGCCGTTGACATTATCCAACAAAAAGCAAAGGAAGGTATTGTTTCCTTTGCCGAAGGTGATGAACAACGTATGATGTTGATGGGACTTAAACGCTTTACCAAGTATACAAACCAACCCAATGTGGTGAAACTTAGGACGCAAATTGCTGATAAAGTCGCTGCAGACAACGGGTATACCTTTGACTAATTCAAATATGTGTTGGGATAAAAACCCGCTTGGATTTGAAAACGCCCCGACCGGGGCGTTTTTTATCACCCACTTTTCTTGATGTATTTATGTTAGGTAGTGCCCGATTGCCGGACGGACAGGGAGTAGAGACCAAATTGAAATTTTACGCTTTGAAAAATAATCAATTAGCAAGAAGATACGAGCGTGACGCTTGCACCAACGGGAGCACTTATGTCAGGTTGAGCGCAGTCGAGACCAATCTAAGGCTTAGGTTTTTGTAAGACTTCTCGACTACGCTCAAAACGACAATTATTTTATGCAAAAACTTTACTTGATGGATTCCAATATTTGCTCGTCCTTCTGTTTTTTGGAAAAGTTGATGGCACATTCAATTAATGCCAAATGCGAGTATGCTTGTGGAAAGTTGCCCAACAACCTTTTAGTTTTAAAGTCGATGTCCTCGCTAAACAGCCCCAAATGGTTGCTGTAGCCCAATAAACGTTCAAACTGTTCCAAGGCCTTTTCCTCCTCCCCTATTTTGAACAAGGCATTGATGAACCAAAATGTACAAATGGTGAATGATGAGGAAGGAAGCCCAAAATCATCTTCGTTTTTATATCGGTACAAAAGACCATCGTTGCTAAGCCCATCTTCTATGGCTTTGACCGTATTTACATATTTAGGGTCGCGCGCATGGATAAAACCATACGGTTCCATCAAAAGCACCGAGGCATCCAAATGGCGGGACCCATAACATTGCACAAAGGCATTGATATCATTGTTCCAGGCGTTTTCGTGGATATCTTCCTTAATTTCCTGCTCAAGGGCCGTCCAACGTGCCAGTTTTCGGGTTTTACCGAACATTTGAGCCACTTTTATAGCGCGATCCAAAGCTACCCAACACAACACTTTGGAAAAGGTAAAATGTTTGTCTTCCCCACGGAATTCCCAGATACCTTTGTCCGGTTCCTTCCAGTGTTTTCCAACAATCCAAACAATTCCTTTAGTAATGCTCCAAAGTTCCTCCACATTCTCAATATCGTTGCTAAAGTTCCTTAGTTGCTCATAAATCACATCCATCAAAATGCCATAAATATCATTTTGACGTTGCTTGTAGGCCGCATTACCAACGCGAACAGGTTTGGAGCCTTTGTATCCATCAAAATGATCCAAGGTCTTCTCTGTTAATGTTTTTTCCTTGTTGATACCATACATAATCTGGAGTTTTTCATCTTTGTCAGGCATCAAATCAATAATAAACTGAAGATAACGCTTGGCCGAATTCTTATGTCCAAGTTCCGAAACCACCTTTATTACCATGGATGCATCACGAATCCAGCAAAAACGGTAATCCCAATTCCTAACCTCACCAATGGTTTCGGGCAAGGATGTGGTCGCAGCTGCCAAAACCGCCCCAGTCTTGTCGTAGGTCAGCATTTTTAGGGTTATGGCGCTCCTAACAATTTCTTCTTTAAACTTTTTGTAGTCGGGTGTCTTTGCTACCCAATCCAACCAATATACCTTGGTGCGTTCCAGTTCCAGCCCCATTTTATCCGTGGTCGGCATCAATATCTTTTCGTTGTAACGAATCAAAAAATATCCGTCTTCCTCCAAACTTATCTCCTCACCACCCAAAACACGCTCTTTATCAAAAGATGTGTACAGGAACAAGGTGTCATATTTTAACTTATGGGTAAGGCTGGCAATAAAATCCTCTTTTACAAAATGTTTGGTTGCACCTAATCCATATTCCAATTTAGGGTCATATTTTACCTTGAATTTTGGTGCACCAGAAACATATTTTACATAGCGGATAATCTCTGGCTGCGCCATGTACTTCCCATGCATTTTATGGTGACGGGGCATAAAGTCGTGCAACTCAAAAATATTATCCCCATCGGTAAAGCGTGTAATCAAAATCGCCGTGTTGCGATAATATTCTTGTTGAATGGTATAATCACCATTTGGGTGTATCTCAAAACTGCCCCCTTTTTGCTCATCCAACAGCTTCGCAAATATCGATGTTGAATCAAATTGCGGCAGGCAACACCAGTCTATGGAGCCTTCTTTGGAAATTAATGCCGCACTTCTGCAATTTCCTATAATTCCATAATTCAAGTTGTCCATAGGTCAAAAATTCTCAAAAGGGTTAGAATGAATTGGTTTTGCGCTCGAATTTCCCGAATTTTAAAGAAACAAAAAATTAAAATACGTCAAAAATCATCCTTTTATGGGAAAAACTATCATAATCTCAAATCGATTACCCGTTCAGTTACAAATTAGCAACGGAACCATTAATGCAATACCAAGTGTTGGGGGTTTGGCTACGGGGATGAAATCCGTACATAGCGGTGGCGAAAGTCTTTGGATAGGTTGGTCCGGGTTAACCGACGAGGACACACCCGAAGAACTTGAAGATGACATTGATAAAGCATTAAAAGAACATGGTTGTGCCAAGGTAAAGCTCAATTCCGATGAAATTGATGGCTTTTACTACGGTTTTAGCAATAGAACCATTTGGCCCCTGTTCCATTATTTTTTGAAGTATTCCGAGTTTGAACTGAATTATTGGGACACCTATAAAAAGGTAAACCAGAAATTTGCAGATGCCATTATAGAAAATTCGGACGAGGACGACACTATTTGGATCCATGATTACCAATTGATGCTGGTTCCTCAAATGGTGCGTGAAAAACGTCCCGATACTACAATCGGATTCTTTTTACATATTCCCTTCCCCTCTTTTGAAATATTCCGAACATTGCCTTGGCGTGATGAAATTTTGGAAGGATTGTTAGGCTCGGATCTTATAGGTTTCCATACTTACGATTACGAAAGACACTTTTTAAGTTCTGTACGAAGGCTTATAGGATTGGATGTAAGCTTCAACGAGATTTATTTGGACAATCGGGTCATTAAAGTGGATTCCTTCCCTATGGGAATAGATTACAAAAAATTCAGGGATGCCGCAATCTCGCATGAGTCCAAAAGCCAAGATGAGCGAAGTGATCTTCAGGTTAGGTTGGATAACCACAAAGCCTCGGCTCCAGATACCAAGCTCATCCTTTCCATAGACCGATTGGATTATAGCAAGGGCATTGCAAAACGTATCAATGCTTTTGAGTACTTCCTTCAAAAATATCCAGAATACAAAGAAAAAGTGAGATTGATTATCCTAGCTGTGCCATCTCGCTCCAATGTACCTCAATATCAACTGTTAAAAAGAGAAGTTGATGAACTGGTAGGAAGGATCAATGGGGAATTGTCCACCATAAATTGGACCCCGATCTGGTATTTCTACCGTTCCTTGCCATTCGAAAGCTTGATCGACCTATACACTTCCAGTGACATAGCGTGGCTTACCCCGCTCAGAGACGGAATGAACTTGGTCGCCAAGGAATATATCGCCACACGGACGGACAAATCCGGAGTACTTATTTTAAGTGAAATGGCCGGTTCCGCATACGAAATGAACGAAGCCCTGTTAATCAATCCCAATAACTTTGAGCAACAAGCGGACACCCTAAAAAGAGCCTTTAACATGCCATTGGAAGAGCAAGTTTCCAGGAACACTTTTTTACAAAAAAGATTGGAACGCTACAATGTGGAGGTCTGGGCCAACGAGTTCATGAACGCCCTAAAGGAAAATAGGGATTTGGGCCAAGCCTTTATTTCCGAAAAAATGTCGCCACAAATCCTCATGTCCATTGAAAAAGCTTATATAGCATCGAAAAAACGCTTGTTGTTCTTGGATTATGACGGTACCTTGGCCGGCTTCCATAAAGACCCACAACAAGCCTCTCCCGATGAAGAACTTTACGAACTTTTGGACGAATTGCACCAGCAAGAGAACACCACTGTATTTTTAATAAGCGGACGAGACAAAGAAACCTTTGGCCGTTGGTTTTTGCCCAAAAAATATAATATGATCGTAGAACATGGCGTGTGGATTTCCAGAAACGGCGATGACTTTAAGTTACTGGAACAAGTCAAAAGCGGATGGATGAGCAAAATAAGACCTGTTTTGGAATCTTTCGTGGATAGGACACCCGGCTCCTTTATCGAGGAAAAAAATTATTCCTTGGCTTGGCATTACAGAAACACCGATCCCGATTTTGGTACAAAAAGAGCAACAGAACTCAATACTGTTTTACGTAGTTTAATCGGGAATGACGATATTAGCGTTTTAAACGGAAACAAGGTCATGGAGGTAAAAAGCAGCAATGTAAACAAAGGTAGGGCCGCCACGAGAATGTTGAGTGAAGGTGATTATGACTTTGTATTTGCCATTGGTGATGACTGGACGGATGAATTTATGTTCCAAGAACTGCCAGATTCGGCAATTACCGTAAAAGTGGGACTCAAAAAAACACAGGCCAAATACCATGTGGAAAACACCAAAAGGGTACGGCAACTTTTAAAACGTTTTACAAAACAATGACACGAGGTTTTTTTTTGATTTGCTCATTATTGGTAAGCGCTCTAGGGTGGGCGCAGACCGATACGGAAGTCTATCTTTTTGACCTTAAGGTAAACAATGCAAAGCCTACCCTGTCCAATCCAAAAAATATTTCCAACAATCCCGGTTACGATAACCAACCCTCTTTTTGGGATGATGATTCTGTTTTGTTTGCTTCAACAAGGCAAGACCAAACAGACGTTCTTCAATTTAATGTGAATGAGGGCAGCACTTCGTCTTGGTTGACCTATACCACGACAGGAAGCGAATATTCGCCCCTTCGCATCCCCGGTAAAAATGCTATTTCTGCAATTCGATTGGATTTGGATGGCCTGCAACGTTTGTATGAGTATGACTTTGAAACAAGCGAATCAACCCCGATCACAGATCTAAAGATTGGATACCATGTTTGGTTTAACGACCACATTTTGGTAGCTACCGTTTTGATGGAAAATAGAATGGACTTAAAAGTTATGGACCTTGAAAAAGGAACACAACAAACCGTTCACCAAAACGTAGGTCGATCATTGCATAAAATACCGGGAACGGACCTCATTAGTTTTATAAGCAAGAGAAATAATACTTGGGAAATAATGTCTTTGGGCCCCATTACGGGTGAATCAAAGAAAATAACCAAGACTTATGCCCAAGAAGAAGATATTTGTTGGTTGGATGAAAACACCATCATTACTGGAGCGGGTAAAAGGCTTTTGACAAAGAAACTGAGTTCAGATGCTGATTGGGAAACCATCATTGAGTTTCCACAAGAAGAAATCAATAACATTAGCCGTATTGCTATCAGCCCTAACAGCAAACGATTGGCATTTGTGGCCGAGGAATCACCGGCAAAAATTATTCAAAAGCAAGTAAAAGCCTTTAATAGTCGAGATTTAGATGGATTCGTAGCCTGCTTTGCAGACAATGTACTGGTGCAACGTTTTCCCAATGAGAAAATGTATCAAGGAATTAGTACCATGAGGGACAACTACGAACGCTTCTTCGAAAACGTAAAATCTTCGAGCGTTGAAGTGGTGAACCGGATCATCCTCGGAAACACCATAATAGATGAGGAAAAAACCAAAGTAGATGGCAGGGACGGACACCAAGTCGCCATCTATCAAGTGGAAAATGGATTGATTGCTTCCATGACCTTTGTTTTCCCCGATGGGCCCTTGACCGATGCCGAAAGTGTTGTACAGGAGCAATTGGAGGCCTACAACAATAGGGATATTGAGGCTTTTACCGACACTTATGCCAATGGGATTGAGCTATATGATTTTCCGAAATCGCTCAATCTAAAGGGTAAATCCAAACTTGCACAACGGTACGGTTCCTTTTTTGAGGATACCCCGGATTTGCATTGTGAAATACAAAACAGAATCGTAATCGGAAACAAGGTAATTGACCATGAATCCGTAACCGTCAATGGAATGCCCATAAATGCCATTGGCATTTATGAAGTAGATAATGGCGAAATTGCCAAGGTTACGTTCATCAAATAATTTTTAAAGAATTTTAAACTAACTAAATCTAACAAAAATGAAAAAAGTACTTACGCTCCTATTGTTAACCATCACATCCATTGGTTTTTCCCAAACCGATACCCGGATGTACGACATCATCAATTCCGTATCGGCAGATCGTATTGAAAGTGATGTGACCACCCTCGTTAATTTTGGCACAAGGCACACTTTGAGCGATACCGTTTCACAAACCCGAGGAATTGGTGCCGCAAGGAGGTGGATCAAGTCAGAGTTTGACAAAATTTCTTCTAATTGTGGAGATTGTTTGGAAGTGTTTTATCAAAAAAACCTGATTGAAGAAGGTGATAACGCCCGAATAGTCAAAGATGTTGAAGTTGTAAACGTAGTGGCGATTCAACGTGGAACCAAGTTTCCGAACCGCTTTATTATTATGAGCGGTGATATTGATTCACGCGTAAGCAATCCAACCAATTACACTTCCGATTCTCCTGGAGCCAACGATAATGCCAGCGGTATGGCGGGCACCATTGAAGCTTCGCGAGTGCTATCCAAGTACAAGTTCGAGAGTAGCATTATTTACGTTGGTCTTTCGGGTGAAGAGCAAGGACTGTATGGTGGAAAAGGCTTGGCTGCTTATGCCAAGGAAAAAGGCTGGGATATTGTGGGTATCCTCAATAATGATATGATTGGGAACATCACCGGAGTGGACGGTGTGGTGAGCAATAGGGATTTCAGGATTTTCTCAGAACCCGTTCCGCCTACCGAAACCGAACAAGAACGGAGAGCAAGACGTTTTTACGGTGGCGAAGTAGATGGTATCTCCCGCCAATTGGCCAGATATGTGTACAAAACCACCAAAACCTATATGCCCGAAATGAACCCCATGATGATTTACCGATTGGATAGGTTTGGTCGTGGTGGTCATCACAGACCTTTTAATGATGCGGGATACGCGGGTATTCGAATTATGGAGGCCCATGAAAATTACACACAGCAACATCAAGATATTCGTGTGGAAGACGGCATCGCCTATGGTGATGTGTTGGAGCACGTAAATTTTGAATATGCCAAAAAACTTACTGCTGTCAATGCCATTAGCCTAGCTTCTATTGCGTGGGCTCCGCCAGCTCCAGAAACCGTAGAAATTGGCGGTATTGTGGAACCAAGCGCCAAACTAAGATGGAGCAAAGTGGATGGGGCCGTTGGCTATAAAATCTATTGGAGGGACACCACCTCGCCTACTTGGGACAATTATAAATATGTTGGCGATGTTAGCGAACATACTTTGGAAGGCGTAGTTATTGATAATTACTTCTTTGGAGTGGCCGCTGTTGGTGAGAATGGGCACGAAAGCCCGGTGGTTTTCCCAAACAAGGTTTTTAGGTAGGATTTGAATGTCATTCCTGGGAAAGCAGGAACCCAGGGTATTTCATAGGATAAGATTGGATTCTGCACCAGGTGCGGAATGACAGGTTGTTACCTAGACACAACACAATTTTTTTAACTGATTTTAAACTACTTACCAAGTATTAATTATGAAGCAGACTTTATTTGTTGCTTTTGTTTTTGGGTTGAGTATTGCATCTGCGCAAAATTTTACTAAACAAGACACTTTAAGGGGCAGTATAACTCCAGAAAGGGAATGGTGGGATTTGAACTATTATCACCTCAACGTGAAGGTGGAACCCTCCGATAAGTTTATTTCGGGGCACAACGTTGTTCGGTACAAGGTTTTGGAAGATGCCAAAATACTTCAAATTGACCTACAAGAGCCCATGAAAATTGAGTCCATCACACAAGACGGTAAAAAATTAAAATACACTTCTGTAGGAAACGCTCATTTCATCAAACTGAAGAAAAAACAGGTTCCCGGTGAATTCAACGAACTAAAAATAGCATACTCTGGGCATCCTAGAGAAGCGGTAAGAGCTCCTTGGGACGGTGGTTTTTCATGGAAAAAAGATGCTAATGGCAACCCTTTTGTTGCGACATCGTGCCAAGGTTTGGGCGCCAGTGTTTGGTGGCCCAATAAGGACCACATGTACGACGAAGTGGACAGTATGCGCATTAGTGTCACCGTTCCCAAACATCTTATGAATGTATCCAACGGACAATTGGAAAGCGTTACCAACAAAGGCGATTTTAAAACCTATAACTGGGTGGTAAAAAACCCCATAAACAACTATGGTGTTAATGTTAACATTGGAAATTACACACACTTTAGCGAAAAATATGAAGGTGAAAACGATCCTTTGCAACTGGATTACTACGTGTTGCCCGAAAACTTGGAAAAAGCCAAAAAACAATTTGCTCAAACTCCAATGATGTTGCAAGCTTTTGAACATTGGTTTGGCCCCTACCCTTTTTACGAAGATGGCTTTAAATTGGTTGAAGTGCCTTATTTGGGCATGGAACACCAAAGTTCTGTTACCTATGGCAATAAATATGAAAATGGTTATTTGGGTCGGGATTTGTCGGGCACCGGTTGGGGTCTACAATTCGATTTCATCATTATACATGAGGCTGGGCACGAATGGTTCGCCAACAACATCACCTACAAAGATATTGCCGACATGTGGGTACACGAAGGTTTTACGGCCTACTCTGAAAATCTGTACCTCGATTATCATTTTGGCAAAAAAGCATCTGCCGAGTATGTGATCGGAACTCGTACCAATATCCAAAACGACATACCCATTATTGGCCCCTACGGAGTAAATCAAAAAGGTTCGGGGGATATGTATTACAAGGGTGCCAACATATTGCATACCCTGCGCCAATTGGTGGATGATGATGAAAAATGGCGTCAAATATTGCGAGGACTCAATAAAGATTTTTACCATCAAACGGTAACCACCAATCAAATCGAAGATTATTTAAGTGAAAAATCGGATAAGGATCTATCCGCTTTCTTCAATCAATATTTACGTACCACGATGATTCCTATCTTGGAATATAAAATTGAAGATGGCTCCATTGCCTATCGCTATGTTGATGTGGTAGAAGGTTTTGATATGCCCATCAAAATATCCGTGGGAGATGAAGAAAAATGGCTGTTTCCCACAGCCGAGCGGAAAATGGAAGAACTGGAAGGAAGCAGCAAGGTAGTTTTTGATGAGAACTTCTATATAGAGACCAAAAAGATGTAGTCCGAAAAACATTTGAAAACAAAAAGGCTCCGCATATTACGGAGCCTTTTTTATTTGATTTATCAGTTGTTTAATTAAACTGTACCTGTGTCAGTGCAAAAGGGCTTCCCCCCTCACCTTCAGCTTTGTAGGTAAGGTATAGCTCAGGTTGTACTCCATCGGTTTTTTCAATGGGTATTACAATAGCTCCTCCTTGGCCACTGAGACCATCAGGATTAAGTTGTCCTGTTCCGAGGACTTCGCCATCAGGTGCTCCAGCCCTTAACTCCATGGTGTAGCCTATACTTGGAGGTTCTTGCCATCCAACAATGGCCATCAATCTACTTACACCTGTCAAATCTGTGTTTTCTATTTTCAACCATCCTTCGGCAGCGTTCAAAAGTTGCAACTGCATTCCACCAAAGGCCATGGCCTGCATACCCTCCGTAGGCGTACCCTCTGGAAAAGTCATGGTATTACTGGCCAAAACAACCGTTTTTGAGCCTGTTAATGGCAACGCTTCCGCTGTTCCTTGATCGGTGTAACTAGCTGTCAGTAAAAATACTTCTCCCTTCTCCTTTGCCTCTGGCGTTACTGTACCAGTTAAAGGGAGTGATGGTTGCTTATTGCCGCCACCTGTCAAGGACTGAATGTACTGGGTAATTTGTCTAGCCTCCATTTGAGTGACATTTGGGTGGGCAGGCATTACCACTTCACCCCAGACACCGGAACCGCCTCCAATAATTTTAGCCATCAAATAGTTGGTAGCACCTCGGTCGCCCTTGTACTTCTCCGAAACTTCAAGATAATTTGGTCCAATCGACGCCTCTTTTTCCTTGTGGCATGATTTGCAGTCCAAACTCTGGGTTAACGCTTTGCCCATTACAGCACCGGATACTTGCTGGTGGCCCAAATTCATGTTGACCTCATCCATACCTGAACGATATTCTACCGAAACATAAACATTATCCTCATCGACTTCGCTATCCGCATCCGAAACGGAAACCTTGTAGCCGATTGGTTGTCCTGGTATATAAAATGATGAATTCGCTTGGTCCAATTCAATATCAACTACAGGTCGCTCATTGCCCGCAACTATAGTTTGATCAAGGCTCGAAACTTCCTCGCCTGCTGTATCTTTGGCTGTTACATTAAGTTTATAGGAGCCTGCATCTTTGTACGTATACGTTAAAGTGGGTTCTGTAGTCTCCTGGGTAGTTCCATCTCCCAAATCCCAAACATAGCTCATGTTATCACCTTCCCGATCATGGGCTTCAACAGTGGCTGTAACAGTAAGTGGCAGTGAACCGGAATCGGTATCCACTATAAAATTGTCTATTACAGGGGCTCGGTTGCCTCCATTATATTCAATATAGCTCAAACCACTGTCCGGGTTTGCAGAGAACCAACCACTTCCGTATTCCAATAGGTAAACGCGTCCATCGGGACTCATTTCCATATCGATCAAATTGCTTAATTCGATGTCTGGTGCAAAAGGCTCCATTTTGTTTACAGAACCATCTTCAAAAAGATGAACGGCCATCATCCAACCTCTCATCCAATCATAAATGATTACTTTTCCATCGTAATAAGACGGTAAACCTCCGCCATTAGGGTATAAATCTGACCAATACGTAGGTCCTGCCATAGCGTTTCTTCCTCCCGAACCTGTTTGGGGGAAATCCTGGCTTTCTCCATAATGATAATATGCATATGCTGGTTGGGCAGGAGGCAACTCTCTCAAACCTGTATTGTTCTTGGAATCGTTGATTGGTTTCTCTGGGTCGAAAAACCTTCCGGATTCCCCAGTTTCATAATTATACTTGCTATAGGCAAAATTATCTCCGATAAACATGGGCCAACCGTAATTCCCAGGCTCACGGGCCTGGTTCATTTCATCATATCCTCTTGGGCCACGGGTTTCGAGACTGTCAACTCGTGCATCAGGTCCCACATCACCCCAATACAAGTATCCACGTTTTAAATCAACAGAAATCCTGTATGGGTTACGATGTCCCATGGTATAAATCTCTGGTCGTGTTTTTTCTGTACCTTCAGGGAAAAGGTTACCCTCGGGTATATCATAACTTCCATCTTCGTTGACTTTAATTCTAAGTATTTTACCACGAAGATCGTTGGTGTTTGCAGATGTACGTCTAGCATCAAATTGTTCCTTGCCCGGTATATCGTTCAAGGGTGCATATCCACTATTTACATATTTGGCCTCTTTGTCATCAAAAGGTGTAGAGTTATCTCCTGTAGATAAATAAAGAAGTCCATTGGGGCCAAAGGCAATAGATCCTCCTGTATGGCAGCATATTTCACGTTGGCTGTCCAACTCAAGAATTACTTGCTCGGAATCCATATCAAAATTCCCATCCTTAAACTTAAAACGCGAAAGTCGATTTTTCCAATTGTCGCCTGATGGGGCATAATACAGGTAAATCCAATTATTTTCCGAAAAATTTGGGTCTTTTTGAAGTCCCATAAGTCCTTGTTCAGCATTTACCCCTGGTGTTTCCAGTGTTTTATGGTATACATCCAAAAAGGCAACTTGGCTAATTTCCTTAGTCTCATCGGAATACAACATTACTTCTCCCCTACGCTGTGCAATCAACACATCATTGTTTGGTAGCACGGTCATTTCCGTAGGCTCAAAAAATTGTCCCGTAGACAATGTTACTTTACTGAAGCGATCGGTCTCGGGTGGTATTTGGGATGTTGCCTTGGCATAATCCAATTCAAGGTTTTTACCGATGGCATAGTTAATACCGCCAAGAACATGTTTTAGAAAGAGTTCCTCGGAATAACTTTCGTCCGTATGTCCTGCTGCAGTGTAAAACGCACGGCCACCATCAAATTCGTGGTACCAGGCCATTGGATGGTACTCCCCGTTTTCGCCACCTTCGTAGGTGGACTCGTCCACGGTCATCAAAACATTGATGCCATCGTAAATATTTTTGTAGTTGTACAATTCATCGCTACGGTGCCATACGGAATCTGTAAAAAATTCTGTAGATTGATGGTTTTTATCTTTTATGATAAAATCCGCCTCCGGTGTTCCTGCTGGATGGCTCAAGAATTGAGCGCCGACCAATTTGTTGTACCAGCCCCAATCGTACTCGGTATCGGCCGCTGCGTGAATACCCACATAACCTCCTCCTGCTTGAATGTATCGCTCAAAAGCTGCTTCTTCACGTGCATTGAGTACATTTCCTGTGGTACTTAAAAACACGATTGCGGAATACTGAGCCAAATTTTCGTCGGTAAATAATTGGCCGTTTGTTGTAGTGTCAACAACAAAATTGTTCTCTTGGCCCAGTTTTTCAAGAGCCGCGATTCCTGATGGGATAGAAGCATGTTTAAATGCCATTGTTTTTGAAAAAACCAAAAGCTTGGGCGGCCCTTGGCGTTTTTTCTCACACCCAACAAGAACAAAAAGTAGGCATAACGCCCCTAAAATGTAATTCTTCATGTGCATTAATAATTGTTGTAAAATCTTAAAGTTTAGTTTTGGCAATTAGCTAATAGCTAACTATGTGGCAATATAATTACTATTTTGCTGAAAACCGGCCTCTATTGTCTCAAATTGTAAAAATAAACGGATTCGTTGTAATTCAACGATATTATAACTCTGTTTTAAAACGGTCTATCATGCTTTTTTACAAATTGAGGCACCACTTCCATAAATGGTCATAATTATTTGTCCCTACCGTACTTTTTGTGATAAATCCATGCTGCTACTCCCCCAACAAATGCAAAAACGCTCAACATCAAGAATACATTTTGGTGTCCCAATTCCTCTCCGGGGTGTGCATCCAGCAGCATACCGTAGGCCGGACCCGCAAAGACATCGGGGGTATAGCCGATCAAAGAGATGAGTCCGACAGCGGTTCCCGTTAATGCCATTGGTATTTTACCAACGTGCATTACTCCAAAATACAGGGCCCGTATGCCATAAACCCCTGCCGCAATAACAACTACCGATATAAAAAACAAGAGTGTGGTTGTTGGGGCTATCACGCCACTGGCAAAGAGCAATCCTCCAATCAATGCCAAAACAAAGCTTACCACTAACAGCCATGTAATTTTCAATCTATCAGCGATCAAACCAAAAAGAATGCCTGTGGTAGGACGTAGAAATTGTAGCAGGGTTCCCACTTTGGCGGAATCCACTTGATTGTACAACATGACTTCTTCGGTATATTGCGAGATGATATCCGTAATCTTGTAACCTACATAACCACACAGTATAATTACCATGAGCAACCAAACCGAAGGTAATTTAAGCACTTGTTTAATATCTTTCCAAGAAATGCGTTCGAGAATGATTTTCTGATCACTTTCTGTGGTTTTCATGAAAAACCACACTAATACCCCTACCAAAATAATAATGATGGAGGCTGTATATAGAACATAAGTGAACGCTTTTTTGCGGTCATCAAGATCGGGAGAATCCGATAAAAAAAACGAAAAGACCACTACGCCCATCAAACTGAACAAGGCGCCTGTTAGTCCTCGACCACCATCGAGAAAGCCAAAGGCTTTTCCTTGGGAATCAGTTCCTCCCCAAATTCTTGTGGCCTTGATCATGGGTGCCCAAAAAAGAAAAATAGTGGTAAAACCCCACCAACCGTATAATATTTGGAGTACCCAAAATGCTGGATAGTGAGCAAACACAAAGCCACCCAAAGCAGTCATCCATAAGGCAATGGCTATCAATTTTCGGGCTTGATATTTATCTGCCAAATGTCCGCCCAGCACATAAGAAACCATCGCCACCAAACCGTACACCGAAAAGCAAAGCCCCAACTGAACATTGTCCAACTCCAAAACATCCAACACAGTGGGTCTAAAAACGCGCGGCAATACAAAAGGAAGGATAAAGATGGCCTCTCCCGAAAGAATCAACAATAATAAATAGAACCAACTCGGTTTTGTTTCGTTCAAAACTAGGATTTGGATAAAAGTCACTAAAAAAACCGGAAAAACCCAAAAGCATGAAGAATAAAAAATCGGGTATCTTTAAGGTTTCTAAAATCGACCCTAAATGATCCGACTACTTTTTTTATCTCTTATACCTATTATAATAAGCTGTAAAAAGGAGACCACCAACCATTTCGATTTGGCAATCACCAATGCCCAGGTCATCCATCTGGAAACTGGAAAAGTTGAACACCAGAACATTTTTATTTCCAACGGTATAATTGAAGCGGTCGAAGCAGTTGGCTCAATTAATTTTAAAGCTGATTCCACCATCGACGCCTCTGGAAAATATCTACTGCCCGGGTTTTGGGACAACCATATCCATTTACGTGGCGGGGACTCTTTGATTGCAAACAACAAGAATTTTTTAAAATTATTTATTGCCAACGGCATTACCACGGTCCGTGATGCAGGTGGTGACCTTACCCATTCTGTTATGGAATGGAAAAACAAAATCGCTTCGGAAGAATTGACCGGCCCCACGATTTTTACTGCAGGACCTAAAATTGATGGCCCAAAAGCCACTTGGGCGGGCTCTTTGGAAGTTGAAACGGAAGAAGCTGTTGTACAGGCTTTGGATTCCCTTGAAGCCTTGAACGTAGACTTTGTAAAAATTTATGATAGCAGAATTTCTCCTAAAAACTACCTAAAAGCTATCGAAGAAGCCAAAAAAAGGGGATTCACTGTATCGGGCCACATGCCGTTTACTGTTACTTTGGATGAAACCATTAATGCTGGGATGGATGGCATTGAACACCTCTACTACATAATGAAGGGGAGTGCCGGCAATGAACTTGAGGTTACCAAAAAAATGAACAATGGCGAAATGGGCTTTTGGAACGCCATGCCCGCTCTTTTGGACGCTTATTCGGATAGTACCGCGCAGGCGACTTTTAATAAATTAAAAGAAAACGATGTCTTTGTGGTGCCAACGCTTCATATTGGAAAAACATTAAGTTATTTGGATGAGGTTGACCATACCAAGGACAAATACCTTAAATACATGGGCAAGGGAATAATTAAGACCTATCAAGGTAGAATCCGATCAGCATTAAATTCATCTGAAGAAGCTAGGGAAAATCGCAAAAAACTTGATACTTTCTTTGGTAAATTGGCTAAATCACTTAACGATGCTGGGGTTCTGCTATTGGCCGGGTCGGATAGTGGTGCTTTTAACTCCTACACATACCCCGGCATATCTTTGCACAAAGAATTACAGGTAATGGTGGAAAACGGAGTATCGCCATTGAACGCACTTCGCACCTCAACCTTGAACGGTGCTAAGTTTTTAAATAAAACCGATGACTATGGAGCTGTTTCCAAAGGAAAAGTGTCAGACTTGGTTATTTTGGAAGCCAATCCGTTGGATGATATTGAAAATAGTCAAAAGATTTTTACAGTAATCAAAGGAACCCAAGTATTTTCCAAAATTGAGTTACAAGAATTATTGAACAGTGCTGCAATTGAATAATATCGTTTTAAACTAACGCAATTCCTTTACACTATTTAAAGATCAACGTTTCATATTTTGGTATCTTTAGCATTTCATTTTTTTTAAACCTATTATATGATCAAAAAATTAGCAACCCTATTTATCTTATTTGGATTATTAACCGTAAATGCCCAACAACCCGGGGAGGATGAAATGGGTGCCTGGTACATGTATTTTGGCACCAACAAAGTTTCGGAACGCTTCAGTATTCACACCGAGGCCCAGTTCCGATTTTACGAAACCACCAGCAACTTTAACCAAATGCTTCTGCGAACCGGGCTCAATTATCATATAAATCCAAATGCCATAGCTACGGCCGGTTATGGTTATATTGGCACGGACAATACCTTCTTTGAACTCGAAGGCGAGGTCAATTCCAAAGAACATCGAATTTTTGAGCAGTTTATTCTAAAGAATAAAGTTTGGGAATTTCTATTTGAGCACCGTTACAGGTTAGAACAACGTTTCTTGGATTCTGGCGAGACTACAGAAACCCAGCATCGGGCACGCTACCGTATTCAGATGACCTTGCCCCTTACAAATACTTTTTTCTTGAATTTCTATGATGAGCTTTTTATTAACCTCCAAGATGATTTATTCGGTCAAAACCGACTATACGGAGCTGTTGGCATACACATTACGGAGAACAGTAGTGTGCAGCTGGGGTACCTGAGAAACCAGTTTGCAAATGCCGTTTATAACCGATTACAGTTGGGAGTTTTCTACAATCCAGATTTGAGGGGACTCTTCAAAAAGAAGAAACCTTAAAAATGTTTGACAGCAGTACATATTATCCCTAACTTATAGGCTAATCTTTAAAACAATAATTTTAATGAAAAAAGTACAAATAACAGTCCTAGCGCTACTATTTATAACGGCCTTTAGCTGTAAGCAAGCAAAAAAAGAAGCCCAAGAAACAACGGAGGAAGTTGAGGAAACCGTTGAACAAGTGGCAGAAAAAATCGACCCACAGGTCATTACTTTTGAAATGGAACCAAAAAGCGATAGCAATGTAAGTGGTGAAGTCGTTTTTACCCAAGATCAAGGCGAAGTGATCATGAGAGCTACCTTTTTAGGACTTGACGAAGGTGAGCATGCCATTCACCTGCACGAAAAGGCCGATTGTTCGTCTGCCGATGGAAAATCAACCGGAGGACACTGGAACCCAACTTTTGAAGAACACGGAAAATGGGGTTCGAAAGATGGTTACCACAAAGGCGATATTGGTAATTTTACCGCTGATGTCGATGGGAACGCCACCGTAGAATTTTCTACGGACGAATGGTGCATTGGTTGCGGCGATGAGAAAAAAGATATTTTGGGAAAAGCGGTAATCGTTCACCAAGGTGTTGATGATTACACATCGCAACCTTCAGGTGCCGCAGGAGCAAGAATTGCCTGTACCGGCATCATTCAATAATATTGAAATAACAACAATGCAAAAAGCTGTCCAACCGGGCAGCTTTTTTTGTTGACCGCCCTTTAAATATTGTCTAACTTGGACCTGAATTTAAAATAACCGGGATGAAAAAATTTCAAATTGCCGCATTAAGCCTGTTACTGGTAGCCGTTTTTAGCTGCAAGCAAACAAAAAAAGAAGAAGAAAAAACAGAAGAAACGGTTGCCAAGGCCTATAGTATTGTAGAAGATTCCACCACTGTTAGGTTTACTGCCTATAAAACTACAGATAAAGTTCCCGTTGGCGGAACTTTTCAAGAAGTTGAATTGACTTACACCTCTGGCGAAACACCCGAAGAAACATTGAACGGGCTTGAATTTACAATTCCTGTAAGCAGCCTTTTCACCAATGACCCCACCAATGTTAGGGATCCCAAAATTATCGAGTTCTTTTTTGATAAAATGATAGAAACACAATCCATAAACGGAACCTTCTCTTTTGATGAAAGCAACAAGTGTTCCGTGAACCTGAGGATGAACGGTGTATCTGCAGAACTTCCCGTGGAATATGAAATCACCGATGACAACCATGTAAATTTCTCGGGGATTGTGGACTTGAAGAAATGGAATGCTTTGGATGCCTTGGCTTCTTTGAACGAAGCTTGCAAGATATTACACACTGGTTCCGATGGTGTCAGCAAAACTTGGGAGGATGTTGCTATCGAAGGTTCTGTTTTATTGGAGCAGAAATAAGCAATAGCTTTTCAACAAAGATTTATGAAGAGGGCTGTTAAGAGCAGCTCTTTTTTTATATATTTAACCAACTTCGATGAATCTGGACAACCTCATACAGCAATTTCAACAAAAAGACACGGTCGCTTTTGAGACCTTGTACAATATGTATGCTGAAAATATATGTGGGGCAATCAATGTAATTGTCAAAGATTCCGAGCGGTCCCAAGAAATTTGTCAAGATGTATTTGTGAAGATTTGGGAGAAATCGAACCAGTACGATGCTTCCAAGGGACGTTTTTTTACATGGTTATTAAACATTGCACGGAATGCCGCTATCGATGAAGTGCGCTCAAAAGCCCATAAGAACAAAAAAAAGAACCTTCCCGTTGATTCTCTCGTAGGTATTTATGAAAACGGCGAAGATTTAAACAGTAAAATGGACACCATCGGTCTTCAATCTTTATTAAAAGGGTTGAAAGAAAAGTGCATTTTATTGATAGATATGCTTTATTTTAAGGGGTATACCCAGAAAGAAGCGGCCAAAGAGCTCAACACGCCAATTGGTACCATAAAAACAAGGATAAGAAGCTGTATTTCTAACATTAGAAAAAATATGGCATAAGCATGGATGTAGAAGAATACATAGCGTCTGGAATATTGGAACTCTACGTTGCTGGAGCACTGCCCCCCGAAGAAAATTTGGAGGTGCAGCATTATGCCATTCAGTACCCTGAGATCAGAAAAGAAATTGAAGCAATTGAAAGAGCTATCCTTGAACTTACCGAAGCCGCTTCGCCAAAAATGCCACAGGATGGGTTTGCAAAGGTAAAGGCTGAAATAAACGATGTTATTCCATTTACTCCCCAAACCACTTCAAGCAAGGCAACTCCGTGGCGAAGTTATTTAGGATGGGCAGCATCGGTACTATTGGCCATTGGTTTGTTCTGGATGTATACGGAAAATTCCAAACTCAAATCCGAGATAGAGCTTACCAATCAGGAAAAACAAAGCTTGGAGGACGTTCTGTCCAACACCCAAGAAGAAATAACCCTTAAGGAAAACCTATTGCAACAGCTTAGGGACAAAAACGTGACGGTGATCGCCCTTGGCGGACAAACGGTATCCCCATCATCTTACGCAAAAGCCTACTGGAACAAAGAAGAAAACAAGGTGATTATTGATGGGCAAGGTCTGCCTGAGCCGCCAGATGGGTTCACCTATCAGGTTTGGTCCTTGAAATTAGACCCGCTCACCCCTACAAGTATTGGGTTGCTGGATGATTTTGCATCACAGGACACCAAACTCTTTACCTTGGAAAACGCCAACGATTCAGAAGCATTTGGTATTACTTTGGAACCTGAAGGCGGTAGTGAAACGCCAACGCTGGAACAATTGTATACCTTGGGTGCAGTTGGTTCCTAAAACCATTTTTTTCGTTTAAAAATGATAATGGAGGTTATAGTAACAACAAGCATCACACCCAACAATATAAAATAACCGTAGGGCCATTTTAACTCGGGCATATTTTCGAAGTTCATACCATAAATACCGGCCAAAAATGTAAGTGGGATAAACACTACCGAAAAAATGGTCAAGGTCTTTATAACCTCGTTCAATCGGTGTCCTTGCACACTGAAAAAAAGGTTGATTTGGCTTTCCAATTCCATAATATCGGAATCTATATCGGTGATCAATCCATTGATCTGCTCCCTGAGTTCACTAAAATACTTAGTCTGAAATCCTTTTACCTCCACCCTTTCTAGTTTAACTATAATATCCCTAAGCCCATGTGACGCCTTTTTAAAATCTTGAATGACAGCCTTTTTTTGTTCCACTTCGAACATAAATTCCGGTGTAGGCTCACGTTTTACAATGGCATCCAATGCGTTTTCCATTATCACACTTTCCTCATATTTATCCTTATAGTTGTTTATCAAGGTTTCCAGAATAAAGAAAAGGAGGTAATCCGCCCGTTTTTTTCTGATGATTCCCTTGTTTTCGAATATGCGTTGGCGAATCCAATCAAAATGGTCGCCCCGTTTTTCTTGTATGCACCAATTAAAATCCTTGGACACCACAAAATACATTTGTTCGGATTCCATACCATGCCCTTCGGTTTTTAGGATTTGGGCAGCAATAAACAATTGGTCTTCCAATACTATGACCTTATTGCCCATTTTTGGGTTCAACAACAATCGTAATAAAAAATCATCCAGGCCATTGCCACCAACCATTTGTCTAAACTCCTCCATATACTCCAACCCATAAGTGTTTACCCAGGTAATGGATTTATCTCCTTTGGAAAGTTGCATATCTTCCTGTAAAGAGAATTTACGGTTGTAGTAATTATCCGGCGAGTAATTTATTACCCATGAATTTTCTTCAAATTCTGTTATCATGGCTTAAAAAGTGAAAGGGTTTATTCGTAGTTTAGGACTATAAGTTAATCCAAATTTACTAAGAACCATTATGATTGACCCCATGTCCTTTAAATCCGAGATTTTATTCACTATTGTTCTTCTGGCCATCATCATAGCCCTCAATTCGTTGAGCAAAAGGGCCATTAGGCGTTTTGGCAAAATCAGTTCCATTGATATGAACAGCAGGAAAATTATTTTTTACTTGAGCAACTTGCTGTATTATCTAGTAGCGTTCATTGGAATTTCGTTGATCTGGGGTGTAAACTGGGAAGATTTTTCTGTGTTTATATCGTCCATCCTGGCCATTCTGGGAGTTGGGTTTGTAGCCCAATGGTCCATTTTGTCCAACTTAACGGCCAGTGTTATACTGTTTTTTAATCATCCATTGCGTTTGGGCGACAGGATCCGCGTAATGGACAAAGATTTTGATTGGACGGGCAAAGTAGAGGATATTAGCGGTTTTTACCTTTTTATGCGCACTGATGATGGCAAACAAATAACAATACCTACCAACTTGGTGATTCAAAAAGGAATAGAAATATTAAAAGAGGAAAAAACGGAACCCGACTTAAGTGCCGATAAATAAAACGCCATGGCTTTACAACCATGGCGCACCTAAAAACAACAACCAAGCCGAGACCATGGCGATCTCCAACCTAGGTTCTTATAAGAGATAGTTAAAGACTAGCTATTTGAACCTCTTTAACAGGCCCAAGTTCGTATACTGCCCCCATTAGCTCTTGTTTTAATTCGCTTACTTTTTCTTTTTTGCCATTGGCCTTATAGATTTCTGCCGCTTGGTGAAGAATGGCCGGCTCATACGTAGCACCGATTACGTGCTTTTCTATAACCTCCATGGCTTTTTGTTCCTCTCCCAAATAAAGTAAGCTATATGCCAACCATCCATAAGACTCTGGCGTAGGTCTGTTGTTCACTTCTTTCTGTGCCAGTTTAAATGCACTCTGTTCCACATCCATGCTCAATAAAAAATCTACATTATGGGCATTGTACATATCGCCATAATCTTTGTTGTTGCCCACAATCCTATAATAGCTGTCCAATGCTTGGACTTTGAGCATATCATCATTTAAAAAGGAGGCCACTTCGGCTTTCAACAGGTAATATTCGGGAGATTTGTTCTTTTTCATGATGGAGTCCAATATCCGGAGGGCCTCGGTGCCATTTCTTTCGTGTGAGTATACTATCCAAGCTATACCTTTTTTGGCGTATGCATTTTGAGGATCTATCCGGAGCGCTCTTAGGTACAGCTTATAAGAATCTTCAATTCGCCCAGCATGTCCGTAAAAATCGGCAAGATTGGTATAGGACCACAATAGCAAATCTTTGTTTTTTGATGATTCGGCCTTAGCTGTGGCCTTTTCCATAAATTGAATGGCCGTATCCAAATCCCCTTTGTGATCGTTCCATTTTGCAACACGGATCAAATAGCCAAAGTCGGACATATTTTGGATACTATCCAAATATTGGTTGGCCAAATCATAATTGCCCAATTCCATGTGCAGGTCAAACAACAAACTCTGCGTTTCGTTTACGCCACTTCCCAAAACCCTGGCTTCCTTGGCTAATTGCAGTGCTTCTTTAAAACGGTGTTGGGAGATATAATTCCTGGCAAGAGCCCGCAAATATCCCGATTTGCCCACGGCAGCGATTTCCACGGCTTTTTTAAGGGATTGCTCGGCATCTTTTAAATATTTGATGTCACCCGTTCCTTCAAAAAAACGGCTGTATTCTCCAGCTACATTGCCCAAACTGAGCAATTGTATACTATCGGATTTGATTTTGTTATCCCAAAGTTTAAAGTATTTGGATGTGGTCCTTACAGGTTCTGATGCCAAAAAGTGATCGTAATCCTGTCTGTTTGTTTTGAATTCAGTTTCTTCCTGCTGACACGACACCAAAAACAACAGGGCCAGCGGCAAAAAGATATATTGTATTGTAGTTTTCATTTTGTTGTTGTTTTTAATTAAAAAAGGGGAAGGAAAGTTTCCTTCCCCCATCCCTTTCGTAGCAATTACTCGGGTGCTCCCAAATAGGGAAATGTAGTTGAAATATTGGCCGTAAGCCCAACACCATCAGATGTTAGCCTTGGCAAATCGGCCATACCATCGTCATCAAGATCTTGACCACTAAACCGGTCACCTTCCATACCTCCGAAGAACAAAATCAGCGATACATCAATAATGTCATCGTTTGGGTGTCTTCCTGTTAGAGCCACCTCATCCCCGTCGGGCACCAACACGTTGCCATCGCCATCAAGGTCGGTGCCTGGATTAAAATATGTTGTAGGAAGATCAGGGGCTACTTCTAGCACATCAGCCGCTAAGACCGTGGTCAAGGTCGCGGCATCCAATCCTAGAATATTGTTCTCATAATTCACATCGGCAGGGTCCAATCCCAGTTTAAGGGCGTACACATCGTGGTATTGCTCCAATCTGGCTTGAAAACCTGCTTGGAAGGTGGCTGCCATTTCCGAAGGAATTGTGGTGTTGTGGGCATCTTTAACGCTTGCCTCACCTTCCATATCAAAACTCAATGTGGTATTTATTCCTGGGCGACCAAGGTGGTCTACCTGTGCAAATGTTCCTGTAAAATCGGCTCCCATCATATCGTCGTCGTCCATCATATCATCATCCATCATCATATCATCGTCCATCATCATGTCGGCTCCGTTGTCATCATTGCTGCAGCCAACCACTAGGCCTAAGCTAAGCACAAGGGCTGTTATGTAAATTGATTGTCTTAGTTTCATAATATCTGTTTAAAGTTTCTTATTGTTTTCTGTTTGTAGTCACCCAAGTTTTATATACTGAAAGTCCAAGGGCGTTCGTAGCTGTTGGTACTCCCAACATGCTGTTTGGAATTTCCACTATAATGGAAAGTGTATTGGCGCCATCAAAAGTGTCTGCAGCTTCTTCTGGGGGCAAAAACCCTCCCGGAGCGGAATCCGTCTCAGGAGATATCACTGCATTGAACTGGAAAAAGTCAAAAAAGAATGGGTCTTGTCTGGGCCCAGCAAAAAGTGATACTCCATCAGAGGTTGTTTCTACAATGGAGGTAGCACCAGAAATCTCCACATCGCCCAAAGCAGCATCGGTATACACTTCGCTGCTCAAGCCTGTTTGAGAAGGAGCCGTTGGACCAAAAAAGTACATTCTACCGTCTCTTGCGATGGCTTGGATCACTTGGTCCTCTACCAAATCACCATCCAAATCAATATTGATTTCGGTAAGTACATCCTCGTCAAAAGTTCCGTAAGCCAACTCGGGCAATACATTGGATTGCAGGTCCACTACAAATACGGTATTGTCCGACCCCTCGCTGGGTTCAAAAGCATAAAAATCGGCAATGTCCGCAGTGGTTCCAGCCGAAGAGGGCGCATCTATATGGTCTGCAGCAACCAATACTGTGGATGCAATTACCAAGGCGCCTAAGCCTAATAGGTATTTCGTTGTTTTTTTCATGTTACTTGTTTTTAAAGTTTCGTTCACCCCTACCTACGGAACCTTTTAGGGGGTGGTTTGGTTTTTAAATGTTAAAATTATCTTAATGTAATTTTAATGAAGTACTCGCCCCTAGATCAAAAAAAGTCGGATAATTTGTTTTACTTTGGCTAGTCAATTCATTAAAATGAACCCTTCTGCCTCTGGATGGATCAATAAGTTTGGTCACCTTGTAGACCAAGAGTCTTCTAAATTTAAAGACTTTAACAGCCTGTACAGGGAACTCAAAACAAATGGCTTTATTTACGGCGTGCATTTAGATATATCTTCCTTTATTGAGGTGGAACACACCTTGAGCGAAGATGAAATTGCCAAGATCAACTTGCTCACGGCTTTATATTTTACCTATACTTTTGAAGTGGGGAAAACGGATTTCGAAGCATTTGTGAACAAAGTGTTCGAGTACTATCAGTCTTTGAATGTTAGTAAGGTTTCTTTCCTTAATAGAATATTGAGCGGTTCCAAAACGGAGTCCCAACTTGAAAAATTGATTGATTCCAGAATCTATTTAAGTGACAATACTTTTAGCAGGGCATTGGGAAATAGCCTGACCAATTCCTTGCTGTATGTTGACATCCTCATATTTATGGTTTATCTCCGAGGCAATAGGGACATGATGGAACATGCCCAACTTTTGGAGTACGTGACCATCAACATTGTTTACCATGCGCTCAACTCCAAAGAGACCCACGAATCTGATGAGAAATTAATTCAATTATTGGGTTCATCCCTAACCTATGTCGACCTCGACAAAACAAAATTTATTGGAAATTTTTCCGATTTATTGACCCAAAATTTTACCGAAAATGAAAAGGATTATTTTTTGGATATGGCCTGCTTGACCATCTGGGAAGACAAGGCTTTGGACTACACCGAAACGGACTATATTTTTGGTTTGGGAAAGGACCTTGGAAGGTCTAAAAAAGAGGTGGAATTTGAATTGGGATTTGTTGCGGATTTCTTTGAAAAAAACAAGGACAAAATTGCCTATCTGAACAGCAAAAATTTGGCCGTTCAGTTTTACGATGGTATGTCCAAAAATGTGAGCAAACTTATTCTTAGAAATAGCAAAAGATTAAAAAAGGAGCTCACCCAAAGCAGGGAGTTGGTCGCGCTTTTATCCAAGTCCACGGTCAAGGATTTAAATGCCGAAGAGAAGAAAAAAGTACAAAATCAATTGCTCGATATTTTTAAGAGTATTCCCTCTTTGGCTATTTTTATGTTGCCCGGCGGAGCGATTCTTCTGCCTATTTTTATTAAATTGATTCCGAAGTTGCTTCCCTCTGCTTTTGATGATAACCGAGTGGAAGAAAAATAGCGTTTTTTACCTAAAAAAGCTGCTATAAGAAATATTTATAGTTGATTTTTAGGGACATTCAGGAGTAAGCCTGCTTTTTCATGAACATTAAACTAAATGCCACTGAACCATATTGGTTTTAGTGGCA
>NZ_JAYKYV010000015.1:0-91487 GCF_035818535.1 Flagellimonas halotolerans | reverse complement strand
GGTCCGCTTAACTGTTTTGTTCGTTGATGATTCCATAAATAAGTCGAATTGTTGTCAACTTATTTCAGGACGGGTCACTCATATTAAATAAAAAAGCCGTGCACTTGGTGCACGGCTTTTTTTGTTTCTGCTTCTATAAAATAGAAAAGGGTGAGGAAGTCCTCACCCTTTTCGTCCCAAATCTTACCATAAACTTAACCTACTTATGCTATGGCGAGACTAAAATACTGGTATTGTGAGAAATAACAAAGGGTTTTAAAAAATATTTTGTTTTTATGAAGAAAAAGAAATTGTGCAGTTCATCGATAAAATTGTTAAAACCTTGGCAGTCAAACATAAAGAAGCCGGAGCATGCTCCGGCTTCTTTCCCCAAATCTTACCATGAACTTAACCTACTTATGCTATGGTGATTCAAAAGTAAGCCAAGTGATGTTTTTGTGCCCAAGCTTTTAGATGAAACTCCCTTAAATGCGTTGAAGTGTACAACACGGCCTGATTATTGATAAATGTCAAGAAGATTAAGGGGGGGTGAAAGGTTTACGAGTATACAGAAAATAAAAAAGGTGGAATAGCTTCCACCTTTTTTGCCCCAAATCTTACCATGAACTTAACCTACTTATGCTATGGCAGGCACTAAAGTAGGATTGCAGATTTGCCATTGTATAAAAACCCGCTGTTCTACTAGTTTCATCGATGAACTGCACTTTTGCCTTTTTCTCGATTACTTAATAAGCCCTTTCGTTCTTGCCCTCGAAAAAGTTGACAAAAGCCTTGTTGACCACCCTGTTGCCTCCGGGAGTTGGATAATTGCCCGTAAAATACCAATCGCCAAGATTTTTGGGGCAAGCGCTGTGCAGGCCTTCAATGGTCTGATAGATGATCTCCACTTCTGCGTTGATGCCTTCGGGGCTTAAAATCTCACCAATTTTCTTGGAAATCTGCTTGGAAGAGAACGGGGCATAGAACTCCTGTACATAGTTTACCGCATTTTTATTTGAGGGATTGGTCTGTGTGAGACATTTTTCATAAATCTCCTTTATTTTATGAGTGGTACCGTGCTCTTCATGTAAGGCCAATGCCGCTCTAAATGCTACAAAATCTTCCAATCGGGCCATATCAATACCGTAACAATCCGGATAACGTATTTGCGGAGCGGAGGACACCACCACTATTTTCTTTGGGGATAAGCGATCCAAGATTTTGAGGATACTTCGCTTTAAGGTAGTTCCACGAACAATACTGTCATCTATGATAACCAAATTGTCCGTAGGTTTTACCGAACCGTAAGAAATGTCGTAAACGTGTGTCACCAAATCATCCCTGCTGCTATCTTGGGTGATAAAGGTTCTGAGCTTCGCATCTTTAATGGCCACTTTTTCTATTCGTGGTCTAATGTTCAATATTTTATGAAGCTCTTCCCCGGTCATTTTTGATCCCAAGGCCAAAATCTGTTCTTCCTTTTTCTTGTTGAGGTAGTTCTGGGCCTCTTTTACCATTCCAAAGAAAGACGTTTCTGCTGTGTTTGGGATATACGAGAAAACCGTATTCTCCAAATCGTTGTCTATGGACTTCAATATTTCAGGGAATACCAGTTTCCCCAATTTTTTTCTTTCTTGATAGATTTCCTTGTCGCTGCCACGGGAGAAATAGATGCGCTCAAAAGAACAGGCCTTACGCTCGGTAGGCTCCAAAATTTGTTTGAGTGCCATGGAACCATTTTTTTTAATAATAATGGCATGTCCGGGGTCCAGTTCTTTTACATCATCAAAATTAATGTTGAAGACCGTTTGTATTACAGGACGTTCCGAAGCCACGACCACAACTTCATCATCTTGGTAGTAATAAGCTGGGCGTATTCCCGCAGGGTCTCTCATTACAAAGGCATCACCATGGCCAATAAGTCCGCTCATGGCATACCCGCCATCCCAATTTTTTGAGGCTTTCCTCAATATCTTGCCTACGTTCAAACGTTCTGCAATCAATGCAGATGCTTCTCTCTTGGTATATCCTTCTTTCTTGATCTGTTTGTAGAGCTTGGCCACGGCATCATCCAAAAAGTGACCGATTTTTTCCATTACCGTAACGGTATCGGCTTTTTCCTTGGGGTGCTGCCCCAGCTCCACCAAGTTTTGGAAGAGTTCATCAACATTCGTCATGTTAAAGTTTCCGGCAACAATAAGGTTGCGGTGCATCCAGTTGTTCTGCCTTAAAAATGGGTGTACGCTCTCAATACTGTTTTTTCCGAAGGTGCCGTAGCGAACGTGCCCCATCAAAAGTTCACCAATGTAGGGAATGTTCTTTTTTTGCCAGGCCACATCGTCTTCACGATCAGGATGCTCGGTCAACGCGGTATTGATACGGCTGTTGATTTGGGCAAAAATATCCTGAATGGGCTGCTGTTGGGCCGATCGTACGCGGCTCATGTACCTTTCCCCGGGCTCCATGTCCATTTTAATGCTGGCAAAACCGGCACCATCCTGTCCACGGTTGTGCTGTTTCTCCATCATCAGGTACATTTTGTTCACACCGTAAAAAGCGGTGCCGTACTTTTCTTTGTAGTACTCCAGAGGTTTAAGCAAACGGATCAACGATATTCCGCATTCGTGCTTAATGGGATCACTCATAACAAACCAAATAAAAAAGCCCCGAAATTTTTCAGGGCGAACATTTATGTTAATTCAATATTGAACTGTGTCAATTCTTTAAACTGTGCCAAACGGGCGTCAACCTCGCTCTTTTTTAAATCCACCATCCGTTCGGTGCCAAATTTTTCCACACAAAAGGAGGCCAAATTGGATCCATGGATAATGGCATTCTTCATACTTTCAAAAGAAATGTTCTCCGCCTCGGTCAAATACCCTGCAAAACCGCCGGCAAAGGTGTCTCCCGCTCCAGTGGGGTCAAAAACCTCTTCCAAAGGAAGAGCAGGGGCAAAGAAAATATTTTCTTTATGGAACAAAAGCGCTCCGTGCTCCCCTTTTTTGATCACCACATATTTTGGGCCCATTTCCTGAATCTTTGCCGCAGCCTTGACCAAGGAATATTCGTTGGTCATTTGCCTTGCCTCTTCATCGTTTATGGCAATGACATCGATTTTGGCAATGACCGCCATCAATTCGTCCCAGGTATTGTCCATCCAAAAATTCATGGTATCCAAAACTATGAGTTTTGGTCGTTTTTCCATCTGATTAATTACGCTCAACTGGATATTTGGGTGAAGATTGCCCAACATCACAATATCTGCATCGGTGTAATCACTTGGTACAATAGGATTAAAGTCGGCCAGGGTGTTAAGTTCGGTGGCCAAAGTGTCTCGTGAATTAAGGTCGTTATGATACTTTCCTTCCCAAAAAAAGGTTTTGCCGCCCTTTACCACCTCGACCCCGGATAGGTCGATGTCCCTATTTTTTAAAATATCCATATAAGCTTGTGGAAAATCATCTCCCACTACGGATACAATCGCGGAGTCTATTTTAAATTGTGAAGCTGCCAAACCGATAAAGGTGCCTGCGCCCCCCAAAATTCTTCCTGTTTTCCCGAACGGTGTTTCAATGGCATCAAAAGCCAAGGTTCCCACGATCAGTAATTTGCCCATTCCCTAATTTTTGCTGCAAATATACGCTTTGATATTCCATTTGGAATCATTGGCAAAGGATTTAAGAAAAAGAGTGGAACAAGCCCAAGTTCAAGTGCAAGCATCAAGTTCAAGAGCAAACCTATTCGTGATGATTCGTGAAATTAGTGTCAAAAGGGAAGATAGAACAGAGAAAAAAGAACAGAAAGACAAGTACAAGCATCAAGTTCAAAGGAGGATGTGTATAGTGTCTCACAGCTACTTTCTTCCAAAATCGGCCGGAATTTCGCCCCAGGCCTTGGTTTCCCATTTTACGATCGGAGTGTTGAACCGGTTCTTTTTGAGCCATTCCTCGGCCCTTTCTATCAGCTCAAAAAGTTGGGCGTTCTTGGCTGTTTTTTTCAGCTTGGTGCCACACTTTTTCTTTCGCACCCATCCTATTGCTATTCTGGAATCGGAATAAAGGATGCGGTCGCTTTTTCGTTGTTTTAAAAAGGCAAGACCATGCACCAATGCCAAAAATTCCCCTACGTTGCTGGTTCCTTGCTCAAAAGGCCCTTGATGAAAAAGAACCCGTTTACTTTTGGTGTCCACACCGCGATATTCCATTTTTCCCGGGTTGCCGCTCGATGCTGCGTCCACGGCAATGGAGTTGTAGTTGGGGTCGCCGATTTTTAGCAGCTCTTCCTGGCTAAGTTCTTTTTTGCCCTTGGATTTGCCTTTATACTCTAAATAATTGCTGTTGAAGGCCTTTTTGGCTTCTTCAAAAGTGGTGAACGATTTGTACTGAGCCCCCTTTACGCCATCAATTTGGGCTTTGCAATCGGCCCAGGACTCAAAAATGCCGGGATGCTTGCCCTTCCAGACTACATAAAACTTTTTCTTCTTGGCCATTTAGGATAAAACTTTTTCAATCACTTTAGGAAAATGCTGGTATTCCAATTGGTGTACTTTTTGGGCAATAGCTTCTGCATTATCCGAAGGTTCCACTGTGGTTTTAGCTTGAAAGATAATGGCGCCCTCATCATAATTTTCATTTACATAATGTATGGTAATGCCCGTTTCGGTTTCGTTGTTTTCCTTTACGGCTTGGTGCACTCTTTCCCCATACATGCCTTTTCCACCGTATTTGGGCAACAAGGCAGGGTGAATGTTAATAATTTTATTGGGGAAGGCATTAATAAGGTTTGATGGAATCTTCCAAAGAAAACCGGCAAGCACAATTAAATCTGTATTAAGTCCTTGTAAAATATTTAAGACCGCATCAGAATCTTTAAAGGCGGGTTTATTAAAATAAAAGGCGGGAACCCCAAGACGGTCGCAACGTTCAAGAACCTTGGCCGAGCTCTTATTGGTGAGCACCGCAGCTACGGTCACTTCTGGTTTTTCACGAAAAAAGGAAATAATATTTTCTGCATTCGATCCGCTGCCCGATGCAAAGATTACAATTCGTTTCATTCGTTAGGAATTGATATGATTTTGGACTAAATTACGTCGGCTAAAGTAAGGTACAGTAATTTAAGATGTTTAATTTGGAGCACATTTTATCGACAAATGGTGTATTTAATCCAAAGTTTTATATTTTTGCCAACGATTTAAATTTTTAAAACCACAATAATTATGTCAGACATTGCATCAAGAGTAAAGGCTATCATCGTTGATAAACTAGGTGTAGATGAAAATGAAGTAGTTGCAGAAGCTAGCTTTACCAACGACTTAGGAGCGGATTCCTTGGACACTGTTGAACTTATCATGGAGTTTGAGAAAGAATTTGATATTCAAATACCAGATGACCAAGCAGAGAACATTGCCACTGTTGGTCAGGCCATTAGCTACATCGAAGAAGCTAAGTAATTATATGATATATCGCTGAAGATTTTAAATTATCCATGTGGTGGTTATCACATGGATAATTTTTTTTATAATTTAGGTCTAAAGGGTAAAAAAAATAGTTCAATGCAGTTAAAGCGAGTTGTGGTTACCGGAATGGGAGCGTTAACGCCCATAGGTAACAATTTGGAAGCTTATTGGGAAGGACTACGGACCGGTAAGAGCGGTTCTGCCCCCATTACTTATTTCGATACCGAAAAATTTAAAACAAAGTTTGCTTGCGAGCTTAAGGGGTATGATCCTTCAGATTATTTTGATCGGAAGGAAGCCAGGAAATTGGATAAGTTTGCCCAATATGCCCTGGTGTCCTCGGATGAGGCCATAGCAGACTCTGGAATCGACTTGAACGTTGTGGACAAGTTTAGGGTAGGCGTTGTGTGGGGAGCGGGAATAGGCGGATTGGAAACTTTCCAAAATGAGGTGATTAATTTCGCCGAGGGCGATGGCACACCACGTTTCAATCCATTCTTTATCCCAAAAATGATTGCCGATATAGCACCGGGAAATATTTCCATCAAACATGGATTCATGGGACCCAACTATACAACGGTTTCTGCATGTGCCTCTTCCGCCAATGCCATGATCGATGCCCTCAACTATATTCGTTTGGGTCACTGTGATGTTATTGTGACCGGAGGTAGTGAAGCTGCCGTTACCCTTGCAGGTATGGGCGGGTTTAACGCCATGCACGCACTTTCCACTAGAAACGAAAGCCCAGAAACAGCCTCCAGGCCATTCGACGCTACACGCGATGGATTTGTGTTGGGAGAAGGTGGAGGAGCGCTTATACTGGAAGAATATGAGCATGCCAAAGCTAGAGGGGCAAAAATATATGCAGAAGTATTGGGTGGAGGACTCTCCAGCGATGCTTACCACATGACCGCACCACATCCAGAGGGGATAGGAGTGGTAAAAGTGATGGAAAACTGCTTAATGAACGCCGGACTTAAACCGGAAGACGTTGATACCATCAATACGCACGGAACTTCTACACCACTTGGAGATGTTGCCGAATTGAAAGCTATATCCAAAGTGTTTGGAGACCATGCCAAAGAGATCAACATTAACTCCACCAAGTCCATGACCGGACATTTGTTGGGTGCAGCGGGAGCCATTGAGGCCATTGCATCCATTTTGGCAATGGAAAACAATTTGGTTCCACCTACCATTAACCATAGCGTTGTGGATGATCAAATAGACCCTTCGCTCAACTTGACCTTGAACAAGGCCCAAGAACGAGAGGTAAAGGTTGCCATGAGCAATACATTTGGCTTTGGAGGACACAATGCTTGTGTGTTATTCAAAAAAATAGGGTAGTTTTGTAACATGAAACTTACTTCCAAAATATTCAATTCCCATCCAAACGCGGATGGGGATTTTTTTTTGGGAATCAAAAGAATTCTTGGATTTAAGCCCAAGAACATAGAGATTTACAAGACTGCGTTCCTTCATCGTTCCATGAACCAAAAGGACGGCAATGGAAATCCTGTCAACTATGAACGTTTGGAGTTTTTGGGAGACTCCATGTTGGGTACCATCATTTCAAAATATTTGTACAACGAAGTACCCGAGGGCGATGAGGGCTATCTCACAAAAATGCGATCCAAAGTAGTGAGCCGAAAGCACCTGAACGAATTAGGAAAAGACCTGGGACTATTAAAATTTGTGGAAAGCAGGATTCCCAAAGCGCATTTTGGCGAAAATATCCATGGGAATGTTTTTGAAGCACTGATAGGGGCCATATATTTGGACAAAGGGTACAATTACTGCGAAAAATTTATTGATGAAAGGGTGATAGAGCCTTATGTGGATATTGAGCAGCTCGAAGGCAAGGTAATCAGTTACAAGAGTTTGGTGATCGAGTGGTGCCAAAAAGAAAAGAAACCCTTTAATTACAATGTGTACGAGGATACAGGTAACGATGAGCTCAAACACTTTGCCGTAAAACTTACCATTGGGGATAGAATGTTGGCAAAAGCTAGGGCCACATCCAAGAAAAAGGCAGAAGAAAAGGCATCCAAACGAGCCTATTTTGCATTGCAGAGCAAGATAGAGAACCAGTAATTTTAAATAAAGGTAAACTCAAACGTTTTCGCTCGTTTTTGTAAGTGTATTGTTTTGTATTAACTAGGCATTCATTAGGATTAAGCCTATATTTACCGTTCGTGTTATGGGCATGTTAACAACGCACAAGATATCAGCTGATCTATATGATGACAGTTTTTCGCTCATCGCCATACACTGTGATTTGGAAGATTATGCCATTACCTATGCCATAAATTCCACCTGTGGGCTATATTTGAAACGGATGAAAAAAGACCTTCATCTCAATGAAAATATGTCTTTCTCCATATTCGATTGGGACGATGAAATGAACGATGTGTATTGGACACTGATTTCGAACAAGTGCGAAATTGAAGAAGTGATGCCTTCGGAGGGTTTGTTTGGGAACAACATTTCAAGAAGAACAGATTATTTGGTGAAAGAGCGGAAAGATGTGGATTATTTTCTAAAAGTTGATGCAGCAGATGAAGAAATCTTTTTTTCGGAAAAATTAAAATCAATCAACCAAATAACCAAGGTGATAACAGCGTATCCATTAGAAACACAAAACTTAAAATCAAAAAGAAATTTAATCTTTTAACAATGCCAACTAGAAAGAAGACTAAAATTGTAGCAACCCTTGGCCCTGCCACCAGTAAAAAGGAGACCCTAAGGGAAATGATCCTGGCAGGAGTGGATGTTTTTAGAATTAACTTTTCCCACGCCGCCTACGAAGATGTTGCTGAGCGAATTAAAATGATAAGGGAACTTAATGAGGAGTTGGAAATCAACACCGCCATACTTGCCGACCTACAAGGGCCCAAACTAAGAGTGGGGGTAATGGGCGGAGAAGTAATTGTTTCCCCCGGTGATGAAGTAACTTTTGCAACAGGTGAGCCTTTTGAAGGAACAGCCGAAAGGGTTTACATGAACTACAAAAGCTTTCCAAAGGATGTAAAAGCGGGAGAGCGTATTCTATTGGATGATGGCAAACTTATTTTTGAAGTAAAGTCTACCAATGGAGAGGATGAAGTCGTAGCAACGGTAATACAAGGGGGACCATTAAAATCCAAGAAAGGAGTAAACCTGCCCAATACAGATATTTCTTTGCCAGCCCTAACAAAGAAAGACATTAAAGATGCCATTTTTGCAATAAGTCAAGATGTGGACTGGATGGCTTTGTCCTTTGTGAGACACGCTCAAGACATATACGACCTTCATAACTTGATCAAGGAACACACCGAACACAAAATCCCGGTTATTTCTAAAATAGAAAAACCTGAAGCCCTTGAAAATATAGAGGAGATTGTGAAGGCTTCCGATGGACTTATGGTCGCACGTGGGGATTTAGGTGTGGAAATTCCGGCACAGGAAGTTCCATTGATTCAGAAACAATTGGTACTAAGTGCCAAAAAAGGAAGAATACCGGTAATAATTGCCACCCAGATGATGGAAACCATGATTACCAGTTTAACACCAACTCGTGCGGAAGTGAACGATGTGGCCAACTCGGTAATGGACGGTGCCGATGCCGTAATGCTTTCTGGTGAAACATCGGTAGGGAACTATCCGGTTCAGGTTATTGAGAAAATGGCAAGTATAGTAACCAGTGTGGAAGGCTCTAGCTTGATCAAAGTACCCCAGAATCCACCTCACATTCGTACCAATAGATACATTACAAAATCTGTTTGCTACCATGCAGCACTGATGGCCAACGAAATTTCGGCCAAGGCCATTTCCACATTGACCAATAGCGGGTATACCGCATTCCAAATTTCAGCTTGGAGGCCTGCTGCGCACATTCTTGTTTTTACATCCAACAAAAGGATTTTGACACAGTTGAATCTACTTTGGGGAGTAAAAGCATTTTATTACGACAAATTTGTGTCTACCGATCAGACCATTGAGGATGTAAACCAAATAGCTTGTAAAAAAGGATTTTTGGATGTTGGGGATATGCTAGTGAGCCTAGCGGCAATGCCGATCAAAGAAAAAGGTATGGTAAACACCTTGCGCGTAACCGAAATAGAAAACTGTAATTTCTAAACAGTATTGATCAACAAACTTAAGGGTGCGCAGTGGAAACATTGCGCACTACTCTTTTTTTGCAGATTATTTTAAATCCATGTCTGTAATAAGCAAGGGAGCAATGCTTTTGGCCATAAAAATGGGCCAATCGTTTTTGAACAGGTGGCTCTCGGTAACGGCACTTTCGTACAAAAGATAAAGACCGCTCGATATTTTTTCCGTTTCCGCTTTGGATAGATTGGCAATGTTACCTCCGACGACCTCTCCTAAATACAGCAACAATTCCTTTTTTTGTTGTTGAATCACTCCTAAAATAGTGGTTTGATCAGGGGAAAGTTCCCCAAGCGTTTTAATGCCCCAACACCCCTGAAAATTTTCTTCTAGGTACATATCCCTCAAAAGGTCAAAAATGGCCAGCAGTTGGTTTTTACTTTCTGTTCGTTGGTTCACGTAGTCTTTTAAACTGTTCATAAAGGCACCATGCCGCTGTTTAAGATAAGCAACACAAATATCCTCCTTGGATTTAAAATGGCTGTACAGCGTTGCTTTGGCAATATCACATTTTGATATGATTTCGTTGATGCCTGTTGAATTGTATCCTTGGTAATAAAAAAGATTGCCCGCCGTGGTAATAATATGTTGGTGCAAATCGCTTCGCTGCATAGAAAAGATGTAATGGTTGTTTTAACGGGGATGCTTTTACAAATTAATAAAGAAATTATGTAAACTATAGTTCCACCGTAAAATATTATATGGGTTTAAGTTAGCAATCTTAGCTTTATTAAAACCCTAAACAAATGCTAACTATTTAATATGGTGCTGATTGTGAAGATTTTCCTATATTGTATATAAAATTTTATCAATCAAATAATTAAAACACTACCTAAAATGAAAAAGTTACTTCTGGCCCTTATTGTTGGCCTACTCTTCGCTCCCATGAACTATGGGCAGAGTTTTCAGTTCAAAGCAGATGATATTGACATCGATTACAAAAAGTACACCTTAAAAAACGGCCTTACACTTTTGGTTTACGAAGACCATAAAGCCCCTATCGCTGCCGTAAATGTGTGGTATCATGTAGGGTCTAAAAATGAAAAACCGGGGAAAAGTGGTTTTGCCCACTTATTTGAGCATTTGATGTTCAATGGAAGCGAAAACTACAACACCGATTATTTCCAAGCGTTGGAAAGTATTGGCGGGACCGACCTAAACGGTACTACCAACACGGATAGGACCAATTACTTTCAAAACGTACCTGTTTCCGCCTTAGATCAAGTGTTGTTTCTGGAATCTGACCGGATGGGACATTTATTGGGGGCCATTGACCAAGAAAAGTTGGATGAACAAAGAGGTGTGGTGCAAAACGAAAAGAGACAAGGGGAAAATCAACCCTACGGCATGCAGTGGGATTATTTGACCAAAGCCATGTATCCAAAAGGGCACCCCTATTCATGGACCGTAATCGGGGAAATGGAAGACCTTAACGCTGCTTCTCTGGAGGATGTCCAGGAATGGTTCAAATCTTACTATGGTGCAGCCAATGCAGTGGTTGCCATAGCTGGTGATGTTGATGCTGAGGAGGTTCATCAAAAAGTAATCAAATATTTTGGAGATATTCCATCTGGCCCGACTGTGGAACGCCAAGAGGTCAATATTCCAAACAAAATATACGATTCCCGTCAGGAATATGAAGACCGTGTTCCTGAGACCAGGGTGCTCTTTGCTTGGAATACACCTCCGTTCGGATTTAAGGAAGACCTTCACTTTGATTTAATTTCCGCCATTCTTACCAGTGGAAAAAACTCAAGATTATATCAAAAATTCATTTACCAAGATCAATCGGCAAGTGCCGCCGTTTCTTTTCAGGCCTCGAGTGAGATAGCGAGTAGATTTATTACGTATTTAAATGTAAAAGAAGGAGAGGATCCCCAAAAACTGGAGCAAGAACTTGAGGCCGAAATCGATAAATTCATCAAAGAGGGTCCAACAGAAGAAGAACTCAAAAGGGTAAAGGCGAATTACTTTGCCAATTTTATCAAAGGTTTGGAGCGTATAGGAGGCTTCGGAGGGGTTTCGGATATCCTGGCATCCAATCAAACCTACCATGGCGATGCATCCTATTATAAAACCAAGTTGAAGTATGTGGAAGAAGCGACCATTGAAGATTTAAAGAAAACCGCGGCCAAATGGCTTACCAAAGGAAAGCACATTTTGGTGTGCAAACCATTTCCGGAATACGATGTCGTAGCGTCTTCAGTGGACAGAAGCAAATTGCCAGAACTGGGAGCGCCAGAAAGCTCAAAATTCCCAGAACTGCAACGCACCCAATTATCCAACGGACTCAATGTGGTTTTGGCCCAGCGCGATGGAGTACCGACCATAGTGATAAACTTGGTGGCCGATGCAGGTTACAAGACCGATCACTTATCCAGCCCCGGAACGGCCAAGTTGGCCATGAATTTGATGGATGAGGGAACCAAAGACAAGGATGCCTTGGAAATCAATGAACAGCTCCAGTTGCTAGGAGCATCTTTGAACACGTTTTCCAGCCAAGATGAATCAAACGTATACATGAGCACATTAAAGCCGAGCTTTGATGCCAGTTTGGATCTATTTATGGATGTTGTGCTCAACCCCGTTTTCCCGCAAAAGGAATTTGAACGGCTTCAAAAAGAGCAGATCAATGATATAAAACAAGAAAAATCACAACCCATCTCCATGGCCTTACGGGTAATGAACAAATACCTTTATGGGGAAGATCATCCGTACAGCAGCCCATATACCGGTACAGGTTACGAGGATACGGTTTCCAAATTGACCAGGGAAGATGTTGTAGCGTTCTACAATACTTGGTTTAAACCCAATAATTCCACCTTAATTGTTACCGGGGATGTGGAGATGAACGAGTTGAAGTCCAAATTGGAAAAAACGCTGGGCAAATGGAAAAAGGGAGATGTGCCCAACATTGTTTTTAACGAGCCAAAGACCAATACAAAAAACACCCTGTACTTGATGAACCGCCCAGAGTCGCAGCAATCCGTGATCCTTGCAGGGCATTTAACCGAAAAATACGGGGATGTTTCCGAGATAGCCTTGGAGCAAATGGTAAATATTCTTGGAGGTGATTTTACGTCCCGAATCAATATGAATTTAAGGGAAGATAAACACTGGTCTTACGGAGCCGGAGGTTTTGTGATTGGTTCCAAAGAAGAGCGCCCATTTATTGTGTATGCCCCGGTTCAAACGGATAAAACGGCTGAATCCGTGACCGAGATAAGAAAGGAAATATCCGAATTTACCTCTACACGACCCGCAACCAGTGAAGAACTGGAAAAAGTAAAAACCAATCAGGTGTTGAAATTGCCCGGGCAATGGGAAACCAACAGCTCGGTCAACAGTTCGGTCAGGAATTTGGTCCGATATGATTTACCGGACGATTATTATCAGAAGTATGATCAAAATGTGAGAAATTTATCTGTGGACGATATCATAAAAGTGAGCAATAAAGTGGTACAACCAGAAAAGGTAAATTGGTTTATGGTGGGTGATAGGGCTGAAATTATAGACAAATTGGATGAACTAGGTTTTGATAACATCATAGAAATTGATGCCGATGGCAATCCCAAAAAGCCAGCGGTAAAACCCGTGGAAACGGATATTAAAAATTAAATTGTAGAGGAGGCTGTCTGAAAGCTTCAGATTGTCAGGTTGAGCGCAGTCGAGAACTTATAGTGATGTTCGTAATCAATGGGTTTCGACTGCGATCAACCTGACAAAGTCATTTTTTTTGAGCTTTTAGACAGCTTCTTTTTTAAAAATCAAATTTGAGCTGAACGAGTACCGACTCCTTTTTCTCACTCTCTTTTTTCTTTTCGGTGTTCAGGTTGGCCAAAGAAATGCCCAACAAGCGCACGGAATTTTCTAAAGATGATTGGTACAACAGCTCTTTGGCAGTTTCCAAAATAAGGTCTTTGCTTGCAATAAAATAGGGCAGTGTTTTGCTGCGGGTCTGTAAGGTAAAATCGCTATACTTAATTTTTAGGGTGATTGTTTTGCCCGCTATTTTCGATTTTTGAAGTCTTCTTTCCAGCTCCGAAGCAATATGCCCCAATTTTTCCAGCATAAAGATTTCACTGCTCAGATTTTCAAAAAACGTGCGTTCGGCACCAACCGATTTTGGAATCCGATGGGGCTTTACACTGCTCAAGTGTATTCCCCGTACCACATTGTAGTAGTAGCTACCGCTTTTGCCAAAATGCTTTTCTAAAAACTCCACGGGCTTTTGCTTTAGGTCCAGTCCGGTAAAAATGCCCAAGCGGTACATTTTTTCGGCAGTTACCTTGCCCACACCATAAAACTTTCGGATGTCCAGGTTTTCCAAGAACACAAGGACTTCCTCGGGGTTTACCGTTTTCTGCCCATTGGGCTTGTTGTAATCGCTGGCAACTTTGGCTATAAACTTGTTTATAGAGATTCCGGCCGAAGCCGTTAATCCTGTTTTGTCAAAGATTTTGTTACGTATTTCTTGCGCGATCAGGGTGGCCGATGGATTTCCTTTTTTGTTCTCGGTAACGTCCAAATAAGCCTCATCCAAAGAGAGGGGTTCCACTAAATCCGTATATTCAAAAAAGATGTTCCTAATTTGCTTTGAAACCTCTTTGTAGCGATCAAAACGCGGTTTTACAAAAATAAGTTCAGGGCAATTTCTTCGGGCAATGGTACCCGCCATGGCACTTCGCACCCCAAACTTTCTGGCTTCATAGCTCGCAGCCGATACCACACCGCGTTTGGAACCTCCACCAACGGCAATGGGTTTCCCTTTTAGCTCCGGGTTGTCGTGCTGTTCTACAGATGCGTAAAAAGCATCCATGTCCACATGAATAATTTTTCTTAACGGAAAATCGAAGTCCATTTTCAAATTTAGGGTATATTTAGTTTGATGGAACATTTGGAAATAGAACGAAAGTTTTTAGTTAAATCTGATGAGTTTAAGCAGAAGGCCACATCTCAAACCCGAATAGTGCAGGGATTCTTGAATACAGACCCTGATCGGACAGTAAGGGTCAGGATTAGGGGCGACAAAGGTTTTTTAACCGTAAAAGGGGCCAGCAACGAATCGGGAACCACAAGATTTGAATGGGAAACGGAAATTACTGCTGCGGAAGCGACCAACCTCATTGATCTGTGCGAAGCAGGCATTTTGGAAAAAATACGTTTTGAGGTGCCCTTTGGAAACCATTTGTATGAAGTGGATGAGTTTTTAAGCGAGAACAAAGGACTCATTTTGGCAGAAGTGGAACTCAACCATGAAGACGAACGTTTTGAAAAGCCTGAATGGTTGGGCGAGGAAGTAACCGGTCAAATCCAATACTACAATTCCCAGTTAAGTAAGAAACCATTTAGAGAATGGTAACCGGATCCCGAAAAGCAGCAGGAACAATCAATATATTGATTGTAATTAGTGCCGTTTTGGCTATTTACTTTGGTCTTTACGAACATAAGCAACTTTTTATGCTATTCAAGCCGTTGACCACGATTTTGATGATTGCTTTACTATTCTTTACCCCAAAAAAGAGTTGCGTACCATTGGGCAGAATGGCAACTATTGCCTTGGCGTTCTGTTTGTTAGGGGATGTTCTGTTGCTTTTTGAAGACTATTTCTTGTTGGGCCTTGTTGCATTTTTATTGGCCCATATCTTTTTCTCTGTGGCATTTATCCAGTATAAGGGATTCTACAAAAATTGGATTCCCTCTTTGATACTCTTTGGCATAGGCGGGGTATTGTTCTTCTGGTTAAGGCCAGGTTTGGGAGATTTGCTACTGCCCGTTTCCATTTATGTGGGGATAATCACGTTTATGGCATTGCAAGGGGTGGGTTTGTACCTGCGTGAAAGGAACAATACGCATGCATGTATGGCCATGGGGGTATTGTTTTTTATGCTTTCGGACACTCTATTGGCTTTTGCCAAGTTCAAGGCCCCGTTTTACCTATCGGGACCATTGATTTTGGCTACTTATTGGTTAAGCATCGGTTTGATTGCAAACGCTACTCGCCAAATAGTTTTAAGAACAGAAGACTGAACAAATCAATCTAACTTCTTGTCCAAGGACAAAATGGAATGCAGAAGCACATTGGCACCATTCGCCATATCTTCTGCCGAAGTAAACTCTTTGGGCGAGTGGCTGATACCTCCCTTGCTCGGCACAAAAATCATCCCAACAGGTGCGAATCTTGATATGTCTTGAGCGTCATGGCCAGCGCCACTGGGCATATATTTAAAGGTTAATCCAAGGGTCTTTGCTGATGCCTCGATTTCCTTTTGAATGCTTGTATTGGTCAAGGCAGGTTCCGCTGTTGTGTCCAAGGGCAAAAATTTCACGGACACATTGGAAGCTTTGGCTATCTTCTCCGTTTTTTCCTTGATAGCCTCGTATACCTTTTGAATCACTTCGGAGGATAGGTCACGTATCTCTAAACTTGCAATGACCTTACCAGGTATTACGTTTGGAGCACCTGGCTCGGCCTTAATCCGACCCACTGTGCCTACTTGAGAACCTTCAAAACTATTGGTGACCTCATTTACGGCCACAATATATTTGGCTGCCGCCAGCAGTGCATCTTGCCTCGCATCCATGGGCGTGGTGCCTGCGTGATTGGCAAAGCCTGTAAAGACAACATCCCACCAATTAAGGCCAACAATACCTTCGACAATGCCAATATCCAATTTTTCTTTTTCGAGTTTGCCTCCTTGCTCAATATGAAGTTCCAAGAAGGCTGCTAGGCTACCTTTTTTGCGTTTGGCCTCTTCCAGTTTCGTGGTATCTCCCCCAATGCGCATAATGCCATCACCCATGGAATATCCCGTAGAATTTACCACCGAAAGGGCCGATTTCCCAAGGTTTCCTGCCATGGCTCTGCTCCCCATCACACCACCTTCTTCATTCGGAAAAATGATAACTTCCAGCGGGTGGTTGGTTTCTATATTGTTCTCGTTAAGGGTTTCAATCACTTCCAAAGCCGCCATAGAACCCAAACAGCCATCATAATTCCCACCATTGGGCACCCTATCAATATGGGAGCCAAAAGCAATTGGCTTTTTTGAGGAATCTGTTCCTTGCCTTGTTCCAATAATGTTTCCTGCAGCATCAACCTTCACCCCCATACCAAAACCCTTTAGGGTTTTGATCACCCAATTTCGGGCATCGATATCCGCATCACTAAAGGCAACACGCTCCGTTTCTCCATTTTCCTGCAGTCCAAATTCAGCAAGATTAAATATTCTCTTTTCTAGTCGGTGTTGATTGACTTTTGGTTGCTGAGCAGATAGCACTCCAATGACAAAAAGGGCTAAAATATTAGTGAGCAGTACTTTCATGGTTTCCTGATTTTTTGAAAGTTAGGGATTTAAAAATAATTTTTTTCAGAAAACCTAGGCAGCTTTTTCTGTGGAAGCAGAATTTATTTCATGATTGATTAATTTTTGCTCGGACCATTTTTTTTTGCTTACACCACTGATCAATGGAATCACAAAACCAACTGTTATGAGCACAACGCCCATCATGAAAATATTTAATGGATTCATAAAGAAAGAACCGCTGTTTAAAGTTGCCAAGATCAAGATGGTGGACAATGGGAATGACAATGCCAATATGGCCACACCAAAATCACTGCTGAATGTTTTGTTCTTGGATTTTTTGTCCATCTCCATACTATCTACTGCAGCGATATGTGCGTAGGGCCAAAAACTACAGGCACTTAGGCCAAAGGCTATGGTCAACAAAATTTCATTTCGAGCTTCAATTCCTGTTACGGTCATGAAAATCCCTGAAATCAATAAAACCAATCCTGCGCGGATACACAACAGGGAAAAAATCTGGAAGAACTGTTTTCTTTTGATTTTGACCGCCAATCCAATAAATAAGAGCACCAAAGGCGTCATGATCAGACTTAGCTTTTCAAGGGTCTCGCTTAAGAAAAAGGGAAGCGAATTCATGCTGACCCCAAAGACCAACAAAACCAGAGCTGCTCCAATAAAGATGTTTACAGGTTCCGAAACCATTGCTTTGATCAAGGACTTTAGTTTGGTTCCTCCATTCTTTTTCTGGGTGGATTGAAGGTTGTAGTGACAGTTCATGGCGACCAAGTACAGAAAGAAGAGTACAAAAACCTTGTTTCCAAGGTCGGACATGGCAGCCTTTGCCAAATACTCCTCTCCTAAAAACTCCAAAATAAAGGGGAAAGAGGATAGACCTGGCGCAAGCGAGGGAACCAATAGTTTTGCAGTTCTGAACTCCGATGTTCCTTTGCCGATGCCCATTAGGGGCAAAATAAGGGGCATGGCAAAAAACAACAATAGGTTAAGTCCAAGCGCTAACAGGGGCAATATTAATAGATGCAACTCTACCTTTACCCCCAACAACGCGATAAAAATGGTAGCGGGCAGCGCAAGGTTTAGAATTACCTTTTTTATTCCTGTAATCTCTTCTTTGGACTTGAATTTTACTTTTAGTAAAACCCCAATAAAGATGAAAAAAAGAAATACAATGGTTTTTTGAATTCCTACCTCCACTATGCCAACACTTTATTGAGTGCTGCGGTAAAGGTTTTCATTTCGTCCATGGTTCCCATACTAACACGGCACCAGTTTTGGTCCATAAATTGGAAAGCGCGAACCCCCACTTTTAGCTTGGTCATTTGTTCCAAAAACGCCCTGCCCTCCATTTCAATAGGGAAAATGATAAAACTTGTTGAAGAGGGGACATAGGAAGTGATGCCCATTTTTTTGAGGCTTTGGTAAACATATTCCCTGCAATCAGCGTTCAGGGTACGAGATTTATCTATAAACTCAGTATCGTCCATGGCGGCCATGGCGGCGTAAACAGAGGGCAATGTAATTCCCATGCCTCCTCTAGTTATTTTTTGTAATCTTCCCAAAGTTTCCTCCAGGGCAACAATGTATCCAATACGTAGGCCGGCCATTCCATGTATTTTGGAGAAAGTCCTGGCAATAATCACGTCTTTACCTTCATTTACCAAGGAAACCATACTCTTTTTGGCTCCTTCATCCAAGAACCATAAGTAGGCTTCATCAACAAAAACGGGAACTTTTTCCGATACTCTGGAACAGAAATCCACCAGTTCCTTATGATCTGTCAAGGAACCTGTGGGGTTGTTCGGGTTACATATATAAACCAATTTGGTTTGGTCGTCAATAGCTTCCTCCATGGCCTTAAGGTCGTGCGACCAGTCATCTTTCAATGGAACGGGCTTCCATGAAGCACCAACAGATTCGGCCACTCTAATGAGCGACATATAAGCTGGGTCTGCAGAGACAACGTTCCCACCGTTCATAAAGAGCACCATGGCCGTTTTTTCCAATAAATCCGAAGAGCCGGGTCCCATCATTATGTTTTTGCTCTCAACACCTTCAAAGTCGGCAATTTTGTCCACTAGTTGGAACAATTCCTTCCATGCATATCTATTTCCTCCCGAAGCTGAATCCTTAAATGCTTCCAGTGCCATAGGGGATGGACCGTAGGGGTTCTCGTTGGCATTTAATTTTGCTGCCAATTCTGGCAAGACAGCTTCAGGTTTTGGCAAATATTCTTTAAAGAATGGACTATAGATTGCGTTGCCCTCGACGTCCAAGGTTAATGGAGCCTTTGGCGTTTCGGCCAATCCAATATAGGGTAAGGCCATTGCACCACCTGCGGTGAGCACACTTTTTCTTATCCAATCGCGTCTGTTGATGTTAGTTGTAGTTCCCATTGGTTTTTAGTTTTTAGAAGAACTTAAAATTAGACTATGATTTTGGCAAAATCAATGCTAAAAACGTAAAAATCAGTTATTTAAAGAGGGATATCTTAAAATTGAGGGGGGTTTATTTAGAAAATTGATAGGAAGGAGTACTATTGTAAGGGGCTTTTTTGAAGATATTCCAATGTGAGAATGCCCCGTAGATTGTTGATAATGATATGGTCCAGCAACTCGTGGATGCTATATTCATCGAATAGATTGGCCTTTGAATACACGGTCTCCTCCATTCGGGACAAAAATAATGTACAGACCAATTCAACATTGACATTATTTCTGACTTGCCCCAATTCTTGGGCTTTTTTTAAAAGGGGGCATACAATATTCCATACAATGTCCTTTTTTACTTGGGCGTATACTTCATAAGCCTTGGGATAATATTTGTGGAGCCCGTGCAGAAAAGCGGGGTTGATTTCCTGAAAGGTGATCAACCCTTGCTTATATATAAATATTACCGTGGTAAGGGGTTGGTCCTCGTTGGGGTTTTCGAGCATGTAATTGTCCACATTGGCCCGAATGTTGTCCAAGTAATACCCAAGACTTTCCTTTACCAGCTTTTCTTTGCTGTTGAAATGTTTGTAGAGGGTTTTTTTGGAAATACCCAGATTTTTGGCCAGTTCATCCATGGAGAACCTTTTGCTCCCAAACTTGGTGAAGTTTTCAATGGCATAGGCCAATATGTCCTTTTTGTCCCCCAATGTAAACGTTTTTATTTCCAGCCTCCCCCAAGGGCCCTGTACAGTTCCACAATGGCGCTAAGTTGGGCGTATTGTGTATCTACGTAATTGAGTTCGGAGTTCAATGCATTTTGACGTGCGGTCAATACTTCCAAATAATTCGCGAGACCATTGTTCAAAAGCTCTTCGGAATAATCTTCGGCTGTTGAATAGGCTTCGAGTTCTTTGGAACGGGCCTCCATTTTTTGGGTTTCCGCTTTATAAGTATAAAGGGCGTCGCTCACTTCTCTTCCTGCCGTGAGCAATGCTTGTTTATAGCTCAACAATGCTTGTTCTTGTTGGGCCTTGGCAACTTCCACTTGGGTGCGCAACCGTCTTCCGTTAAAGAGGGGTTGTGTCAAAGAACCTACCAAAGTTGAAAAGAGTGAGCTCGCATCCAACCAATTATCAAACTCCAAACTCTGAAAACCTCCCGAAGCGGATAAACTCAAAGAGGGATATAGACTACTTTTGGCCACATTGGTCAATTCAAATGCATTAATGAGGCCATATTCTGCCTGCATCACATCGGGCCGATTGGCAAGTAACAAGTAAGGTACCCCGGTGCTCAATTCTGTATCAATGGTTTGATTGTCCAAGTCGCCACGCTGTATTTTTTGTGGTCCTTCACCCAATAGCATACTAAAGGCGTTTTCCAAAAGTTTGATGTTGTTCTCCAGGTCGATCACAATAATTTCGGTGGTATGGACTTGAGCTTCGGTCTGTTTTACCGCAACTTCGGTCACCTGACCGGCATCTTTTAGGGCGATGGTGGTTTCCAGACTGTTTTTTCTGGCTTCCAAGGTTTGTTTGGCAACTTCCAATTGTTTATCCAATGCCATTAATTGATAGTAGGTGCTGGCTATGTTCGCCACCAATTCCGTTTTTACGGCTTGATGCGCGGTAACGCTCTGTAGATAGGCCGCACCAAAGGCTCTTTTATTACTTCTGATCTTGCCCCAAACATCGGCTTCCCACGAGAGGGCGCCAGAGAGTTCGTACTGCTCCAGGGCACTTGTAAAAAAGCTACCAAACTGACTGTTTCGCGAGTTTTTTGTCCGTGTGAAGCTGGCCGTTCCTGAAAGGGTTGGATAATATCCGGCTTTTCCTTGTTTAAGGTAAGCTTCGGCGGCCATTACGTTTTGCAGGGCAATCCTAATGTCAATATTATTCTCTAACCCTTCTTCAATATACGATTTCAACTGTTCATCATTGAACAAGTCTTTCCAAGACACATCTGCCATGGAAACACTGTCCTGCGGCAGATTGTCCGTTCTGAATAGATTCTCAGTTTCTACCTCTGGTCTAGCGTAGTTTTTTGCCACAAAACAAGATTGTAGCAATAACGGTACCGAGAGTAACAGGATGAATTTATATATGGATTTTATTTTCATGTTTTTTAAGCTTTGTAATTAAGCATTGTTTACTTTGATGGATTCCGGTTTTCCTGATATGCGTTCTTGCAGCGCTTGGAACACAACAAAGAGCACAGGTACCGCAAAAACTCCCAAAATGGTTCCGACCAGCATACCCCCAACAGCACTTACACCTATGGATTGGTTTCCTACGGCTCCGATTCCTGATGAAAGTGCCAATGGCAATAGACCAAATATGAAGGCGAAAGATGTCATCAAAATTGGGCGGAGCCTGGCACGTGCCCCATCTGCGGCAGCATCAAAAAGTGATAGTCCTGCCCGTCTACGTTGCAGGGCAAACTCCACGATCAAAATGGCGTTTTTGGCCAACAGACCAATCAACATGATCAGGGCAATCTGGAAATAGATATTGTTCTGCAAGCCTGCCAAGTTGATGAAAAGAATGGCTCCTGCAATACCAAAGGGCAGCGACAACAAAATGGAAAGCGGTAGTATATAACTTTCGTATTGTGCACTCAGCAAGAAATAAACAAACACCAAACTCAATATAAATATGAGGATGGTCTGTGAACCGGCATTGCTTTCTTCCCTTGTAAGGCCGGAGTAATCGTAGGTGTAGGTAGTTGGCAATACTTGGGCGGCCACTTCTTCAATAGCGGTAATGGCATCACCGGTACTGTAGCCCGGATTGGGAACTCCTGTTATGCTTACGGAACTCAACAAGTTGAATCGTTGCACAACCTCGGGACCATAAATTTTCTTTAGGTCCACAAACTGGCTTACAGCGACGGATTCGCCATTGGCATTCCTAACAAAAATATGGTTCAAAGAGTTCTCGTTGGCCCGATCTTCGGGTTTGGCCTGGATCATAACACGGTACTGCTTACCAAATTTGTTGAAATCGGTAGCATAAATACCTCCAAAATAACCTTGGAGCGAATTGAAAATATCGGTTGCTGTCAACCCGGCCATTTTCACCTTCTCCATGTCAATGTCCAAATTGTACTGTGGAAAACCGGGGTCGAACTGCGAAATGGCATACTGAATTTCCGGTCTGGCATTGAGTGCTCCCAAAAATTGGTTTTTTACATCGTTGATGGAATTCCAGTCTTCGCCCGTTTTGCTCTGAAGCTGTACCTCAAAACCGGAACTGGTACCAAAACCTTGAATACTTGGAGGCGTAAAGTAAATGATCTCGGCATCATTGAAACCTGCCGTAATTCCGTACAGCTTTTGCATGGTCGCATTAACGGACAAAGAATCTGCATCTCTTTCGCTCCAATCTTTCAGCTTCATGATAGAGAATGCATAAGACCCAGCACTTACTCGGTTCAATAAACTAAACCCGGCCACACTCATTCTAGCGTCAATCACGTCCATGGATTCATAAATGGAATCCAGCTTCATGATGGTCTCCTCTGTTTTTTCAATGGTTGTTCCCGGAGGCATGCTCACATTAACAAAGATCATCCCACGGTCTTCATCTGGCACAAAACCAGAGGGGGTTGATTTGAACAGGAATATGGCCAGTGCACTAAAACCAAGTAAGAGAGCAAGGGTTATCCATTTTCTTTTCACCAAAGTACCAATGGTATTGGTGTATTTATTTGTCATGGCCGTAAAACCAATGTTGAAAGCCTTAAAAAAACGGTTCAAGAAATTGGATTTTTTACCTTTTTCTGGATTATGAGGTTTTAGGAACAATGCCGCCAAGGCAGGACTCAATGTCAACGCATTAACGGCTGATATTAAAATAGCAACGGCAAGGGTAATACCAAACTGTTGGTAGAAAACACCTGAAGACCCTTTGATAAAGGAAACCGGGATGAATACCGCCGACATTACCAAGGTAATGGAGATAATGGCCCCAGATATCTCGCTCATGGCATTTTTGGTTGCGGTTTTCGCAGAGTCGGCTCCTTCTTCCAACTTAGCGTGTACCGCCTCGACCACCACAATGGCATCATCCACCACAATACCAATGGCCAAAATCATAGCAAAAAGAGTGAGCATATTGATGGAGTATCCGAACAATTGCAGGAAGAAAAAAGTACCCACAATGGCCACGGGCACCGCAATGGCGGGAATAAGTGTAGATCTAAAATCCTGAAGGAAGAGGAACACCACAATAAACACCAAGATAAATGCCTCGATCAATGTTTTTACAACGTGATCGATGGAGGCATCCAAGAAATCTTTGGAGTTGAAGGGGATTACATAATCCAACCCTTTTGGAAAACCTGCTTTTGATTCTTCCAAGATGGTTTCAATTTCGTCGATGATTTCCTTTGCATTGGATCCAGATGTTTGGTAAACCCCCACAGCAACACCGGGGTTTCCCATACCGGAGTTTTTTCTAACGTAGCTTAGTGCTCCCAACTCGATTTCGGCAACATCTTTTAAGCGAAGAAACCCTCCGTCTTCAGTAGTTTTTAGAATAATGTTTTCATATTCTTTTACTTCGGAGAGCCGTCCTTTGTATTTCATCACATATTCAAAAATACCATCAGCATTTTCTCCAATTTTACCGGTTGCCGCTTCGGTATTCTGTTCTCTTAATGCCGCTTGGATATCGGCTGGCACCAAATTGTATGCAGCCATTTTATCAGGAGAGATCCATATCCGCATGGAATAATCTTTGGCCCCAAATACGTTAACGTTACCAACTCCTTTGATCCGTTGTAATTGCGGAACCAGGTTTATTTTGGCGTAGTTCTCCACAAAGGTGGCATCGTAATCCTCATTTTCAGAGTAAATGGAGAAAAATAGCAATGCACTGTTTTGGGCCTTTTGGGTAGTTACCCCTGTGTTTATAACTTCTTGCGGCAACAAGCTGTTGGCCCTTGCAACTCGGTTTTGAACGTTTACCGCTGCAATGTCGGGGTCAACGCCAAGTTCAAAAAATACGCTGATGTTGGCTGCCCCATCGTTACTGGCGGATGAGGTCATGTAGGTCATGCCCTCCACACCGTTGATCTGCTCTTCAAGTGGAATCACTACACTTTTTAGTACTGTTTCGGCATTTGCTCCGGTATAATTGGCGTTAACCTGAACGGTTGGCGGAGCAATCTCCGGATACTGTTCTACGGGTAAAGTACTAAGCCCCAGAATACCCAATATCATAATAATTACGGATATTACAGTGGAAAGTACAGGACGATCTATAAATTTTTGGAACATATATAATTTGTTCTATAAATGATTGATGGCAATTATTGTTTTACGGGATTGATGGTTTGACCATCTTTTAGTTTGGACACTCCTTCGGTTACGATGGTGCTTCCTTCTTCCAAACCTTCGTTTACGATGAATTCCTTATCGGTTTGTGCGACAATGTTCAATGGTTTTGTATTTACCGAGTTGTCATCATTCAATATAAATACCATTTTGGTTCCTTGGAGGTCAACCGTGGCAAATTGAGGGATAACAAAAGTATTTTCGTAGGTAGACGGCACCTTTATGGTTCCCGTACTGCCAGAGCTCAACAATTGGTTGGGGTTGTCAAAATCCGCCCTAAGGGTTACACTTCCTGTGGTTGGGTTGATAATGTTGTTCACCATGGCAATTTTTCCCTTTTGCGGATAGGTTTCACCATTGACCATCACAAGCTCTACTTCCGGAGTATTTTCAGATGAAATGGGAGCTCCTTTATCTGCCATTTCACTCTTCATTTGTAACAATTGTTTCTCGGTCATGGAAAAGTATGCACGAATGCTACTAATGTCGGATACCACGCTAAGTGGCTCCCCCATAGTGCTGCTTACCAAAGCGCCCACTTTATAGGGAATCTCACCAATGTACCCGTTTACCGGGCTCACTATATTGGAATAGCCGATGTTGGCGGCAATACTGTTATAGTTGCTTTTTGCCTGTTCCAATTGAGCTTTAGCGGTTTCCAATTGCACCTCGCTAATAATGTTTTTCTCAACCAAGGGAACCAGCTTGTCCACTTCCACCTGTGCCAAATTTACCGCCGCTTTTGCAGCTTCGGCATCTTGGGAAAGCGTTTGTGTTTCCAGTTTAAAGAGCAACTGCCCTTTTTTTACTTTTTGTCCTTCTTCTACATATATGTTTTGAACAAATCCAGCAACCTTTGGCCAGATTTCTACATTTTGTAGACCTTGAATATTGGTGGAATACGAATTATATATTGTAATATCCTGTTTTTTAAGCGTACTCACTTTGAGCGAGGGCGCTTGCGGCACAGTGGCTTGCTGTTGGTTTTTACCCCCACAGGACATGAACAAGAGCACACCTGTTGCTACTATTATTGATTTGATTGTTTTTGTTTTCATGAACAAACTAAGGTTGTTAGGGTTATTGTTGGGTTTATGACTGTTGGAGAGATTACTCATCTATAATGGATTCTAATTTTTTGATGGATTTTTTAAGGATTTTTTCGTTATCGCTTACATAATCCAGATACACTTTGGTTCTTACTTGACCTTCTTCATATTTTTTAGGGCTATTTTTTTTATGATAGCCCAAAACCAAGGTGATTATACTTTTTTCGGTTTCCATACGACTCAAGTTTTCTTGAAGCTTAGAAAGAAAGAAGTTCTTTTTCTTGGCAGTGGTGAAATACCTTCTTCTATCACTGGGTTTGGTAAAGTAGGTAACCAGGCCCATGTTTAATAAAAGGTTCAAAGAGGTAGAGGTAGAGCTTTTGCTTGCACCCCGTTTTTCCAAACAATCCTCAAAGGTGATTCCGTCCTCATCGGTTAAAATGAGTATTGCATATATGCGGGCGGCCAGGGGAGGCAAGTTGTGTTCCTTCTCTAAATGAAGCCCTAAAGTTTCTATTATTTCTTCCTTCGTTTTTTCCATTGATGGATTTTTGAAGGTGCAAAATTAATATTGGTTCGGAACAAACCGAACTAACAAGAACTAAATTTTTGTTAAAAGAAAGTGTTCGTTGACAAAACACCTATCAATGCTTAGCTAGAATTCCTTCCTTATCTATAATTGGAATTGTGGTAAGATGGTCTTCGGCAATAGTATGTTTGGGGAATAGGAACCTCTTTTCAAACAGTTTGTTTTCTGCAAAAAAGGTAACAAAGAATTCATTGTTGAGGGCCAGCACTTCTTCTTGCAGGAATTCAATTTTTTTAAAGGACTTGGGTTCAACAACCCCTATACCGTGTCGCATGGTAGAGGTTTTTTTATCCTCGTCAAAACCTTTGGAAACAACAATGGTCATTTCAATGGCATCTTTTCTGTTATTGATGAGATAGGCATTCCAGTCTTTGGACAGAAATTCATCGTTCCACTCGCGGATTACAGCAACATGAACATCCTTGGCTACGGGAATTTCAATATCCTTTTTCATAAAATGGTCTACAATGCGCTTTTGAATTGTTCCAAGAAGCGAACATCATTTTCGCTGAGCAGGCGAATGTCTGAAATTTGATGGAGCAACAACGCAATACGGTCTATTCCCATTCCAAAGGCAAATCCAGAATATACATCGGGGTCTATACCACAATTCTTAAGTACGTTGGGGTCTACCATCCCGCAGCCCATAATTTCCAGCCAGCCGGTTCCCTTGGTCATGCGGTAGTCCGTTTCGGTCTCTAGGCCCCAGTAAACATCAACTTCTGCGCTGGGCTCCGTAAATGGGAAATAAGAAGGGCGCAACCTAATTTTGGACTTGCCGAACATTTCCGATGTAAAATATTGCAAGGTTTGTTTTAAATCGGCAAAGGATACGTTCTTGTCCACATATAGGCCTTCTACCTGATGGAAAAAGCAATGGGAGCGAGCCGAAATTGCTTCGTTTCTATAAACCCTTCCAGGGGAAATGGTCCTGATGGGAGGTTTATTGCTCTCCATATACCTTACCTGAACTGATGAAGTATGGGTACGCAAAAGGATATCCGGATCTGTTTGAATGAAAAAAGTATCCTGCATGTCTCTTGCAGGGTGGTATTCCGGAAGGTTTAGTGCCGTAAAGTTGTGCCAGTCATCCTCAATTTCGGGACCTTCGGAAACATTGAACCCGATTCGGGAAAAAATATCGATGATCTGGTTCTTTACAATATTGATTGGGTGGCGGGAACCAATTTCAACAGGTTCACCGGGGCGTGTCAAATCCCCATATTTGCCAACAGTTTCTGTTTGGCTCTCCAAGGCCTCCTTAAGGGCATTGACCTTATCGGTAGCTGCGTTTTTCAATTGATTGACAACCTTGCCAAAATCTTTCTTTTGTTCGTTGGGCACATTCTTAAATTCGGCAAAGAAACTGTTCAAAAGACCCTTTTTTCCTAAATACTTAATTCGGAAGGCTTCAATTTCTTTTATTGAGGTTGAAGTAAACTTTTCTACTTCGGCGATATGTTCCTTTATGGTGTCAATCATGATTGCTTACGCTATTGGCGGACAAATTTAGCAAATTGTCCTTGAATATATAGGCAATAAGAAAATGTACTGCAATTCCACCCAAAAGATGCCACAGCCAATGTGTTCCCATCGGAAAGAAATTTTGATGCAGATCAATGCTCCTAAAGAAAATCGCAACTCCAAAAATTAGGAAGGAAACAATCACAAAAACAATGTTCCTTCCTTTGGTCCGAACCAAATACCAAGCTATGGGAACAAGTATGGTTGCAGCTGTTATTATATATCCCAAAGAAATTCTCAATCCAGATGGAATGGGCAGCATCCGAAATAAAAATGAAACCCCGGGCAACATGGTGATCCAAAACAACCGCTTCCACCAAGATTTAACCAGCTTAAAAATAAAGTAGATGACCAAAGCAGCACATAAGATCATAATGGGCATCCAATCCAACCGAAGCCAAAACTCATGGCTCCGGGTGGCATGGTAAATTGTTCCGCCCACATAACTTATTCCGATTATGGGAAGTACCCATGCTAAAAATAGATGTTGCCTTGGATGTTTATACACTTTTATGCCCCAATAAATAATCAGGAACAAAAAGATAAGATTGCTATAAGTATTATAAGGTTCAACGGGAAACCTGCCCTTAACGGTTTCCAGATAGATAGGTCCTGAATCTTGTGGGAACTCTTGAAGAAGCATCAAAAACGTATATTATTCTTGGTGGTTTAAGTTTTTATCAACCCAATCCAAACAGGATTTAAAGTTTTTGAAGATATGTTCTTTTGGGATAAGATTCGGGATAATATCAATACGTTCCAACATATAACGGGGCTGGTCCAGAATATTGACCAAGAGCACAAGTATATCTTTTCGTTTTAAATCTTGCAACACATCTTCCATGGCATATAGGCCCGTTTGGTCCATATACTGCATCCTGCCCATTCGTATTATTACTGTTGAAGCATCATCGGGGATTTGTGAGGCCAGTTGTTGAAATTCGTTGGTAGATCCAAAAAACAAAGGCCCTTTTATGTGTTTTATAAAAACCTTATCCTTAATTTTTTGGGGAATATTTTTTTCATCGGACCACGCTTCCTCACGCAAGGCCCTCACATTGGAACGTTGTGCTGTAAGATCTCCAATTTTTTTCATAAACATTAAAGAGGCAATTACAAGGCCGATTCCAACAGCATATACCAAATTCCAAATGGATGACAATACCATTACTACCAACATGATGATAACTTCGGAACTGAGTTTTAGAGGCCCCAATTTTATGTCTTTGGGCAAGTGGGGAATGGCTTTTAGCCCTCTGTAATCCATTACACCAATACCTACGGTTACCAATATACCTGCCAATACTGCAGCGGGTATTTGTGATGCTACTGGCCCCAAGGCAAGTAAAATAACAAGTAGTAGTAAGCCGGCAATCATACCGGATAGTCTTGTTTTACCCCCAGAGTTTATGTTTACCACGGTCCTGATAGTGGCACCAGCGCCAGGAATCCCCCCAAAAATAGCTGCAATACTGTTTCCAATGCCTTGGCCTACCAACTCTTTGTTGGGTTTATGTTTGGTTTGGGTCATATTGTCTGCAACCACGGAGGTAAGCAGTGAGTCTATGGCACCAAGCAGTGCCAAAGTAAGTGCAGTAAAAATATAGGGCGTGATAACATTAAGGTTGAACGATGTAAAAATTTCAAAGTTGGGGATGGGTAGCCCACTTGGAATCTGTTCAATGGGTCTATAATCCAACCCAAATCCGAAAGCCGCACCAGAAACTACGATCAGGGCAACCAATGTGCTGGGGATTGCCGTGGTTATTCGTTTAAAACCGTAAATAATGATAATGGTTGCCAAGGCCAAGGCCAATTCCAGCCAATTAATGTGCTTGAGTGCCCTGGGCAGTACTTTAAATGTTCCCATTACCCCCGATGCATCTTTTGAAGCCAAGGTGCCGGCTTCTTTTAACATATCGGCATGTGAAATTTTTTCGGCACGCTTAATGGTTTCCGTAAAGTTCTCTAAAACCAATATTCCTTCACCAGCCTCTTCATGCAGTATATTTTCTAAAATGGCTTCTTCGGCCTGGGGCATAAACTGATTGACATACGCTTCGTCCTCCTTGGGGTAATACCCTACTGCCGGCAATATTTGGGTAACTAAAATTATAATTCCAATAGCGGTCATAAAACCTGAAACCACGGGATATGGAATGTATTTAATATATTTTCCCATGCCCAATAGGCCCAAACCAACCTGCATAATCCCTGCCAAAAGGAAAACGGTCAAAATAGGGGGAAGTGCCTTGTTGATATCCCCATCGTTAACGGCAATGATACCTGCAATAACAACCATGCTCACTGCTGTCATTGGAGCGGTTGGGCCCGAAATTTGTGTGTTGGTTCCACCGAAAAGAGCGGCAAAAAAACTAATGAAAATTGCCCCGTACAAACCGGCGCTGGGGCCTAACCCAGAACTTACACCAAAGGCAAGCGCCAAAGGAAGGGCCACAATGCCTGCGGTAATTCCCCCGAACAAATCTCCTTTTAGGTGCTTAAACATGGTATAGTGTTGTTTGCGTAGCTTTAATATAACAATATTATGAATAAAAAATGCCGGTAGTAAAATACACCGGCATTTTTTACATAAAGTTATTCTGTGCTACAGAAAGGTAACTTTACCATCAGAGATATCGTACATGGCACCGACTATGGCAATTTCTCCATTGTCTTCCATTTCTTTTAGAACGTTGCTTTGATTTCTGATGTTTTCCAAGGTCATTTCAACATTTTTTGCCGAAACCGCATCCACAAACTCTAAATTTTTAGAGTTTCTTAAAGATTCATCTTTAGGTTCGTGGACAGCGGCCACGGCAGGTTCAATTTTATTGATCAAAGCAGTAAGGTTGCCCAAACGAGCATGGTCGCATGCTCCTTTTACCGCTCCACAGGCAGTATGCCCCAAAACTACAATGGTTTTTGTCCCTGCCAATTTGCAGGCAAACTCCATGCTTCCCAAAATATCTTCGTTAACAAAATTCCCTGCAATTCTTATACTAAAGATGTCTCCCAACCCTTGGTCAAAAACAAGCTCAGCGGATACTCTTGAATCAATGCAGCTTAAAATGGTCGCAAACGGAAATTGACCGTCCTTTGTATCGTTCACCTGTTCCAAGAGGTTTCTGTTCGCTTTTAAGTTTTGTTGAAAACGCTGATTGCCCTCCTTCAAAAATTGAATGGCTTTTTCTGGCGTCATGGTTGCCTGGGTTTCTTTTGTGTGTGCTTTCATGCTAAAATATTTTATGCCGATTTTTTCGGTCTTAGATTAAAAAATTCGATGTAACTATCCGGATTTTCAATTTCGCCTTTTTCCGAGATAATTTTAATGTCGATGTTCCTGTTCTTCGCTTTGTTTGAAAAGTCTTCTAGGATTTCCACGATATCATTGTCAAGAAAACGTGTTTTTCTAACATCCAATTCAAGATAGGAGTTTTCAGGAAGACTATCCAGTTCTTTTAGAATGGCTCCTTTGTTAAAAAAGGTAACCTCTTCCGCAAGGGTCATTTTAATTTTATGTGCTCCATTGCTCTTATCTTCAATATGAAGGAAGTGGGAGTTCTGGTAGCTTTTAATAAGAACAACGACAATACCAACGCCAAGACCTAAACTGATCCCGACCAAAAGGTCTGTAAAAACAATGCCCAACACGGTTACCACAAAGGGGACAAATTGTTTCCAACCCGCTTGGTACATGGTTTTGAAAAGCGATGGCTTTGCGAGTTTAAAACCAACGATAAACAATATGGCGGCCAAAACGGACAGCGGAATCTTATTGAGCAAGGTCGGTATCAATATTACCGAACCGAGGAGGAAGAATCCGTGGATAATAGCAGAAGCCTTTGTTTTACCTCCGGATTGAATATTGGCTGAACTACGAACGATTACCTGTGTAACCGGAAGCCCTCCGACCAAACCAGAAAGCATGTTCCCCACTCCTTGGGCCCTAAGCTCGCGGTTGGTGGGCGTTGTTCTTTTTTCAGGATCTAATTTATCCGTTGCCTCCACACATAGCAATGTTTCCAAACTGGCCACCAATGCAATGGTGAAACCTGTTATCCAAACTTCTGGGTTGGATATGGCGGAGAAATTGGGAAAACTAAAAAAGCCCAAGAACGAATCAAAGCTATCCGGTACCGGAACGCTTACCAAATGCTCCTGCGTGATTCCCCATGTGCCATTGCCTTGGGTCAATGAATAATACACGATTCCAATGACCACAGCGACCAAAGGTCCTTGTATAAGCTCAAAAATCCTGGATTTTTTCGTTAAAACCTGACCCCATAAAATAAGTATGGCCAAGGCAACAACAGCGATAAGGGTTGCACCAGGACTAATAAAATTGATGGAGTTTATAATTTCACTAAAGGTGTTTTCACCATCTACTTGAAAGAAGGCCCAATCACCTTCCGGGTCGGCATCATAACCAAAAAAATGGGGAATTTGTTTTAGAATGATGATGATTCCAATACCCGTGAGCATACCTTTAATTACCGATGATGGAAAATAATAGGCAATAATACCAGCCTTTAGAAATCCGAAAATCAGCTGGATTATACCGCCCAATACTACGGCAACCAAAAAGTTTTGATACCCTCCCAAGGTACCGATCGCGGTTAGTACAATGGCTGCAAGTCCTGCTGCAGGGCCACTTACCCCTATTTGGGAACCACTTAGTGCACCTACAACGATTCCCCCAATAATACCTGCAATAAGCCCCGAAAACAAAGGGGCGCCACTGGCCAGGGCAATACCTAAACAAAGCGGTAGTGCCACAAAAAAGACCACAATACTGGCAGGCAAGTCATTTTTTATATACTTGAACATAATAAACAAGATTAGTCCTCTACATCAGATAAAATTTGGTGGTAAAGGACAATTAAAATTTGATTTAAACGAGAATAAGAATGTTAAACCAATTTTCGGGGAGGGGGGTCTAGTGTTTCAAGGGTAAACTCCAATACAGCGAATGCATATCCTAATGCATCATTATTTTTTTCTTGATTTATGGATGGATCCGCTGAAATAAAACTTTTTGACATAAAATATTTAATATCAAATGTTTTACTGCTCGAAGTATCATGCGTATTGTTCTCCTCTTCGGAAGAACCAAGAATAAAGGCAATACTATATTCCCGCCCCATAAGTGGGACAAAAGGTGAGGTCAACAAAATTGTGACCATCACAAAGGAAATAAACGGTATAGCCAGTGTTCGCATCATATTATATGATTGGGGGTAAATTTAAGATAAGATATGCACTTATTTGTTAATTATGTCTAAAAATCCTTTAACGACCTAATCTGGTCCCCCAACAACCATCCTGTTTGCCCATCGGCAATACGTATTCTTTTCCAATCGTCCAATTCGTCCAAAATATTCACTTTGGTTCCTTCGTGAATGGTAAAGATAGTACTGCTGTTGGTATTGGGTTCTGAACTAACATTGACTTCTTTCTCAAAAACTATGGCTGGGTCATCGTTCTTGTATTGTTGATATCCAAGGTAGGCCATTAAAACAGAGACGGCGCACAAAGCAAGAGAGAGCATACTTGAAATAAATGCAACCCTCTTTTGGTTGGCCGGGCTAAGAAAATAATAGGCCATATAGGCCAAAACAAACAAAAAGACCAATCCAATGGCCAAATAAGCCCATTGATCATAGGAGAGCAAACCCACAACTGATTTGTAGATTTTGGATATCCCCGTTGTAGGAACTTCCTCAATGGCATCCAGCCTCATATTTTGGGCAAACGCCAAATTATTTTGGATTTCCCTATTAGGTGGGTCAAGAAGCAATGCTTTTTCGTAGTAATAAATACTGGGGCCAATGGAATTGAGTTTGTAGTAGCAATTCCCCAAATTAAAGTACAGTGCGGCCGAATGCTCGCCATTTTCCAGAATTTGCTTGTAGTTTTCTATGGCAGCGGAATATTCCCCATTGTTGTATAGTTCGGTGGCTTCATTAAACAGAGCCTCGTTTTGGGAAAATCCAAAAGAGAGCGAAAGCATACAAAATAAAAGGACCATCTTTTTCATGCTCATAACTGTTTGTCCAAATTAGAAATTACTTCACTTGCTTTTTCATAATCTTGTTGCATCTGCACATTGGAAAACGGGCTATATCGTGCCATTTCACAGCTGGTCAATAATGCTATAAAGCCATCAACATCCTTTTGGTCAACCTTTTTTTCCGAAAGAATGCTTGTAATTTTATCCTTGCTGAATTCCGAAGTTTCTATGTGTAATTTTGCCTTCAGGTAGTTGTGCAAACCTTTTTCCAGAGCCACATAAAAGGCTTCTTTGTTTCCGAGTTCCTTTTTGGCTGTTGAAAGATATTTTCTGGCCAGTTTGTTGGCTTTCTTTATTTTGTTCCCTACCACATCGCTGGCAATGGCCTCTCTCTTCTTAAATGTGAAAATGGCTATCGGAATAAACAATAACGGGGCGAGCAAAAGAATAAAAAAGAGGCTTGAGCCAAAAAAGCGGTGAGAACCAATAGGAATCAGGTTCGGATTTATGTTGATAAAATGAAACTGCTCCCCGGTCGGCACAACCAATTGCTTGTTGGCAGAGGAACTTGATATATTGGCAGAACCACTTGTAGGTCCTTCGATTACCTCAATATTGATTTCTTCTGAATTAATGGTTTTATAGTTACCTGTACTCGGATTAAAATAACTGAAAGAGATACTTGGAATGGGGTATTTTCCCCTAAATGAAGGCACAATGGTATAATTATTGGCCACTTTGCCCTCCATGCCGGTACTGTAGGTGTTGATGGATTCCTCGTATTCGGGATCATAAACCTCTAAAGAGCTCGGCAGTTCTGGCTCTGGAAGTTGGAACAATTTCAAGTTCCCTTTTCCAGTAACTTCAACTTTGGCCTGAAGCGATTCCGAGGCATTCAGTTGGGTTTTGCTTGTGGTCACCGAAAAATCAAAATCACCAACAGCTCCACTGAAACCGGCCGGTTTTCCAGCTTCTGGCAATGGTTTTACGTTGATGGTTCTGTTACCTGCAGAAACGGTTTTACTTGTAGAGGTATAAATTCGGCCACCAAAAAAGTCTCTTCTGTTGGTGGGTACATCAACAAAAATCTCGAGAGAAAGTGGCTCAATGTCCAGCTGTCCTGATTTTTGGGGGTAAAGTACCACTCGTTTTAAAACTACATATCTATAGGGTTTACCTTGGTAAGTGCCGTTTTGCGCGGTGTGCTTGGTAACCGGAATATCTTGGCTCCAAAAATTATTATAGGTGGGATTGTCCAAGGGTCTGTAATTTGTAACACTTATGTTTGGACTTACATAGAGCTTATAGACTACGGTAACAGCTTCATTTAAATACGGATTTCCTTTTGATACTTCTGCAACTAAATGAAGGCTTTCGTCGGCCACATCGTCCACGGTCTTCTGTGCATTAGGCTTGTCCACTGCCGCTGTAACCTCTACTTGCTTGGGGGTTGTCTTGTACGTTTGGCCGTTAATCTCGATAGTGGCCTGATTTATGGTGAAACTCCCCCTCGCCGTGGGCTTTAAAATGTAAGAATAGGTCTTGGAAAAACTACGTTTGCCATTTACCCAAGAAGAACTAATGGACTGCGAAGGGCCCATCACCACATTAAAACCATTAAATTGAGGCGGCTTAAAGTTGTCGCCATCCTTGTTCATGGTAAAATCTACCCGAAGACGTTCGTTTAGCCCCAATTCCTCTTTGCTCAAGTTCATGGTAAACGAAATCTCTTCCGCATCGTCTTGGGCATGTGAATGTAAGCCCGTAAAGAGTAACATTCCCAGAATAAACAATATGTTGCCCTTCAACACTTTCATTACCAGTCCTTCTCGTTTTTAATTTTTTTGCCTCGAACTTTTCGGGCCTCCATTTTTTCCTGCACTTTTTTCTCTTCGTTCTGCATGGCCTCTAGCAAATTCTGAATCTGTTGTTCAGACAATTGATTGGGTCTAGGTTGCTGCTTTTTATCTTCGGGCTGGTCACCCTCATTGGGTTTTTTCTCTTGCTCTTTTTTCTTGTCACCATTGCCTTTTTGATTTTCCTTGGGCTTATCCTCTCCATTTTCACCCTGATCGCCTTTATCTTTGTTTTCATCCTCTTTTTGCTCGCCTTTGTCTTTCTTCTCGTTATCCCCGCCTTCGTTCTTCTGGTCTTGGTTTTTATCCTTGTCCTCGTTTTCCTGATCTTTCTTGTCTTCGTTGTCCTTGTTTTGGTCGTTCTTTTGCTCGTCCTGTTGTTTTTCTAGCATCTTTTTGGCCAGAGCAAGGTTATAGCGAGTCTCGTCGTCGTTAGGATTTTTTCTTAAGGCTTGTTTGTAGGCCTCAACGGCTTGTTTGTAATCTTTTTGCTTCATGAACACGTTGCCCATGTTATGGAATGCCTTGTGCTTTTCTCCTTTATCCTCGGCAACTTCTCCTGCCTGTTTGTACCTTCCAAAAGCTTCTCCATAACTTTCCCTGTTATAGTAGGCGTTCCCTAAATTAAATCGGGCGGCGGCATTTTTGTTGCTTTTGGAAATGGCCCTTCTGTAATCGGCCTCTGCCGTAACAAAATCGTTGGCGGTAAGTTCTTCGTTGGCCTCATAGGTAAGATTGGTAGAGGCTTGCAATGCTTTTTCCGCTTCTTTGTTCGCTTTTTCGGTTATATCGTCCTGCGCATGGACAATCCCGAAACATAGTAATAGTCCAAACATCAACTTAATCTTGCTCATCATCATGCTCGTTAAAAAGATTCAGTTTTTTCAACCATTGTGTTTTTCTGTCCAAAACAAAAATGTCCAAAAATAGAAATAAAAAGCCAGCGGCCAGGAACCATTGAAATTGGTCCTTGTACTCTGCAAATTGTTTGGCTTCAAACTCTGTTTTGTCCATCCGGTTCAGTTCCTCTTTGATGAACTCCACGGCATTTTCGGTGCTGGAGCCATCAATATAATCGCCATTGCCCCTGTCGGCAATCCCTGTCAATATGTTTTCGTTCAATTTTGTGATGACAACCTCGCCTTGGTTGTCCTTTTTCAAACTTTCTACAATGCCGTTCTTTTTGATGGGAATCGGAGCTCCTTTGGCTTTACCCACTCCAATGGTATAAACACGGATTCCGTTCAGTGTAGCTTTTTCAACTGCATCGATAGTGGAACTTTCGGAGTGGTCTTCCCCATCAGAAACAATAAAAAGCACCCTGTTGGTCTGTTGGGAATCATCGTAATAAGTACTGGCCAAATCTATGGCTGCGTTAATGGCGGTTCCCTGTGATGAGAGCATATCGGTATTCATGCTCTGTAAGAACATTTTAGCGGCGCCATAGTCCGTGGTTATAGGCAATTGAGGGTAGGCTTGCCCTGCGTAGGCAATTATTCCTATACGGTCGCTCGCCAATTGGTTGATGATTTCCGAAACAATACGTTTGGCTTTTTCCAAACGGTTGGGGGCAATGTCCTCTGCCAGCATACTTTTTGAAACATCGATGGCAAAAACGATATCCACACCTTCGCGTTTAACGGTTTCCAGTTTTGTACCGATTTTTGGATTGACCAACCCCAATACCAAAAACGTAAGCCCTCCCAATAAAAATATCAGTTTAAGGGTTGACTTAAAGTTGGATTTATTGGGTGCCAGACGCTTCAATAGGTTTGATTCTGCAAAACGTTTTTGTGTCTTTCTCTTCCAGATTTGAAGAAAAAAGAACGCCAGGGCCATTACCGGGATTATGGCCAAGAGGTAGAAATATATTTTTTCGTCAAACTGAATCATTCGCTAAATAAAACTTTTAAAGATGGAGTTTCGCAATCCCCATTCCAACAGCAATAAAATTCCGGCCAAGAAAATCAGCGGCCTGAATTTTTCCTCGTATTTGTAATATTTGAATTCCTCTATTTCTGTTTTTTCCAACTTGTTGATTTCCTCGTAAATGGCTTCCAAGGATTCATTATCGGTGGCACGGAAATATTTTCCTCCTGTCACTTCTGCGATTTCTTTGAGCAATTCTTCATCAATCTCCACTTGTCGCATACCGTATCTATAGGAACCATCCCTATTGTAGCCGATGGGAGACAAGGCATTTCCGTTGGTTCCCAGGCCAATGGTGTATGTCTTGATTCCAAATTCGACTGCTAGATCGGCTGCGGTTCTAGGTTCAATAAAGCCAGAATTATTGACACCGTCCGTTAAAAGAATGATAACTTTACTTATGGCCTTGCTTTCTTTTAGTCGGTTTACCGAAGTGGCCAAGCCCATTCCGATTGCGGTTCCATCTTCCAATACACCATAGGTGATTTCTTCTAGGGCATTCAAAACAATGGCCTTGTCGCTGGTAATAGGGGTTTTGGTATAGCTTTCGCCCGCATAGCTCACCAAACCGATACGGTCGTTCGGGCGACCTTCGATAAAATCGGCGGCTACTTCTTTCAATGCGGTCAATCGGTTCGGCTTTAGGTCGCGGGCCAACATGCTGGACGATACATCGATGGCCATTACAATATCGATGCCCTTGGTTGTTTTTGTCCGTGTTGAAATATCCTCCGTTTGAGGTCTGGCCAATGCCGTAATTATTGCAGCCAAAGCCAATAATCGAATGGCAAACAAAACAGGTTTTAATTTTGATGCCCAACTCTTGACCGTGAACCCTTTGATGCTGGAAATCCGCAGGGAGGCCATTTCATTTTTTCGTTTGAAAAAATACCATAGCAAAGCCAATGGCAGCAACAAAAGCAGCCAGAAAAATTCAGGATTTGCAAATTCTATATTCTCAAACATTTATACTTGTGTTTTTACGTCCAGACTTCCTAAAATCCGATCTACGATTTGTTCCGCATACTCATCGTCCTCTTCCCAAGTGATCACAACTTGTTGGATGAAACCTTTACCTCCAAAAGTTAGAATATTGTACTTGGCCCTTTTGGAATCTCCGTTGGGTCGTTCCAAAGTTCCCGTGCCATAGGTTTTCATACCCTTTACACCGGATTGTGTCACAAATTCTTCTTGTTTGGTGATGATATTCTTTAGTCCCAATTGTTCAAAATTGGTCAGGGTGGAACCTATTACCGCATCAAATTGAGGCTCCTCTTTTTGTTCTTTGAATGTGATGGAGCTTGTGCTTACCGAAAATATCCCCACATAGCTACCGTAGGAAAATGCTTGAAGCTCTTTAATGAGCTCTTCGGTTTCTTTGGGAAGTTCCAATTCTTGACGGACCAAAACTTCTGGTGTTTCTATTTCAATGGGAGGGAAACCGTACGAACTGGCCACCCACTCATTTTCCAGCAAATCCTTTGTAGGGTAGCCAAATACGGTATCCCGAACCTTTTTGGTGCCAAAATAAATGGTAGAACCTACACCGCCCAAAACAATGATTCCTGCAAAAATGGCTGCAGCCCAATAGATTCTTTTACGTTGTTTTTTCTTGGCCAGTTCCTCTAGGTATTCCTCATCCAGTAAAAGATCCTCTTCTGTGGGTTCTGGAAGTGCTTCGTGGGTTTTGGTCACGATTTCTTCGACCATTTTCCTATCTTGTTCGGCAACGGTTGTGGCTGGTTTGTTTTTGGCAAACTTTACCAAATCGGCCGTTTGTAATATTTTTTGAAATTGTTGGATGGTGTCATCGTCCAATTTAAGCTCTCCGGCATCCCTTAACATTTCCAGTTTGGTAATGAGTTCTGACGTGGTACTTTCCATGGCAGTGACGTGCACATCTTCTTCCAGATAGGACCGCACAATATCGGTAAGTTCCGAATAGTACTGCTTGTATTCGTCCTGAATAAGGTATTTGGAGTTCTCCAACTTTTTAAGCTCCATAAGGGCTCGGTCATAGGGTGGGAGCAAGGCCACTTTTTCTTCCTCGGTCAAAGGTTTCTTTCTTAGAAAGAACCAATATGCCAATCCCCCGACCACAATCAACCCTAAAAGAATCCAAAGTGCCGTAAGCCACATATCGGCGGTACTTCTTTCTACCTCGATCAAGGGTTTGATGTCGTACATTTTTTGTTTAGTGGTGTCCACCAATACGTCCGCGACTTTAACTTGAAAAGAATCCGTAAAAAAAGGTTGCTCGTTAATGGCAATTCGTTGTGGGGGAATCGTGTATGCGCCACTATCGAACTGGGTTAGGGAATATATTTTCTGTAGGATGACCTTATTGTCATTTTTGAGGGTGTCGGCCATGATGGCCTCTACGGTTTCCAGCGGGGAAAAAGTTTGTCCTTCGGGAAAGAAAACCACATCGGTGGAATCCGTCTCAACTGTAATTTTGTATTGAATCTGTTCCCCAATTTTAATGGCCAAGGTGTCCACTTCGGCATCAACTTTGGGTCCTGTTTGCGAAAAACCGATCGTGGGTATCAGCAATAGAAACAACATGGTTCCCCAAACTGATCGGGGCTTTGTTGTTTTGCTTTTTATTTTATGTAGACCGTTTATTCGCATTATCCTCTTCGTTTAAAATACCCCAATAGCTTTTTTACGTAGCTTTCGTCTGCCCTACAATTGATGACCCCGCAGCCTGATTTGTTAAAGGAATTGGTGAAATAGGCCACTTTGTCTTTGTAGTGTTGTCCATAAGCCAAACGAACCTGTTTGGATTGGGTGTTCACCAATTGTATTTCCCCTGTTTCGGCATCTTGCATTTGTACCATTCCCAAATTTGGGATGGCTTCCTCACGTTGGTCATAAACCCTTATTCCGGTAACATCGTGCTTATTTCCCACAATGCGAAGCGTGTTCTCGTAGTTATCCGCAATAAAATCCGATAGCACAAAAACAATGGCTTTTTTCTTCATCACGTTGGTCAGGAACTTCAACGCCTCTGCAAGATTGGTTTCACTGCTTTTTGGATGGAACTCCAACAATTCCCTAATAATTCGAAGTACGTGGCTTTTTCCTTTTTTAGGCGGGATATAAAGCTCTACTTTATCGGAAAATAGAATCAAACCTACTTTATCGTTGTTCTGAAGCGCAGAAAATGCGAGCGTGGCTGAAATCTCTGTGATGATTTCTTTTTTGAACTGATTGGACGTACCGAAAAGTTCAGACCCACTCACGTCGACCATCAACATCATGGTGAGTTCACGCTCTTCTTCAAAAACCTTCACGTAGGGTTCGTTGTAGCGTGCGGTAACATTCCAGTCAATGCTTCGTACATCATCTCCAAACTGATACTGGCGTACTTCGCTGAACGTCATCCCCCGACCTTTGAACGTAGAATGGTATTCCCCACCAAAAATATGGTCGGAAAGACGTCGGGTCTTAATTTCAATTTTACGTACTTTTTTTAGTAGTTCCTTTGTATCCATTTGGTTCAAAAAAATAGGTTTTCGGGTTGGTTAAAAGTATTGCTACTTATTCCGATAAACATTGAACCGCTAAGGCACCTCTACCTCGTTTACAATCTTGTTGATGATTTCTTCGGAGGTAATATTTTCTGCCTCGGCCTCGTAGGTGATTCCGATTCGGTGACGTAGTACATCGTGCACCACGGCCCTGACATCTTCGGGAACCACATAACCTCTTCGCTTGATGAACGCATAGCATTTGGACGCTTTCGCCAAGTTGATGCTACCTCTTGGAGAAGCACCAAAACTGATAAGAGGCTTCAAACTTTCCAAGTTGTATTTTTCCGGGTAACGCGTAGCGAAAATGAGGTCGAGAATATATTTTTCGATTTTTTCGTCCATATAAACCTCGCCAACAGCTTCTTGGGCCCTTAGAATTTGCTCCAAGGAAACTACGGGGTTAACGGCCTCGGTTGCACCTTTTAGGTTTTGACGGATGATCAGTTGTTCCTCGTTCAACTTTGGATAGTCGATTACGGTTTTCAACATAAAACGGTCCACCTGCGCTTCAGGAAGCGGGTAAGTACCTTCTTGCTCTACAGGGTTTTGGGTGGCCATTACTAAAAAGGGCGCGTCCAGCACAAATGTTTCGTCCCCGATGGTCACCTGTTTTTCCTGCATGGCTTCCAAAAGTGCCGATTGTACCTTTGCGGGAGCCCTGTTGATCTCATCTGCCAAAACAAAGTTGGCAAAGATGGGTCCTTTTTTAATGGAGAAATCGTTCTCTTTTATATTGTATATCAATGTACCGATCACATCAGCGGGCAAAAGGTCGGGCGTAAACTGTATCCTGCTAAAGCTTCCTTTCACCGCTTTGGCCAAGGTGTTGATGGCCAATGTCTTTGCCAGTCCGGGAACACCTTCGAGCAGAATGTGGCCTTTTCCCAGTAGACCTATCAGTAAGCGCTCCACCATGTGGGTCTGCCCCACAATGGCCTTGTTCATCTCAACCCTTAAAAGGTCAATAAAAGCGCTTTCCTGGGCAATTTTTTCATTCACAGCACTAATATCAATAGTAGTGTTTTCTTCCATTATATACTTTTATTGTTTGGTGTTAATGTCGGGGTTTTCGCTAAGGTGTGCAAAATGAAAATTTATTTAAAACCTAGCTGTTAATTAATGGTTAAAAAAAACGCTAAACCCCTAGTTTTATGAAGGATTTAAGGCTTTAATTTTATACATTCAGCACTTATGGGACGGACAACGAATTTTTCCCGCATTATATCGGGAGCGATGACATGGGGAAGTTGGGGGAAAAAACTTTCCAAAAAGGAAATGATCGAATTAATGCACCACAGCATTGCTTGTGGCTTAACCACTTTTGACCATGCCGATATCTATGGAAGCTATTCCACCGAGGCCGATTTTGGACAGGCATTTGGGAATAGTGGAATTAAAAGGGGGGATATTCAACTGATCACCAAATGTGGTATTCAAATGAGCCGTGGCAGGAATAACCGAATCAATCATTACCAGTATGACAAGGATTATATTATTTGGTCTGCGGAAGCGTCTTTAAAAAAGTTGAAAACGGATTATTTGGACTTTTTTTTAATGCACAGGCCAAGTCCGTTGATGGAAGCCGAAGAGATTGCGGAAGCTGCTCGGCAGTTATTGCAAAGTGGAAAAATAAAACAGTTTGGGGTATCCAATTTTACAACCTCTCAAGTGGCTATGTTGGAAACAGCCATACCCGTTGAAGGAAATCAGGTCGAATTTTCTTTGACGCATCATAATCCTATGTACGATGGAACTTTTGATGATTGCATAGCCAACAAAAGATTGGCCATGGCATGGAGCCCGTTGGGAACACTTTTTAGGGAAGATGATGAGCAAGTAGAACGTATTAAAGAGGCCATGGGGCCTTTGATGGAGAAGTATGATGCTGATGAGAGCCAGTTGCTCTTGGCCTGGATTTTAAAACATCCTGCAAAAGTGCATCCGGTCATTGGAACCACAAACAAAAAAAGAATGGAAATGGCCGCAGAAGCCATAGATATAGAATTGGAACTTCAAGATTGGTTTGCCCTTTTGGTGGCGAGCCAAGGACATGATGTTCCGTAAAAATTGGAAATGGGAAAAACAGCATTAATAACAGGAGCTACAAGTGGAATAGGTAAAGCAACGGCAGAGCTTTTTGCAAAGCAAGGATTTAATTTAATTCTTTGTGGAAGAAGACAGGAACGTTTGGAAGGGTTTAAAAATGAATTGGGAAGAGACACAGCAATCTTTACCTTAAATTTTGATGTTAGAAATCGAGAGGACGTTTTCTCGGCCATTGAAAGTTTGCCCAAGGAATTTTCAGAAATAGACATTTTGGTCAACAATGCTGGCAATGCCCATGGATTGGACCCTATTGATAAGGGCGATCCAGATGATTGGGATGCCATGTTGGACATTAATGTAAAGGGATTGTTGTATATGTCAAAAGCCGTTATTCCCCAAATGGTGGAGCGCAAATCTGGGCATATCATCAACATTGGTTCCACGGCGGGGAAGGAAGTATATCCCAACGGAAATGTGTATTGTGCCAGTAAACATGCCGTGGATGCCATTAACCAAGGTATGCGGATAGATTTGAATGCTTACGGAATTCGCGTAGGGGCCGTAAACCCTGGATTGGTGGAAACTGAGTTCAGTGATGTTCGGTTTAAGGGAGATCGTGATAAGGCATCAAAGGTGTACAAAGGCTTTCAACCTTTAAAACCAGAGGATATCGCGGATATTATCCTGTTTGTGGTAACTCGACCCTACCATGTGAACATTGCCGACCTTGTGGTAATGCCCACCGCACAGGCCAGCAGTACAATCGTCAACAAAAATGGTTCATAGTTGATGGTTAAATGTCAAAACCGTCGGGTCGAGAACAAGGTTTGTACTATTAAAAATTCTATTCTCGATACATTTTTTTGAACTTAAGTTCAAAAAACCTCTCGAAATGACGAATTTTTCTTTGGTTTATAAAATCCCGAAACACTAAGTTATGATCAATAAACGCCTACTCGTAAAAAATCTTTTGGCCCACAACGACGAGAATAGTTTTTACGATAAAAAGCGTTTTATATCCATTGGGGAAAAGGAGGGCAAGGCCAAATTTTTAAAACATGTCTGTGCCTTGGCCAACAGCAACCCAAAAAACAACTCCTTTATTGTGATCGGGGTGGAGGATGAGGACAATACTATTGTTGGCGTTGATTTTTTTGATGACAGCAAAATTCAGAACCTCGTCAATGCCTATTTGGACAATCCGCCTCTAATTTCCTATGAAAATATTCCCTTTCCCCATTTGCCCGAAGGCAAGGTGGTTGGTCTTGTAACAATTAGGTCCAACGGAAAAGTTTGTGCCCTTCGCAAAAATATTTGGAAGTATTACGGGGGGGCGGTCTTTTTTAGGGAAGGTAGCATCAGCTTGCCCAAAGCTTTTGATATTGAGCTAAAGGACATCAACTCCGATAAGGTGGCGACGATTGAACAGCATGCTCGGAATAACATAGAATTGACACTGGATGCGGTCATAAAATTCTTCAATACCAGACATCCTGACTTAACAAGTGATTACAAAGTCTTTAAAGAACAATTTGTGGTCTGTTGGGCGGGAAACAAGAAGAAAGTTAAGGGCAAGGTCTACTATTCCCGAGTGGATATTGAACTCATCAACGAACAGGTAAAACTGTTTTATTCCGCTTTGGACGAAATCACTATTGATTATGATGACGACCACTTCAAAACCTTGGAGTATGTGCAATTGGGCTTGGGCTCTCAACAAAAATATTATCCTTTGGAAGAAGTGGTCATCACATTTTCAGACAATGGCAAGTACACCATCAACAGTAAATTAATATTTGAGCCACCACAGTTTGATAAAAAAACGCTGTATCATGTTTACAATACCAACAATGCATTGCTCAAAAAGTTGGAAAACCATATTCCGTTAACAGATTCGGAGCATACGGATATGACCCACCTCCCAGCAACGTATCTTATTTGTTACCTGAACGGTTTTGAGGAGGCCAAGGAAAAAATGGACAGTTCAAGGACGTTGTTAAAAACTTACGACAGCAATATTTACCAATCCTTAAAGGAATCCCAACGAATTCTAAGGAAAGTAAGGTACGCTTAGTCGTTTGGTTGTTTTATTTTTCGAGCTGCTCTTTTGTGGGCAAGGCAACAATAGCGCCATAATTAGTAGTGGTAATGGCACCGGCCTTGTTCGCCAAGGCGACCATGTTTTCCACTAACGAAAAATCTTCGAAAACAGGCCCAAAATTGCCCAAATCGGAAATTTGATACAATAAACACCCTATAAAAGCGTCGCCAGCACCAGTAGTGTCCAAGGGAGCTACCTTTATACTCGGAATTACCTTTTTGGTGCCGTTCATGCTCAGTAAGGTACCGTCTTTCCCCAAGGTAACGGTAATTATTTTCGTTCCGGCCTTGTGCAAAACATCACAGGCTTCATGTAAATCTTCTTTACCTGAAATAAGTTGTGCTTCTTCTTGGCTGAACTTGCACAAATGTGATTTTTCCACAAAGGGCATGCACTTTTTTATGAAGGTTTCTTCGTGATCTTTCCAAAGGTCGCTTCTAAAATTTGGGTCAAAACAGATAAACATTTCTTTGGTAAGGCCATCAAAAAGATATTTGCTGTATGTTTTTTCCAAAGGTCCGCCCAAAAGAGCGGTCGCGGCCCCCAAGTGAAGAATATTTCCGGGAAGGTTCTTTCTTAGGTCGGGATTATACTTCAATTCCTTATCGGCGCCCCTGCTAAAAACAAAATCGCGTTCTCCATCTTCCGAAAGCGATACAAAGGCCAGCGTGGTGAAAGTATCCGATAATTGGGCCAACGAAACGTCAACGCCAACCTCTTTCAGGGTTTCCAATAAAAATTTCCCAAACGGATCGTCCCCTACACAACCAATAAAAATTCCGTTTCCTCCCAATTTGGATATGGCACAGGCCACATTGGCAGGAGCTCCCCCTGCTTTTTTGGTAAACTCGTTTGCTTTGGAAAGGTCGCTTCCTTGACGTTCGGCAACAAAATCAATCAACACTTCACCAATGCAGTATACTTTTTTCATATTGTTTCGGAATATTCTAAGGTACATAGAAAATTATACCATGTCCAAAAAACAGTTAGGTTAATTTGAAATATAGGTTAAATGCTTGATAAAGCCAGCATGATTTTTTATTGGCCAAGCATTTGTGCGTAATTTTGTCAAAAACTTTTCTATGCGAACACTTGTTGTGGGCGACATCCATTCAGGGGTGCGGGGGTTGGAGCAATTAATGGGCAAGGCCAATGTCACCTCCAAAGATCATATCATATTTTTGGGCGATTATGTTGATGGGTGGAGCACGGCAGTGGAAACCGTAAATTTTTTGATTCAGCTCAAAAGTGAATATAGATGCACTTTTATTCGTGGAAATCACGATGAACTCTGTAGGGCTTGGTTGGTAGATCAAAAAGAAAATCCGCAATGGTTGGCACACGGCGGCATTGCAACCAGAGATTCTTATTTGAATGCAGATAGGGATATATGGGAATTACATTTGAAGTTTTATAACGAATTGCAAAATTATTATCTCACAGATGACAACCGGTTGTATTTGCACGCCGGTTACACAAACCTTAAGGGAGTGGATTACGAATATTTTGAACAATCTTTTTACTGGGACAGGACATTATGGGAACTGGTAACGGCACTTGACCCTGATTTGGAACCTACAAGTCCCAAGTTTCCAAAACGCTTGACCCACTACAAGGAAATTTACATAGGCCACACCCCTTTGTCCAAAAACGGGTTTGTAGAACCGCAGAACAAAGCCAATGTTTGGAACGTGGATACAGGGGCCGCTTTTATGGGCGGATTGACCATGTTGGATGTGGAAACCAAGGAATATTGGCAAAGTGATCCCGTACACACATTTTATCCTGGCGAAAGAGGAAGAAATTAGCGCAGTTTTCATTATTTTATATAGACCTTTGTAAAAAACCCCGTACTATGTCGATAAAAAATGTAAGATTGGAAGTAATGCAGGCGATTGAACCCAAAGTTGAAGGGTTTATTGATGAATTTCTTATTCCAACAGAAAAAATATGGCAGCCCACCGATTTTTTGCCAGACTCCCAAAGCGATAAGTTTTTTGATGAGGTGGAGCAGCTTCGTGGTGAGGCCAAGGAATTGGGATACGATTTTTGGGTGACCCTTGTGGCCGATACCATTACGGAAGAAGCACTCCCCACGTATGAATCCTGGTTGATGGATGTGGAAGGCATTGATCAGCACAATGGCAAGGACAATGGATGGAGCAAATGGGTGCGTGCATGGACAGCTGAGGAAAATCGCCATGGAGATGTTTTGAACAAATATTTGTACCTCTCTGGCCGTGTAAACATGCGCGAGATCGAGATAACTACGCAACATTTGATTTCTGATGGGTTTGATATTGGAACGGACAGGGATCCCTACAAGAATTTTGTATATACCACTTTCCAAGAACTGGCCACCAATATTTCGCACAAAAGAGTGGGAAAAATGGCCAGAAAGAAAGGCAATGTGCTGCTCGCAAAAATGTGCACCATAATTGCAGGTGATGAAATGAGGCACCATTTGGCATATCGCGAATTTGTAAAGACAATTATGGGGCAGGATCCCGATGGAATGGTCTTGGCCTTTGCAGATATGATGAAGAAAAAAATTGTGATGCCGGCCCATTTTCTTAGGGAATCGGGCGGAAGTATAGGAGAGGCATTCGAACAGTTTTCCAATTGTGCCCAACGGTTGGGGGTGTATACCTCACAGGACTATATTGATATTTTGAAAAAATTGAACGATTACTGGGATATAGGAAACCTTCGCGGACTTTCTGATCAGGCAGAAAAGGCCAGGGATTATCTGATGAAACTCCCCGAAAGGCTACAACGCATATCCGAACGTATGAAATTTTCCCAAGAGCAGCATACTTTTAAATGGGTAGAAGCCAACGGAATGTTGTAGGAATCAAGTTAAGTCTGGCCGATGGCATTAATATTTGCCGGCACGGTGTTTTTCCTGCCACTCGAACAACTGTTCCCAATGGCCCTCGTAAGCCATTTTTGCCTGCATGGGCCATGAGGCGGGGTCGTGTATACGATAGCGCTTACCGCCGGAATCCAACACCTCTTGGCATTTGTCCGCGGAGGTTTCGGCCAAATCTTTCCATGTTTTGATGTCAAAATTGTGAAAAAGGGTTTCAATTTTTGGGCCGATGCCCTCAACAAGCTTTAAATCATTTTCTTTGATTTTTTCCCCAAAAGCTGTCTTTGCCCTATTTGCATCAAAGAAGAAAGCGTCTTTTTTTGGAGGATTTTTATCCCGTTCAAGGCTTAGTTGCTTTGTTTTGGATGTATCCAGTCTTTTTTTGCAAGTTTCCAGATCGGATTTTAACTTGGCGTTTTCAATTTCAAGGATATTGAGTTGAACTGAATTTTCGGCTGCTGAGGGTGTGCTGGATTTTCCAAAAAAATAACCAAGAATCCCAGAAATGATTCCCGTTATGGCCAAAACAATCCAATACCAAATTGTAGAACTTATCCAATCCATATTTCACACAAAATAAACAGTAGAAACTGCTCATTTAAAATATTAAAAAAATCTTAAAATTCTAAATTAAACCACCTAAAATTGAGGGATTTCTGAAAACAGGGGGCTTTTGTAGGAAAAATCTAAGGCCAAAAACAAAACTAAAATTACCGATTATACATTTTTTATGACCACTTATAAGATAACTTTTAATTTCTTGATAAAATATTTAGAAATTTGAAAATCAATATTAAGTGAAGAACCCTGTTTCTCCCGACGAAGATCCGGCATTGAAATAGGGTTTTAAAGTTAAGTTTGAGTTAGTTAAGTTGGTTTTAAAGACTGCCCATTTAGGTTAGATACTAAATGGGCGGCTTTTTATTTTTATAGGTCAAACTTAATGCCTTGTGCCAGCGGTAATTCGGTGGTATAATTAATGGTGTTGGTCTGTCTTCTCATATAGATCTTCCAAGCATCCGAACCACTTTCCCTGCCACCACCGGTTTCTTTTTCGCCACCAAAGGCTCCACCGATCTCAGCTCCGGAAGTACCGATATTAACATTGGCAATGCCACAATCCGATCCTTCTACGGAAAGGAAACGTTCCGCTTCCCGAAGATTGTTGGTCATAATTGCAGAGGATAGTCCTTGCCTTACACCATTTTGTATGTCCAAGGCATTTTGAAGGTCACCTTTATATTTCAAAATATATAAAACGGGACCAAAGGTTTCGTGCTGTACAATGTCGAAGTGGTTTTCGGCTTCGGCAATAGCTGGTTTCACGTAGCAACCGCTTTCGTAGCCTTCACCTTCGAGCACGCCACCTTCTACCAAAATGTTTCCGCCCTCTGCCTTAACTTTTTCAAGGGCATTCAAATAATTTTTCACAGCATCCTTGTCTATTAGCGGTCCAACGTGGTTGTTTTCATCCAAGGGATTTCCGATGCGGATTTGCTTGTAGGCATCTACAATGGCATTTTTTACCTTATCGTACACATCTTCATGGACAATCAATCTACGTGTAGAGGTGCAACGTTGTCCGCATGTACCCACTGCACCGAATACAGCACCTATTACGGTGTTTTTTATGTTGGCGTCGGGGGTTACAATAATGGCGTTGTTGCCACCTAATTCCAACAGGGATTTTCCTAATCTTGCAGCAACGGCTTGGGCAACTATTTTACCCATTCTAATGGATCCAGTAGCCGAAATTAAGGGAACACGATCATCCTTGGTCATAAATTCACCTACCGTATAATCGCCGGTAATCAAACAGGAAATACCTTCTGGCACTCCGTTTTCGGTAAACACACGTGCTGCAATGTTTTGGCAAGCTACGGAGGTCATCGGAGTTTTTTCTGAGCCTTTCCAAATACAGGCATCACCACAAACCCAAGCTAAAGCCGTATTCCAAGACCAAACGGCCACTGGGAAATTGAAGGCAGAAATAATCCCCACAACACCAAGTGGATGGTATTGCTCGTACATGCGGTGTCCGGGACGTTCGCTGTGCATGGTAAGTCCGTGCAATTGACGGGACAGGCCCACGGCAAAATCACAGATGTCTATCATTTCCTGCACTTCGCCCAATCCTTCTTGGTAGCTCTTCCCCATTTCGTAGGACACCAATTTGCCCAAAGGTTCTTTTAAACGGCGAAGCTCATCGTTAAATTTGCGAACCACTTCACCGCGTTGAGGGGCTGGCATGGTTCTCCAAGTTTTAAACCCCTTTTGGGCTGTAGTGATTACTTTTTCGTAATCCTCTTTGGCAGTGGTTTTCACTTTTCCAATAAGCGCACCATCTACTGGTGAATAGGATTCGATGATTTCTCCATTGGAAAACCAATCTTTTCCTGTGGAAGTACCATTATTTATTTCGTTTAAGCCAAGTTCCCTTAAGGCTTCTTCAATTCCAAAATCAGTTGCTGTTTTTGACATTTATAACTTTTAATAGATGTATTGTTATATTATTACAATATTACAAATAATATAGAAGCCAATGAACGGTTTAGAGGAATTGATGAATCAAAAGAAGAAGAATTCCCACCATGGCCGGAAATGCTTGTACCATAAATATTTTTTTTGATGCTGTTGCAGCTCCATAAATACCGGCAACTGCCACACATCCCAAAAAGAACATAGCTACGTAAACTTGCCATACCGCATCTTGAATGATCAAAGACCAAATAAGCCCAGCTGCCAAAAAGCCATTGTAAAGCCCTTGGTTGGCAGCCAATGTTTTTGTGGGTTCAAACAGTTCTTCGGGAAAAGTACGGAATACCTTTTTTGCTTTTGTCGTCCAAGCAAACATTTCCAACCACAGAAAATAGATGTGGAGCAAAGCCACAATTCCAATAATTATCTTTGCGGGAAGGAGCATCAATCTTCTTTGGCTACAAAACGTTCATCAACGGGCATAACGGTTCCGCAATTATTACAGGTACGCAATTCTTCCGAACCGTAAAAATGTTTAAAATGTCCTAAGAAATCCTTTTCAATATCATTCAGTTTAAAATAGACCTCGTACAATTTGTGATTACAGTTGTCACAAAACCATAGTAAGCCATCTTCAGTATCAAGATCTGCACGTTTACGTTCCACGACCAAGCCAATGGAATTTTCTTGGCGGGCAGGTGAATGGGGTACTTTGGCGGGGTGAAGGTACATATCGCCTGGTCCCAGTTTCATGGTTTTTTTCTGGCCATCTTCCTGAATGTGCACTTCTATATTGCCCTCAAGCTGATAAAAAAGTTCTTCGGTTTCGTTGTAGTGATAATCTTTTCTGGCGTTTGGTCCTGCAACAATCATCACAATATAATCGCCAGACGATTTATAAAGGTTTTTATTCCCGACCGGGGGTTTTAGGGTTTCTCGGTTTTCCTCAATCCATTTGTTAAGGTTGAAAGGTTCCTGTATTGCCATGTCCAAAGATTTTACGAAAGGTAAAAAAAACCTTGCTGGCAACATAGCGATTAGCAAAAAAGACCCGCAACTTGACGGGTCTTTTTAAAAGTTATGTTCTTGTTTTGTTACTCTACCTTGATGAATATCTGCGTAAAATAGGGTCTGCCATCTTTATCCAATTGAACACTTAAGGTTGTATGGCTAAAATCTCCTTCCATAGCTTTTCTGTGCGAGTCGCTTTCTACCCATGCCTTTAATGTTCTTTCGGCAGTGGTATAAAATCTCGCTACATTTTCAGATACTTTTAACGCATTGGTTTCATCAGCAATCTTAGAGGCCCGTGTCTCAAAATTATCATGACTTAGGCTGTTTTTGGAAATCATATAATTGGTGTGTTCCTCCGCATATTTGTAAGCTGGGGCACTATCTGCCAAAGAACTCAATCCTATCGATGTTCGATGTTCGTTGATTAGGCCCAATAGTTCTTTTTCCATCTTGTTGGGATCAACAGTAACCTTTTGGTTTTCAAGATTGGTTTCAGAGTACATTTGCTCAAACTCTTCTGATGAAGAGTCGCTGCAACTGCCAAGCAGCCATAAAAAGACCAATACTAGCAGCGTTACACTAGAAAATTTTTTCATTTTTCGGGGTATTTTCAGGGAGTGTTCTAAATTCCCAAGTGTTCTCGTTGCTAAACTAAAGGAGACATTTCCCTTTTCCATGAAATTTCCATGTTAGGATAGATTATTACGTTGAAATACAGGAAGCTGTATTCAATAGTGTATTTTTTGATGAAACCAGAATCCTGTTATCGGTAAAAGTGTACCGTTTATATAACCTCTTCCTTTACCTCGATTTGGTTTGAAGGATTGTTTTCTTCATCATCAAAAACATAGGAAAAAACCAAGGCACCTATTTCTTTGATGGGCTCGTAGAAAACGGACTCTTCTTTGGTTTCCTCATTAATTAATCCGAGGGGGGAGGAAAGCTTTTCGAAGAAAACAAGAAATGCCCCAAGGATTACAGCAACTTTAAGGGCACCAAAAATACCACCGGCAATCTTGTTCAAAAGGCCCAGCATGGCAAAATCGGCAATCTTGGTCAGGAACTTCCCGGCCAAGTTTACTACAATGATGATGGCAAAAAAAGTAATCAGAAATGCAGTAATTTTAAGGTATTGGTCGCTCCAATCAAACCGATTGGCAAGGTAGTTGCCCGTTATGTGCGAAAAATGGATGGCGCCGTAAATTCCCGCAATCAGGGCAATCAAGGAGGCCAATTCTACAAAAAGGCCATTTTTTAAGCCTTTGTATAGGCCCCAGACCAAAAGAATTCCGATGATAATATCCAAAAAGCTCATACACGGGTTTTAACAAATATAGAATATTGATTTGTACCTTTGGTATTCATTGCAAAAACATGTCTAGAGACGAACAATTAAGAGAACGGTGGGAATTTTTGGTGGAAAAATTGTCCGCGCAATTTTCTGATGGCGACCCCTTGGAGTTGGATGGAATTGTCTATTTGGTGGGCGTACAGGAACTGGGCAATTTTCATCGCAAATTTAAAAAGGACGAAAAAGTCAACCTAATGCATATAGCCATTTGTAGATTATTGGAACCCTATGGCTATTACGATTTTGATTTTTTCGATGATGACGGATGGCCGCATTATAAAATCAAAGAGCAATTACCACCGCTCAAGGCCGGGGAACAGGCTGTTTTAATGAAAGAAGCCGTAGTCAATTATTTCTTGGAAAAAGAATACATCACATAAATGGACCTTAAAAAACCGTACTATGCCGTAATCTTCACCAGTCTTAGAACTGAGGGGGACCAAGGTTACGCGAAAATGGCGGAAGAAATGGAAACCCTGGCTCGAAAACAACCGGGGTTTTTGGATATTGAAAGTGCCAGGGACGGATTGGGCATTACGGTGAGCTATTGGGCAAGTTTGGAGGCCATTGCCGACTGGAAAGCCAATATGGACCATAAGCAGGCGCAGAAGAATGGGATAAAAACATGGTATTCTTGGTATAAAGTCAGGATTTGCAGGGTGGAACGCGAATACAAATTCAACAAATAGACTCATGAGCGAGAACATTGCTTTTTCAAACGTAGATAGAAAGAACAACCTGCAAAAGATTACCAAGGATACTTACGACCTTGTGGTAATTGGAGGGGGAATCACGGGAGCTGGCATTGCTTTGGACGCATCTTCTCGCGGCATGAAAGTGCTTTTGCTCGAAAAAGGGGATTTTGCCTCGGGCACCAGCAGTAAATCCACAAAACTTATTCACGGTGGGCTACGTTATTTAAAGCAGTTCGATTTTTGGTTGGTGAAAGAAGTAGGTTCCGAAAGGGCCATCGTACATAAATTGGCACCACATTTGGTACTTCCCGAAAAGATGTTGCTACCACTTATCGAGGGCGGTTCCTACGGAAAATGGTTGACGTCCATCGGCTTGAAGGTGTACGATATTTTAGCCCAGGTTTCCGGTGATGATAAACGGCAAATGCTGGAGAAAAAGGAAGCCATGAAGTTAGAGCCCCTTTTGCCCAAGAAGATTTTGAACGGAGCAGGATATTATGCCGAGTACCGTACCGATGACGCTAGGCTTACCTTGGAAAACCTAAAAACCAGCCTTCAATTTGGCGCACAGCTATTCAATTATGCCAAGGTAACCGATTTTATTTACGAGGATGGGCAAGTAGCAGGCGTAAAATTCACCGATGAAGCCCATGGGGATGAATATAGTGTATCATCAAAATATGTAATCAATGCCGCTGGGCCTTGGGTGGATGAACTCCGTAGCGTGAACCGGTCAAAAAAGGGGAAGCGATTGCATTTGACCAAAGGGGTTCACTTGGTGTTTCCAAAGGAAAAACTCCCCGTGAAGCAATCCGTTTATTTTGATATCCCTGATGGACGGATGATGTTCGCCATTCCACGCGGTAAGGTCACCTACATTGGTACCACCGACACCAACTATAATTTGGACAAGGACCATGTGACCACTGATATTGCCGATGCCATATACTTGGTTTCCGCGGTGAACAATATGTTCCCCGATATTGCATTGGAGTTGGACGATATCATTTCCTCATGGGCAGGATTACGCCCTCTGATTCACGAAGAAGGAAAATCGGCCTCCGAGCTATCACGAAAAGATGAAATTTTTACTTCCGATACCGGTTTGGTGAGTATTGCCGGGGGTAAACTCACCGGATACCGAAAAATGGCCGAGCGTGCGGTAAACCGTATCGCCAAAAAAATGGGGGAAGAATATGATATAGAACTGGAGCATTGTACTACGGATAAGATTCCACTTTGTGGAAACGGTTTTAAAAAGTATAAGCACGTAAAAAAGTACATCAGCAAGGTATTTGAAGGCTTACAAGCTGATAAATTTGATCAGTATGATGCTTGGTATTTGGTGACCACTTATGGTAAACAAACCGAATCCATTTTAGAACGCTATGCCCGCATTAAAGGAGATAAACCCAAGGAAAGGATGATCAGGGCCGAGGCCCAGTTTGCCATAGCTTGTGAAATGGCCTTGAGTCCATTGGACTTTTTTATAAGAAGAACGGGCAGGCTTTATTTTGATATAGAAAGTGTAAGGAAATACAAAGAACCTGTTTTTGAAGAGTTCCAGAAAGCGTACAATTACTCAGCAGCAGAAATGGAAGTCTTTTCCAAGGAACTGGAGGCACAACTGAAAGAGCATTCCGATTTTTCGTTGGAGCGGGATTAATCCAACTTCTCCGTCAATTTCTCAAAAACTTTTTTTGGGTTCTTGTTTTTATAAAGCACTTGGTACACAGCGTTGATGATGGGCGTTTTGGACTTCTTTAGCAGTTTGTCCATTAGGTCATGGGCACTTTTAGTGGCGTAATAACCTTCGGCCACCATATTCATTTCCATCATGGCACTCTTTACGGTATAGCCCTTGCCTATCATGTTCCCAAACATGCGGTTTCTACTAAAAACAGAGTAACCCGTCACCAATAAGTCACCCAAATAAGCAGAGGCATTGATATTACGCTTCATTTTGTACACGCGGTCAATAAACCGCTTCATCTCTCTAATAGCGTTGCTCATCAAAACACTTTGGAAATTATCCCCGTAGCCGAGTCCGTGCGCAATACCAGCAGCAATGGCATAAATGTTCTTCAGCATGGCAGCATATTCCGTACCGATGATGTCGTCGGATATTTTGGTACGGATATAATCACTTTTCAAGTGTTTGGCCACCATTTTGGCCTTGTCGGCATCAGCACAGGCAATGGTAAGGTAAGATAGCCGCTCCAAGGCGACCTCCTCGGCATGGCATGGCCCCGTGATTACCCCAATATTCTCAAAGGGAATATCATGTTTTTCATTAAAATGTTCTCCCACGATCCGTCCACTTTCCGGAACAATGCCCTTAATGGCCGAAAAAATGATTTTATCTTTTAAGGAAACCGTCAAATTTTGAAGCTCCCCGTCCAAAAAAGCAGATGGGATAGCAAAAATGAGCACATCAGATGCTTCAATAATCTCGTTAATATCATGGCTCATAACAAGTTGGTCCACATCAAACTCAACCGAACTCAGATAATTGGGATTGTGCCACTCTTTTTTAATATGCCGTATTGCAGAATCGCTTCGCATATACCAGTTTACCTGCTCCAAATTTTCGGTCAACATTTTTACGATAGCAGTTCCCCAGCTTCCACCTCCAAATACTCCAAACGTAAGTTTATCTTTCATGCATCTAAATTATGGTGTAAAGCTAAAGAATAAAATAATCAGCTTGTTTTTACTTGATTATCAAATAGTTAAAAAACTTGGCACAGTGCTTGGTTTACGTAAAGGGAATTTTAAAACCTCGATTATGAAAAATAGAAAACTACTCTTCGGAATTTTATTCTTAGGTCTTTTGGCCAGTTCTTGCTACACCGAGGTTATTGTGGAAGATGACTTGATTACAGAACCACCGATCAATACCGCATTGGTTTTGGAATCGCACGACCTTTGGTATGTGGATATCAACAAAACCCGTGGAAATGGCGAAGTACCCTTTTTGCAGCGCGCTTTTACCATTTCTTTCGATAGAGGTATCGTTTATGCCAACAACAACCTTTCAGGAATAGGAAAAACGGGCAACGGATTGGGTATTGATGTGGGTACTTACGCCACATACAGCGGTCAAGTGGAAATAGACCACGATGTGGACGGTCTTTGGTTGATGGAGGTATTCGCCTTGGACAACAACACATTGGAGTTTTACGACCCAAGTTCGGATACGTCCTACATTTTGGAAGGTTACCAAAGAAACAACTTTGATTACGATATGGTGTTCTATGACAACATCCATTACTTTTTACAGGAATACCAAGTTTGGGAAAAAACATATACCAGCGAGGTCGGTGCCTTAAACGAGTTTGATGGGGAAAACTACCTACAATTTTTTGCTGATGGAGGAAGGATTTTCAGATCATCCCTAGATGCACAAGGAATTCCACTTACCAATATACAATGGGATTACGAAGGTCATTATGAAGTGTATGATGTGGCAAATGATGCCACTTTGAAAACTTTAACACTCGATTATGACTTCTTGGGCAATGATTATTTTGAGTTGTACGTTATTAACGATAGCACCATAGAGTTGTACCATGTATCCAGCGGAACGGTTTATGAATTCACAGGAAGAGGATACATTCAATATTTGAAATCGAGTGATGTAACGGGCAAAAAACGTTCAAAAACCAAAAATCCGATAATGAACGTTACCCGTCAACGAAATATGTAAGGAAAAACAATATTGTTCGACTTTACAAACAAGTTTTTTGGTTGGTTATTTAGTTAAGAACCGCCCCCAGTATTTAAACTTGGGGCGGTTCTTTTTTATGCGTGGCTTTGTTATTCCCTGGTTTTCCCCAAAAACACATTTACGTTTGGGTTCTGCGGGTTGCCACTTGCCCGTCGCATCAAAACTATTTGCCCAGTGTGTTGAATGCAATCTGCAATCATTCCATTGATCATGTTCCAATACGGAAATTCCGATGTCCTCTCCCCTTGCTTAAAAATTACTTTAAAATGCTCCATCTCTTCAGGGCTTTTGCCCAACACCTTGTTGCTTGCGGCATTTAAGTTTTGCAGGGTGAGAGCGCGAAGCTCTTTGTAGGAGTATTTTGGAGGATTCTTGGGGCGCTCATACGGTTTTGCGTCAGGTGCCAATAAAATATTGTTGGACATTGTATGGATATGTTCCAAGGTTTCCATAACGGTACGCCCATCTTCCGAGGGTTTATAGTCAAGATTTTTTTGTGTTAAGCCTTCCGTGGCCCAATAATACCGGTATCCCAACCCGTCGATCATTCGGGATATCACATTGCCCGAAGTATAATCTGGGGGGTAGGCAGGGATTTCTTTGTAAGGTAGCTCCATTACTTGTGCTTGAAGGTTTGAATAGGCCATCAAGATAAAGAGAATGGTCGCAAATTGATAGGGGAAATCATTTTTCATGATCAGTCTATTTTTTTAAAAACAAGAAGGTTTTCTTTGGAACCATTGGATAGGTACAATCTGTTGTTTTCCACTTTGTGTTTGGTACTGCGCTGTAATGCCTTTAAAAATTCGGTTTCCATTTCCATATTGGAGCAGGCCATTCGGGTAGAGGCTACCTGGGTAAAGCGTAACACATCTTTTTCATAAAAAACACTGCCGTTCATCCTATTACAGCCAGAAAAGCCTGAAAATTTATTGTTGTTGATATTGATCTCCATATTGGGAACATCGTTCCCGTTAAAATCCTCTTTGGATACGGGTGCTCCTTGCATTTCTTCCAACACCCAAATATCGTGAAGCCTATAGTCCGTAATGTACGACCCACAGCCCTCCAGAACATGCGTTTCGTCTCCGTCTGTATTTTTATAAGAAACGGTTACGGTATAGGGAAAAACCTCTCCCGACATGGCATTGGCACATCCCTTGTTCGAAATAATAATGTCCAATTGGTTTGCCTCAGTTTTAATACGGAACATTTTAATATTGGCATCTTGTGCCTTAATCGCTTTTGACGGGGGCGTTACAATAGTGTCCTCCATGGTCTGAAGCTCAATTTTGTCATCATAAATTTTGAGTCCCCAAAAAGGTTCGGTTCCAGTGGCCTTAAAATAGCTTCCATCAATTTTTATGGTAATGGGTTCCATTTGCCTGATTTGTTCCTTCACTTGAACCGTGTCCTTTGTTCCCATTTCTAATGATTTAGGTTCGGAAATTTCTTGTTTTTTATTTTCGATACAGTTGGAAAACAAAAACAAAGCGCAGATCGGGATGAGTATTTTTATCATGGGTTAACTTCTTTGAAGCGCATCATGGGAATTTCGTCCACCAATAGATTGAGTTTGTTGCCCTCGAAGGAATAACCATCTATTTTTTTCATCATTTCCAAGAATTGGCGTTCGCTACCTCCACAGAACATCATGGTGGTTGGCCCTGGTTCACCAAAAGTGATGGAGCTGCCCTCCAGCATATAATCTGCAGAGTACCCGTTGCAACTATCCGTGCCGGATACTTTACCGGATTTTTTGTTAAAGGTTATTTGTGGTTTTTTTTCCGGGAAAAGACCATCAAAAGCAATCCGTGGCCCAGAAATATATTCGAGCTCCCAAGTGGGACCGTGCAATGCTTCTTCATTGGACTTTGGTCCACCGCAGGATTCAGCCAGTAGAACAGCCGTAAAAAAGAGGGTGACGGATAATTTCATTTTACAGAAATGAGTGGTTAATGTGTCGGTAAAATACTAAAAATATTGCTTGTAAGCATCTATTCTGTTGGGTAAAACGGCTCGGAGCATTGTTCCATTTGCAGTATTGGCCGAGCGGTCACAGGAATTTTCGGAGTAAACGGGCAGAAACAATTACGTATAACCGTCTTTGTTTTCTTTGTCATTCGTTTTTTGGTTGATAATATAGAATTATAGCCCCACTCTTAAAGGTTTTATTCTTGACAAGCTTAAAAATAGTCCTGTCGTTTAAGTTTTCAAACAACGGCAAGCCCTTTCCTTCAACCATTGGATGAATGCAAAGTTGGAGCTCATCGATCAATTCGAGTTTTATCAGTTGTATGATTAAACTGCGACTACCGACAAAAATATCTTTACCCGGTTGATGCTTGAGTTCTATAACTTCATTTTTTAAGTCTCGTTTTGCTATTGTTGCACTTTCCCATGCTACATTTTTAATCGTGCGGGAAAAAACTATTTTAGGAATGTTGTCTATAGCCATAGCAAAGTCGTTCATTGATTTTTCTTCGGAGGGATTTTCTAAAAATGTTCGCCAAAACTCCATAAGTTGATACGTAGTTCTGCCATATAAAATTGCGTCTCCCTGACCTAATAATTCCGTATAATGTTGGTGTATTTCCTCATCGGGTATTCCAGCAGTATGGTCGCAAATCCCGTCAATTGTCATATTTAATGCCGCAACAATCTTTCTCATGGTATTTTCTCAAAATGATTGTCAAACGTATAACTTATAGCCTTCTATGGCTCCAAACCTCATAAATGGGTTGCCCTTTACTGCTTAGTCCAGAATGGTGCCAATCGCCGTCCTTCAGTTCGTAGTTGAACTCTAAGCTTGCACCTACCCTGGAATCATCCCTGGAAAAAAAACCGATATTTTCGGTGTATTTGCCATCAATAGTGGTATAGGTACCACCACCTGTTCCCATAAATTGTTTGGTTTCCGTATTAAAGGCAATCCATTGAAAACGGGTGCCGGACAATATCTTCATAGTTTTTCGTGGCCCCGAGGTATCGCGCTTTATAATTTCACCGTCACGTTTTCTGCCCGATATCAGCCATGCCCCGAATAAATCGCCCGGGGTTCCGTCGTCAATTCGGGTCCATGTCGACCCGCCCATTTCTAGGATGTTGTTTTTTAAGGTGTATGAAACGGATCTGGTTTCCCCGACCAAGTTGGGGCTCTGGTTGGCAAATTCGTAGGTAAGGTCAAGGGTGTCGTCATTCAATGTGTAACTGCCCCCTTTGGTGCCTATAAATTTTCCGTGGGTTTTTCCAAAAATGGCCTCCGAAAAAAAAGTACCCGCAAAAATAAGTGTATGTTCCGTCTGGTCTCCCGTATTGTCAGATTCTGTTGCGGTCCATGCACCATGCAAGTCCTGTGCATGTGCAAGAGGGGCGATTAATAAAGAAACAGCAAGCAATATTGATTTTTTCATGGCCTAAAAGTTTTTATTAAGATAAAAAAAAGCTGCTGTTTTATCGCAAAACAGCAGCTTTTCTATATAATTAGGTCGGTTCGTTAGAGCGTTCTTAAGTACTCGGCAATATCTCTCGCCTCGTCCTCAGTTAGGTTTTGATTAAGCATTATCGCATTGTTGTATTCTTTCAACAAAGCTTTTGCAATGGGGTCTTCTTTCAGCATCCCATCAGGGTTTAGAATCATGTTCATTACCCATTCAGGGCTTCTTCTGTCGTAAACTCCTTTTAGGGCAGGCCCGATCATGCGTTTATCAATCATATGGCAAGCCACACAAATGGCATCGAATTTAGCTTTTCCGCGCGCAGCCATTTCATCATTGATTTCGTCGGGGAATTCCAAATTGGTTATGGGTCCAATTCCTTTGTTGTCCAAATCAACGGGAACACCTTCTTTTTCTTCAGCTTTTTTTTCTTCAGTTTTGGTACGGCTCACCTCAAAACCATCTTTTTTTTCTTCTTTTTTTCCGCCGCAGCTCACTATCAAGGCACCCAAGGCCAAGAACATTACAATTTTTTTCATTCTGATTCTATTGAATTTTGTTTGTGTAAACGTAGGCACTAAGATAGGTAATTAGCCAATAATATTATGGGCATTTCTGTGTTGATCATCACAATATAAGATCAGAAAACGTTGTAGTTAGAGAGAATTAAAGAAATCCAAAGCTTTTTTTTCGGTGTAAGTGATGTTTTTTTTGCCCCAAAAACCAACATGTCCACCATAAGTTGGGGTTTCCAAATAAAGTGAATCGTTGTTTTTGGTTTCTTCGATCGGATAGCATTCCGGTCCCAAGAAAGAGTCGTTTTTTGCATTGATGATCAAACTCGGGACGTTTATATTCGGCAAAAATTGAAGGGAACTGCATTTGTGGTAATAATCCAAGGCATCTTTAAAATGATGCGCCTTACTGGTGTAGATGTCATCAAAATCTTTTAAAGTCTTAATTTTTTTGATGTCGGCTTCGCTTATGTTTTCGGGAAACATTTGTTGTTTTTGCCTGAGCTTGCCCAATAAATTTCCTTTGAAGCGGATGGCGTAGAGAATATTTTTTCGACTGAGCAATTGCTGGCAAGAGTCGTGAAGATTACAGGGTACGGAAACTGCAACCGCACCTTTCAGTTCCTTTGGAACATTGTTTTCTTCCCCCAAATATTTTAGCAATAGGTTTCCTCCCAAACTAAACCCCTTCAAGTAAATTTCGGAGTAATCACTTGTATTTAGGATATGGTCGAGCACCTCGATTAAATCTTCAGTCGCCCCAGAATGATAGGAACGGTACATTTTGTTGGGCTCGCCACTGCAACCGCGGTAATTTACGGCGCAAGTGTCGTACCCATTTTGGTTGAGTATTTTGGCGCTTCCGGTAATATAGGGTCGTTGCGCATCTCCTTCCAACCCATGGAGAAGGACCACCAATTTTTGGGTCGGTATTTGAGAATCACTCCAGTCCAAATCCAAAAAGTCCCCATCGGAAAGGGTGAGCCTTTCCCTTTTTTGGACCACGCCGTTTACCGAACGGATAATGCCTGAGTAAATGGTGGCAAAATGACCATTTTTAAACAGAAAAGGCGGAGTGTAATCGGAAGTGACTTGGGGCATCGGTACAATTTTGGTTTAAAAATTACTCCTTTGGGAAGGTTTTTAAAAGGTTTGCTTGTTCTTCAACCGCCGTTTTAAATTCGTCTTTCAAGTTTGCAACGAGTTTTGATACGGGCAATACATTGTCTATGGTCGTTACCCCTTGTCCGGCAGACCAAATCGTTTTCCATGCTTTGGCTTCGGTATCCAGTTCTTTGCCAAAATCAATCTTCGTATCTTTTTTTAAGTATTCTTCGGTTATTCCGGCTGCTTTTAAACTTTCTGCCAGGAAATTGGCGTGTACCCCCGAAATGGCCGCGGTATAGACTACATCACCGGCACCTGCATCAATGATCATTTTTTGATATTCATCTGTGGCCTTACTTTCTTCTGTATTGATAAATCGAGTGCCCATATAGGCAAGGTCGGCTCCCATTTGAAGCGCAGCGGCAACATCACGTCCGGTACTGATGCATCCAGATAGAATGATGGTCTTATCAAAGAATTTTTTCACCTCGGCAATTAGGCTCATCGGGTTTATGGTGCCACCATGCCCGCCTGCTCCGGCAGACACCAAAACAAGTCCGTCCACGCCTGCTTCGGCAGCTTTTTCTGCGTGACGTTTTTTAATGATATCATGAAAAACCAAGCCACCATAACTGTGAATGGCATCCACCACTTGGCTCACAGCACCTAAGGAAGTGATTACCAATGGCACTTTGTGCTTTATACAGAGTTTAACATCTGCCTCCAATCTCGGGTTTGTAGGGTGTACCACAAGATTGACACCAAAAGGAGCCGCTTTTTTACCTGTTTCCTCTTCAAATGTTTTTAGTTCGGATTTTATTTGGATGAGCCATTCCTCAAAACCTTCACTAGTACGTTGGTTAAGGGCAGGAAATGTACCAACAATACCGTTTTTGCAACATTCCACCACCAATTTAGATCCCGAAATCAAGAACATGGGTGCGGCAATTACAGGAAGGGATAGGTTTTTGATGAATTCAGCTTTTTGGCTCATGGTTTTTCGTGTTAAACTATGTTTAAAAATAGGAACAATTCTTCTTCCGTATTGGAATCAGTTACCAAAACTATGGTATTTTTACAATTATTATGCATGCATAACAAAATAACCCGCTATGTTTTTTAAAGAATTTGAGATCAGATGGAGCGATACGGATGCTAATCGGCACTTGGCGAATTCCGCTTATATCAATTTTATGAGCCATACCCGAATGGCTTATTTGCAACAGCTTGGTTTTAACCAAAAGAGTATGGCCGCCCACAATATTGGTCCCGTGGTCTTTTACGAGCACGTATACTATTTTAAAGAAGCATTTCCTGGCATGCCCGTAAAAGTTTCGTTGGAGTTTGTAGGAATGAGCGAGGACGGAATGTTTTTTGAGTTCCGGCACAATTTTTACGACCATAAGGGCAAAAACTTTGCACGTTGCGAGATGATGGGCGCTTGGATAGATTTGAAAGAAAGGAAACTAACAGGATTGCCCGATAAGTTTCTCAAGGCTTTTCAGTCCATGGAAAAAACAGCAGATTTTAAAACCCTGACTAAGGAAGATACCCGAAAGCATGTTCAGGTTCCGAAGGATTTGGAGGATGTTCAATCATAGATTGAACTAACTTAACGTACTATGGGCTTCGGTTTTTTACTCGCCAAATACACCCCGACCAAAACAAAGGCCATTGCGGTAATTTTAACCAAGGTAAGGTGGTCTTTGCCCGAAAAAAGGGCGAAAAGTATGCCTACAAGGGGCTGCATATAAACAAAAGCACTTACGGATGAAGCCTTGAGCTGTGTCAATGCAAAAATATTGAACAAATAAGTCAAGAATGTGGTTCCGATCACCACAAAGGCAACAGAACCATAGGCCCAGAGAGGCATGGTGGACCATTGTATCTCTAAAACCTCTGGCAGGGTAATGGGCAGATTGATAAGAACGCCGATGGTAAAGAGCCATTTCATTATGGTGAAGGGGTGGTACTTTTCAATCAATTTTTTTACGACTACCAAATAGGCGCCGTAAGCAGTTGCATTGATAATGAACAAAAAGTTCCCCAGAGGGATGTTAGGCGCATCTTGGCGGGCTTCTGCTCCAAATAGAATGAGTCCTACCGCCCCTACAAAACCCAAAAAGATCCCTAATCCCTTGTTCAGGGTGATTCTTTCACTCAAAAATAAAGCTGAAATAGCGACCACTATAATAGGTGTAATTGTTACCAAAACAGCGCTGTTGATCGGCGTGGAAAGTTGTAGGCCCTTAAAAAACGAAAGCATGTTGATTGACATGCCCAAAATGGAACAGGCCAACATACGGCCCCAATCCCGTTTCTCAATTTTTTCCTTGGGACCAAAAAAAGAAATGAGCCAGAAGAGCATGGCAGCTCCCCCAACCCTTAAAAAAATGAACCCAAAGGGTTTAACGTGCGTGGGCATGACCCCTTTGGCCAAGGTGTGGTTGATACCGTAAATTACAGTGGCACCGATGGCAGCCAAAATGGCCAGCGTTCTTTTGCTCATGAATGCAGGGCTTCCTTGGCGGCTTGAACCGTTTTTTTGGAGTTTCCAATAAAAATTTGCCTGTCGGCCATAACCACGGGTCTTTTTAAAAAGGTATAATGTTCTAAGATCAAATCCCTGTAATCCTTTTCCGAAAGGTCTTTTTTATGTAAACCTCTTTGGCGGAAAAGCATGGCCCTCCTGCTAAAGAGCGATTCATAGCTTTCGCTGAGTTTCACCATTTGTTCCAATTGTTCCGGGGTTATGGCCTCGGACTTTATTTCTTGGAGCTCCACGCCGCCCAACGGTTCCAATTCCTTAAGGATACGCTTGCAGGTTGAGCAACTGCCCAAATGGTATATTTTTTTCATGACAATGGTTTTGGATCGACAAAGGAAATCAAAAAACTATCAAAACACATTACGAACATGTAAATTCAACAGCTTTTAAAGGCAGTGTTTGTTTTTTTGATGATGGATTAATCACGCTTGAAGGATACTTTTTCAGATTTTAGGGCTAGTTTTACATCAACCAATTGCTATCCCATGGAAAAGTTATTCGACATTCTTCTCAAGAACAGAAAGATACTTCACGACCATTTGGAGCATACCCCAAGGGAGGATTTGTTCAGAATTCCTGAAGGTTTCAACAACAATATTTGGTGGAACATAGCCCATGTAGTGGTTACGCCCCAATTATTGTTCTACGGATTGAGCGGGATGGGATTTACCATCGAGAAAGAGCTGATAGATAAATACCGAAAAGGAACATTTCCCGAAGGAGAGCCGACAAAGGAGGAGATGGAGAAAATATCGGCCTATCTGTTCAGTACGGTAAAGCTTATCCAGTTGGACTATGAACACGGCAAATTCAAAACTTTTAAGGAATATATGACAACCCCCAAAATTGGTTTAAGCAATGTGAAAGATGCTTTGGCTTTCAATGTGTTTCACGAGGGGCTTCACCTTGGGGCCATCTTGGCTTTGAAAAAGGCGTTGGAACGGAATCGTTAGTGCTTCACTTTTCTTTTTAAATAGGTATTGATTTCACCGTAAGGCAATGTTAAAACAATGGGTCCATCGGCGTATGAGGCTACCTCGTATTGGTTGTAGATCAATTTTAACCCATCTTTTGTATACCCAATACTGTTGGATAAGTGAAAGGAATCTCCATCGAACATAAAGCCCGTAGCATTAATATTTTTATGCTTTGGGATCTTTTCTTGAAGGCGAAACTTAGTCTCCGCAAAATCTTCAAAACCTTCCAAATCATCAAAAAGTTCCGAGTTTTCGAGTTCTGTACCCTTTCTTTTATCAAAATTTAGATAGGAAGTGGACGCGTAGCCATGGGCACCGCCCGTAAAGGAGTAGGAATTGAGCATCAAAGTAAGAATGTTTTCATCCTCATAAACCACTGTGCCATCTATCTCGGCCTCCCATTGCACCTCATCGGGGAATTTGGCCTTAAGTTCCTTGTAGCTCGCGGTAAACGATTGCAGGGCTTTGTCCACACTGTCTATGGTTTCATCGTCATTAAAGGACAAAATACTGATAATCTCTTCTTGTAGCGCAATATTTATAGTTTCGGCAACCGGGGAGTCGTCCAGCGCATTGGGAATGTTGATCTCTATTTTTGGACAACCATTGCAGTTTTCGCCCAACAACTGTGTTGGCTCAAAAGTAAGTTTGCTCTCGGTTTGGCAACTCATCAAAAGGCACAAAAAAAAGATTGTTGCAAGATGTTTTTTCATGGGTCGAGGTTTTGGGTCATCAAAAATAATACTTCGGAAAGATAACGATACATTTGTAGTAAGATAGTTTTAGCATGAGCAAAAAAGAGTTAAAGTTCAACAGTAGAGCCATTCACGGTGGGCAGCACCCCGACAAAGCCTATGGTGCCGTAATGCCTCCCATTTACCAAACCTCTACCTATGCGCAATCCACTCCTGGAGGGCATAAAGGTTACGAATATTCCAGAGGGGCAAACCCTACTAGAACTGCTTTGGAAAATGCGGTGGCCAGCTTGGAAAACGGCAACTTTGGGATGGCTTTTGGCAGTGGCATGGCCGCTATAGATGCCGTGATGAAACTGTTGGGCCCTGGTGATGAGGTGATTTGCACAAGTGACCTATACGGAGGAAGCTACCGGCTTTTTAAAGGTGTTTTTGAAAAATTTGGGGTCAGGTTCAGGTTTTCGGATATGACGGATATGGAGGAACTAGCTTCGCAAATCAATAAAAATACCAAACTGGTGTGGGTGGAAACGCCTACCAATCCCATGATGAACATTATTGATATTAAAGCCGTTTCAAAAATCGTGAAATCGCATAAGTTGCTGTTAGCGGTGGACAACACCTTTGCCACACCCTACCTACAGCAACCCTTGGAGCTCGGGGCAGATATTGTAATGCATTCCGCTACCAAATATTTGGCAGGGCATAGCGATGTAGTGGTCGGGGCTTTGGCGGTAAAGGATGAAAAATTGGCCGAGCAACTCTATTTTATCCAGAAATCCAGTGGAGGTATTTGTGGTCCCATGGACAGTTTTTTGACCCTTCGAGGCATTAAAACTCTTCACGTGCGCATGCAACGGCATTGCGAGAATGGGGAATTGATTGCCAAATATTTGGAGAATCATTCCAAAATTGATAAAGTGTATTGGCCTGGTTTTGAGAATCATCCCAACCACAATGTGGCCAAAAATCAAATGAGGGGCTTTGGCGGTATGATTTCCTTTGTGCCCAAAGGCGGTAACTACGAGAGTGCCATAAAAATTGTGGAGAACCTTCAATTATTCACGCTGGCCGAATCGTTAGGAGGTGCCGAAAGTTTAGTGGGACATCCAGCGAGTATGTCGCACGGTAGTATTCCAAAGGCAGAGCGAGAAAAAAATGGTGTAGTCGATGCCCTGATCAGGCTTAGCGTAGGTATTGAGGATATAACTGATTTGATTACAGATTTAGATCAGGCGTTGAAATAACATTTTTTGAAAAATTTATAAAATAGATACATTCAAATTATTGAAATAATATAATTTTGCCCTCAAATTCATAATTCATTAAAAAAACACTTTTCGCGAGCGGAAAGACAATAAATTTTAACCCAATATATGGAAGCAAAAATAAAAACGTTTATGGATGAGGTGATTGCCAGGAATGGTCATGAGCCCGAATTCATACAAGCCGTGCAAGAGGTAGCGGAGACCGTGATACCTTACATAGCACAGAACGACATATACCACGGTAAAAACATTCTATTGCGGATGGTGGAGCCCGAGCGATTGATTTCATTCCGTGTGGCATGGATAGATGATGATGGAGAAATCCATGTAAACCGTGGCTATCGTGTTCAAATGAACTCGGCCATTGGGCCATACAAAGGGGGGCTTCGTTTTCACCCTACCGTAAACGCCAGTGTGCTTAAGTTCTTGGCTTTTGAACAAGTTTTCAAAAATAGTTTGACAACCCTGCCCATGGGTGGAGGTAAAGGGGGGTCCGATTTTGACCCTAAAGGTAAGTCGGACGATGAGATTATGCGTTTTTGCCATGCTTTTATGACCGAGCTGTGCAGACACATTGGTCCAAATACCGATATTCCAGCAGGTGATATAGGTGTAGGTGCCCGTGAAATCGGGTTCCTGTTCGGGATGTACAAGAAAATACGAAACGAGTTTACCGGCGTGTTAACAGGTAAAGGACTTTCTTGGGGAGGCTCCTTGATTCGTCCCGAAGCAACCGGTTATGGTACGGTTTACTTTGCCGATAGCATGCTCAAAACCAGAAACGAGACTTTTGAAGGTAAAAAAGTGGTGATTTCAGGTTCTGGGAACGTGGCACAATATGCAGCTGAAAAAGTATTGCAACTTGGAGGTACCGTTTTAACACTTTCTGATTCCGGAGGATTCATCTACGATAAGGATGGTATTGATACCGAAAAACTGGCCTTTGTGATGGATTTGAAAAACAACAAACGAGGAAGAATTTCCGAGTATGCCGATAAATATCCATCGGCAGAGTTCCGCAAGGGAGAAACACCATGGAAGATTGCTTGCGATATCGCATTGCCATGTGCCACCCAAAACGAATTGAATGGGGACGATGCAGCTACCTTGATCAAAAACGGATGTATTGCCGTGGCAGAGGGCGCAAATATGCCTTCTACCCCAGAAGCGATTCACGCATTCCACGATGCTAAAATTCTGTTCGCACCAGGTAAAGCTTCAAACGCGGGTGGGGTGGCCACTTCAGGATTGGAGATGAGTCAGAACTCACTTCGTATCAGTTGGACAAGGGAAGAAGTGGATAAACGATTGAAAGGGATTATGGCCGATATTCATGATTCATGTGTGGAATATGGAGAAGAAGACGGGTATTGTAACTATGTAAAAGGAGCCAACATTGCCGGCTTTGTCAAGGTCGCAGATGCAATGCTGGCCCAAGGAGTGATCTAATCCGGTTCCAAAATAATTTTAGATTGGCAGTTACCAGAAGTAGTGGCTACATTTACACTTCTGTTAACTGCTTTTTTTTAGCCCATGCAAATCACAACAAAGGCCATTGTTCTCTCTTCCTTAAAATATGGGGACACCAGCCTTATTGTTCGAGCCTTTACGCAGTCCGATGGGGTAAAATCGTATTTGCTAAAAGGAGTTCTCGCTTCCAAAAAAGCTAAAATTAGACCCGCTTATTTTCTTCCCCTGATGCAGTTGGAGATTGTGGCCAACCATAAAAACAAGGGCACTTTGGAAAGTATCCGCGATGTTAGGGTGGCCTTTCCTTACCAAACCATGCACACCGATGTTGTAAAGAACAGCGTGGTGCTTTTTTTAGCTGAAATGTTGGGAAACAGTATTCAGGAACAAGAACAGGACGAAGGCCTTTTCAATTATTTGGAGTATGCCCTCCATTGGATGGATGCGCATAAGCTCTCGCCTAATTTTCACATCCTATTTTTGCTCAATCTTACCAAGTATTTGGGCTTCTATCCAGACACTTCTTACCAAAACTCGCCATTTTTTGATCTTTTGGAAGGCCGTTTCTGTAATGAGCCATCGCTTAATCCCTTGATTCAGAATGAAAATCTGGAAAACTTTAAGAAATTTTTAGGCACGAATTTTGAGGCACTACAAGGAATACAACTAACTAAGTCGAACAGGCGAGAACTCTTAAAAACGGTAGTCCAGTATTTCCGCTTACATGTATATGGATTTCGGGAACCAAAATCCCTCGCCGTATTAAATGCAGTATTTACCTAACAATGCAAAACCTAAAATCAACCTTACCTCTAATTCTTATATTTTTCACCCTAACATTTTATGCCCAAGAAGTAACCGTTTTGGATGCAGATACTGGAGTGCCAGTGGACAACATTGCGATTTTCAACAAAGATCAGAGTAAGACTACGGTAACAGATTTCAATGGAAAAAGTGAGCTCGATATTTTTTCGTCTGATGAAAAAATCACTTTTAAACATATTAGTTATGCAACCTATACCACTACCAAAAATCAAATAGAAAGGCGAGGCAACCGGGTCTATCTCCACCTAAAAACAGAAGAACTTCAAGAAGTAGTGATGTCCGTCTCCAAATGGGAGCAGCAGAAAAAACACATCCCCCAAAAAATTGAAACTTTTGATGCCCGAAATATTGCGTTTACCGCTCCGCAGACCTCCGCAGACCTATTGCAGCATAGCGGTAAAGTATTTGTGCAAAAAAGTCAATTGGGTGGTGGCAGCCCCATGATCAGGGGGTTTGCTACCAACAGAATACTATTGTCCGTAGATGGAGTTCGAATGAACAACGCCATATTCCGAGGAGGAAACCTTCAAAATGTGATATCCATTGACCCGTTCACCATCAAAAAAACAGAGGTGACCTTTGGTCCGGGTTCGGTAATCTACGGTAGTGATGCCATTGGAGGTGTAATGAATTTTTACACACAAAAGCCACGCTTTTCTTTTACAGATAGCCTCGCTTTTTCCGCCAATGTGAACTACCGATATTCGACCGCCAATAATGAGAACACCGCCCACATTGATTTTAATTTCGGAAAGCAAAAGTGGGCATCCTACACAAGCTTTACCTACAACAATTTTGATGATCTGAAGATGGGCAAGCACGGGCCTGAATCCTATTTGCGAAACAATTATGTGGTTCGTGAGAACGGAACCGATGTTTTGGTTGCGAATGATGAACCTAAAAAACAAGTGGGTTCAGGATACGACCAGGTCAATCTGCTACAAAAGTTCACCTATAAACCCAATAGCGCTTGGAACTACGATTTGGGATTGTATTATTCCGAAACATCGGATTTTCCAAGGTATGACAGATTAATCAGGCCCAGTAAGGATGGCGATGGACTTCGTTCGGCAGAATGGTACTATGGCCCACAAAAATGGTTCATGGGAAATTTTCAAATCACACAAAAAGGAAAAAACAAATTCTATGATGGAGTAAAACTGACCACAGCTTATCAGTTTTTTGAAGAAAGTCGACACGACAGGGGCTTTCAAGATCCTGAACTTTATTCAACCAGGGAAAAAGTAGATGCCCTATCCGTAAACTTGGATTTTGAAAACAAGAAAATGGGGGACTTGCACCTATATTATGGTGCTGAGTATGTCTTTAATAAGGTCGATTCCAAAGGAAGCATGCAAGATATTGAAACGGATGAAGTATCGGAAACAGCTTCAAGATATCCCGATGGTTCCACATGGCAAACCTTGGCCGGATATATAAATGGAGAGTATCAATTAAAGCCAAACCTTACTTTATTATCGGGAATCCGGTATAGCCAAGTTTGGGTAGATGCTATTTTCGATACCACCTATTACACCTTTCCTTTTGATGAGGCAGATATTGTAACCGGAGCCCTTACTGGAAGTTTGGGGATAAGTTGGTTCCCAAGATCCGATTTACAGGTAACCTTGAACGGTTCTACTGGATTTAGAGCACCCAATATTGATGATATCGGTAAAATATTTGACTCCGAACCTGGCTCGGTAGTAGTGCCCAATCCCGATTTGGAACCCGAATATGCCTACAATGGTGAGCTGGGGCTCAGAAAAAATTTTAATGATGTTTTGGTTTTGAAAGGTGCTACTTATTACACTTACTTGGTGGATGCTTTGGTGCGAAGGGATTTCACCTTCGGTGGGCAAACCGAAATTGAATACAACGGGGAACCAAGCAATGTGCAGGCCATACAAAATGCAGCCAAGGCCTATGTGTATGGTTTTGAGTTTGGATTGGAAGCCTATTTTAACGAACACCTTTCCTTAAACTCCAATTTAACCTTAACAAAAGGAGTTGAGGAGGACGATGATGGAACCGATAGCCCATCCCGCCACGCCGCGCCAACCTTTGGTGATGTACATTTGATTTGGGAAAACCAAAAACTGAAAGCAGATGTGTTTGTCAACTACAATGGCGAGGTAAGCAACAATGATTTGGCACTTTCAGAACAGGGCAAGACGTATATGTACGCCAGTGATGCTAATGGAAACCCTTTTTCGCCATCTTGGTACACTTTAAATTTTAGGTCGCAATATCAAATAACCAATGCTTTGAAAGCATCTGTGAGCTTGGAAAACATGACAAACCAACGGTATCGGATGTATTCTTCGGGCATTGCTGCCCCCGGGGTTAATTTGGTTTTGGGCTTGGGATATGTATTTTAAAGATAAGAGGGTGAATTCTAAGCAACAAAATTTCGATTTTGTCAGGATGAGCGCAGTCTAAACCTCTTGATTATCAGATTTAATTAGGTTATCGACTGCGCCCGAACTGACGAGTAACAGGCTTTTGGACACCCTCCTTTTTTTGTTGAGGTTTCGTCTTGAGTCAGTATAAAGCTACATGCTATCAATAGCTTTTTTCGCAGCCTCTTTTGTAGCATCCATGGTTTCTTCACCAACTTTTTTAATGCTGTCCAGAGCCTTTTCGCCCATTTCTTTGGCATCTTCGCCTGCTTCTTTCATGGCGTCTGCAGCATCTTCAGCGGCCCTCTCTAAATCTTCACCAGCCTCTTCCAAGCTTTTTGCAGCTTCTTCCGAAGCCTCCTCGGTTTTGTCCTTAGTGTCCCTACAGGAAGTCATAACAGACATGGACAAGGTCAATGCCATTGCGGCAATTAGTACTTTTTTCATGATATATATGGTTAAGTGTTAATGAGGAATCAATATAAGGAAATTTATGTTAAGAATTGATTTGGTGCTTATCATATTTAGGTTAAGGGAATTAAGTGAATTCTAATGCAAAAAGGGAGGGTGTAATTCCATCTAAATTTATAATTTTGCAAACTTGAATTCTAGTAGAAGAAGCAGTATATGAAGTTTGCGGAATATAAGGGATTGGATTTGCCAAAAGTATCTGAAGAAATTCTTGACTTTTGGAAGGACAAACAGATTTTTGAAAAGAGCGTTTCCACACGGGAAGGCAAGGAAAGCTATGTGTTCTTCGAAGGACCGCCATCTGCAAACGGAATGCCCGGGATCCACCACGTTATGGCACGTACCATCAAGGATATATTTCCGCGGTACAAAACCATGAAGGGATTTCAGGTAAAAAGAAAAGCGGGATGGGATACCCACGGCCTACCTGTAGAGATCGGCGTGGAAAAAGAACTGGGCATCACCAAAGAGGATATTGGCAAAAAAATATCGGTTGAAGAATACAATGCAGCCTGTAAAAAAGCGGTAATGCGCTATACGGACGTTTGGAACGAGATGACCGAAAAAGTGGGGTATTGGGTGGATATGGACAATCCGTACATCACCTACAAGTCCAAGTACATGGAATCCGTTTGGTGGTTGCTTAAACAGATTTACGACAAAGGGCTTATCTATAAAGGCTATACCATACAGCCCTATTCCCCAAAGGCGGGTACCGGGTTAAGCTCACACGAACTGAACCAGCCAGGGACCTATCAAGATGTGACGGATACCACGGTAACCGCGCAATTCAAGGCCAAAATCGATTCGCTTCCAGAATTTTTGAAGAAAGTTGATGGGGATATTTATTTTTTAGCTTGGACCACCACACCTTGGACGCTTCCATCTAATACGGCGTTGACAGTTGGTCCAAAAATAGATTATGTGTTGGTAAAAACCTTCAACCAATATACGTTTGAACCTATCAATGTGGTGGTGGCCAAAAACTTGGTAAACTACAATTTTTCAGGAAAGTTCTCTAAGGTTGAGACAGAAGAGGAATTGAATGTATTCCAAGAAGGCGATAAAAAGATTCCATATTTGGTGTGCGAAACTTTTGTGGGCAAGGATTTGGTAGGCATCCGGTACGAGCAGTTGATTGATTATGTGCAGCCCTACCAAAACCCGGAAAATGCTTTCAGAATAATTCCAGGTGATTTTGTAACCACAGAAGATGGTACGGGAATCGTGCACACGGCACCCACCTTTGGTGCGGACGATGCCTTGGTGGCAAAACAAGCCACTCCAGAGATTCCGCCGATGTTGGTTTTGGATGAAAATGGCAATCCGATTCCGCTCGTTGACCTGCAAGGCAGGTTTAGACCTGAAATGAAGGAATTTGGCGGCAAATATGTAAAGAACGAATACTATGATGAGGGTGAAGCACCCGAAAAGTCTGTTGATGTTGAGATTGCCATCAAACTGAAAATAGAGAATAAGGCCTTTAAGGTCGAAAAATATGTGCACAGCTACCCGAACTGCTGGCGTACGGACAAACCTATCCTTTATTACCCGTTAAACTCCTGGTTTATCAAAGTAACGGATGTAAAAGACCGTATGTTCGAGCTAAACCAGACCATCAACTGGAAACCAAAATCCACTGGCGAAGGTCGTTTTGGAAACTGGTTGGCCAATGCAAACGACTGGAACCTGTCCCGATCACGATACTGGGGTATTCCATTGCCCATTTGGCGCACCGAAGATGGCAAGGAGGAACTGATGATTGGTTCCGTGGAAGAACTAAAGTCAGAAATGACCAAAGCTGTTGAGGCAGGTGTGTTGGAGAAGGATGTTTTTGAGGATTTTGTGGTTGGTGATATGAGCGAGTCCAACTACGATAAAATCGACCTGCATAAAAATATAGTGGATGGCATCACTTTGGTTTCGCCATCTGGACAGCCCATGAAGCGCGAAGCAGATCTTATCGATGTTTGGTTTGATAGTGGTTCCATGCCCTACGCCCAATGGCACTATCCTTTTGAGAACAAGGAACTCATTGATGATGGAATTGCATTTCCGGCCAATTTTATTGCTGAAGGTGTGGATCAGACCCGTGGTTGGTTCTATACCCTGCATGCGATCGCCACTATGGTTTTTGATAGCATTGCCTACAAAAATGTAGTCTCCAACGGGCTAGTTTTGGACAAGGAAGGCAAAAAGATGTCCAAACGATTGGGCAATGCGGTAGATCCGTTCGAGGTGTTGCCGGAGCATGGCCCCGATGCCACACGTTGGTACATGATTTCCAATGCCAACCCATGGGACAATCTCAAATTTGATATCGAAGGCGTTGTTGAGGTAAAACGAAAGTTCTTCGGAACGCTCTACAACACCTACTCCTTTATGGCACTTTATGCCAATATTGATGAATTTGATTATTCCGAGGCCGATATTCCGTTAAAGGAAAGGCCAGAAATTGACCAATGGATTTTGTCCGAGCTCCATACCTTGATCAAAAATGTGGATGAAGCCTACGGAGATTACGAAGCTACCCGGGCAGCAAGGATGATTTCCGATTACGTACAGGAGAATTTGAGCAATTGGTATGTGCGTTTGAGCAGAAGACGTTTCTGGAAAGGCGATTATCAAACCGATAAGATTTCGGCTTACCAAACCCTTTATACTTGTTTATCCACAGTAGCCAAATTATCTGCCCCGATCGCCCCATTTTTTATGGATCAACTGTACAGGGATTTGGACGCTACCACCAAAAAGGAAGGTTTTGAAAGTGTACACTTAGCCGAGTTCCCTGTTTTTGATGCCAATATGGTAAACAAAGACTTGGAACGCAAAATGCAGTTGGCCCAAAAAATTTCCTCTTTGGTACTTTCCATCCGTCAGAAGGAGAAAATAAAGGTACGCCAACCGCTTCAAAAAATCATGATCCCAGTTTTGGATGATGAGCAAAGGAGTGATATTGAAGCGGTTTCCAATTTGGTGAAATCCGAAGTAAACGTGAAGGAAATTGAGATGTTGGACGATGCTTCAGGAGTTCTGGTAAAACAAATAAAACCCAACTTTAAGGTGTTGGGCCCAAAATTTGGTAAGGATATGAAAGCAATTGCTGCCGGAGTATCTAAATTGGGCCAAGAGGACATACAAAAAATGGAACGCGAGGGAGAATTATTGCTACAGTTGGAAAATAAAACCGTTAATTTACAGTTAACCGATGTAGATATAAGTTCCCAAGACATCGAAGGTTGGTTGGTGGCCAGTTCCGGTCCATTGACCGTAGCGCTGGATGTTACCATAGATGAAACCTTAAGAAAAGAAGGTATTGCGAGAGAGCTGGTGAACCGAATCCAGAATCTTCGAAAGGAATCCGGGTTTGAGGTGACTGATAAAATTGATATTAAGATATTGAAGGACGGCTTTGTGGAAAATGCGGTTTCCAGTAACGAGGATTACATCAAAACGGAAACTTTGACCGCTGAGCTCAACTTTGAAGAAAAACTTGAAGAAGGTATAGCAATTGCCTTTGATGAAGTGAATACAAAATTGTTTATTCAAAAACATTAGAAAATGGCAGAAGATTCAACAGTAAGATATTCCGACAATGACCTTGCAGAATTCAGGGCTTTGATAGAGGAAAAAATAGAGAAGGCCAAGAAACACTTGGAACTTTTAAAGAGCTCCTATATGAACGATGGTAACAACGGTACAGATGATACTTCACCAACGTTTAAAGCATTTGAAGAGGGCTCTGAGACCATGAGCAAGGAAGCGAACACCCAATTGGCCATCCGTCAGGAGAAATTTATCCGCGACTTAAAGAATGCGCTATTGAGAATCGAGAACAAGACCTATGGTGTTTGCAGGGTTACCGGTAAGCTCATCAACAAGGAGCGATTAAAGCTTGTGCCCCATGCTACTTTGAGCATTGAGGCGAAGAACATGCAGAAGTAATTGAAACGCCTTCGGGCGTTTTTTATTTATGAGGGCACTATTGTTTTTGCTGGTTTTTTTTACGCTCGTGAATACTCACGCGCAAAAATCAGTAAGGAAAGCCTTTATTGGCCCTCGCACGGAAACTATTCAAATAGATGCCCAATATTGTTACCGAATTGATTTAAAGACCACATCGTCCGATGAGGTACAGGTCGCTGCAAGTATGGAGGGGGAATATGCCAAAGATTTATTGATATCCATTGAACAAAGCGGGACCACGGCCATGATAAGTGCTGGCTTTCAACCCCTTTTTGTAAACCCCAACGACAAACTCAGTGCGCACAAAGTTGTTTCCATAGCTTTGGAAATTAGTGTTCCCGAATATAAAAGTGTAGATGTATTTGGAACCAATACCAATTTGTATGTTTCGGGAAAATATAGAGATTTGAACGTTACCTTGTCCGATGGGCGCTGTACCTTGGAGAATGTTTCCGAATCTGTTAAGGTGACCACCCAAAAAGGGGATATTACGGTAACTGTACCGAGTGGAGATATTGTTGCGGAGAGCACTTACGGAAGAGTAGAGAAGGAAACAATACCCTTTGGTCACAATCAATTTGTTCTGAAGACGATAGAAGGAGACATCTTCTTAACCAAAACAAAATAATATCCATATTTTTGCTACCCTTTTAATAGAATAATGAATTTAAAGAAGTCCCTTATTATAATCATTCTGATCCTATTGGTGGACCAGATCAGTAAAATCTATATCAAAACCAGTTTTATATTGGGTGAGGCGCATGAGGTTTTCAGTTGGTTCAAAATACTTTTTATTGAGAATGAAGGCGCTGCTTGGGGCACAAAATTGAGTGATTTGCTGCCAATATCCGAGCCAGTGGGAAAACTGGTTTTGACGATATTCAGGATTTTTGCCGTTTTTGGAATTGGATATTGGTTGTGGGACATTATTAGAAAACAGTCACCCAAAACTTTGATTTTGGCGGTTTCCCTAATTTTTGCCGGAGCGGTAGGTAACATTATCGATTCTGTTTTCTACGGACTTATTTTTGACCACAGCCATGGTCAGGTAGCTACGCTTTTTGCGGAAGAGCCTTATGGAAGTTTGTTCCACGGCAAAGTGGTGGACATGCTTTACTTTCCTTTGGTGGATACCACATGGCCAGATTGGGTTCCCTCATGGGGAGGTCAACGTTTTCGCTTTTTTGAGCCAGTGTTCAACATTGCCGATACCGCAATAAGTACAGGGGTAGGAATTTTGATTGTTTTCAATAAAAAAGCATTTCCAAAGGAGGAAGATAAGAAAGAAGCCGTTGCCGATCAGAATGCATAAACCTTTTTTGGGGTAACGCAGTAGTCCAATTTTACGTCGTTTTTATGGACATCGGTAATTCGTTCATTTTCAGCTTCAAAAAACGATAAGCCAATTTTTATGGTTTCCTTGGGGCATTTGTTCAAAAAGGTATCGTAAAAGCCCTTTCCGTATCCCACCCGGTTACCCAAGGAGTCAAAAGCCAATAAGGGTACAAAGACTACATCAATTTTGTTTTCAGGGACTTCAATGCCATCCACAGGTTCGGGTACGCCCCAGGCACTTTTTTTTAAAGAAGTATTGTCGGTGAGCAAATAATTTTCCATGGAATTGCTGCTTACCACTTTGGGGACCACCACGTTTTTATCCTTTCCTTGGAGAAGTGTTATCAAAGGCAAAGTGTCCACTTCGCTCTTTTCCTCTATGCTCAGAAATATATGGAAATAAAAAAAATCCCAGATAGGGATTTGGAGTATATTGTTGGCTAACACTAAACTCAAATCCGAGGCTTTTGCAGGAGTAATAGCTGCTCTCAGATTTGTGTATTTTTTTCTAAGTTCACGTTTCAACATTTAACTGTTGAAGATTTTGGGGTTGTTTTTGGGCAATGGAGCATTATTCTCCCTTGTTGGTTGCAACGAAGAAAAATATTTTGAAGAAAAGCATCAAAATCAAGTACATTCCCAAAACGATAATATAGTTTTCCATCGGACTGTATTTAGATGGTTAAATGTAAGTAAAACAATTGAAAATTTTACCATGAAATGCACTTTTTATCGACGAAATGCACAATTTTTAGCAACTGTTTAACAAATTAAACCAAACCTCAATCATCAAATTGTCCAATTTCCATAGTTTTTTTAGGGACAAACCCTTGTTTGGGATAGGGTAGCCAAAATTCTGATTTTGTGTGCTTTTTGACGGATTTTAAAGTGAAAACGGTCAAATATGAACGCAAAACGTGAATTCATCAAGTTTAACAATTATCACCACAATTAAAATATAACTTTGTTATAAAGTCAAAAACAGTTCATTTTAGAACTACTTATGTCCAAATCAGCATCTTTAAAAGTACAGTTAAGCTCGCTGCCCAACAATCCAGGGGTTTATCAATTTTATGATGCCGATGGAAAGATTTTATATGTGGGCAAGGCCAAAAACCTTAAAAAGAGGGTTTCCTCGTATTTCAATAAAAAACAAGAGTATGGCAAAACCCGGGTGCTGGTAAAGAAGATCCATTCCATTAAACATATTGTGGTGCCTACGGAGTCGGACGCCCTTTTGCTGGAGAACAATCTCATTAAAAAACTGTTGCCCCGATACAACGTTTTGCTCAAGGACGATAAATCCTATCCGTGGATCTGTATTAAAAATGAAAGATTCCCCAGAGTATTTTCCACACGAAAACTGATCAAGGACGGTTCCGAATACTTTGGCCCCTACACCAGCATGAAAACGGTGAGGACGCTTCTGGATCTGGTAAAGAGCCTGTACCCATTGCGTACCTGCAACTACGACCTATCCGAAGAAAAAATAGATGCCGGTAAATATAAAGTATGCTTGGACTATCATTTGGGCAATTGTTTGGGGCCTTGCGAGGGACTTCAGGGCGAAAAAGAGTATCATGACCGGATAGAAGATATTAGGCAGATCATAAAAGGAAACTTAAAAAACTCCATACAGACCTTTAAGCAGCAAATGAAGGATTTTGCCGAGAAAATGGAATTTGAAAAGGCACAGCGTGTGAAGGATAAGATTGAAGTTCTGCAAAATTATCAAGCCAAATCCACTGTAGTGAACCCCAAGATCAACAATGTGGATGTATTTTCGGTTATTTCTGATGAGACCCATGCCTATGTCAACTTTTTACAGATTTCCCACGGGGCCATAATTAGGTCTCATACTCTGGAAATAAAGAAGAAGCTTGATGAAACCGATGAAGAATTGCTCCAATTGGGAATTACGGAAATTAGACAGCGCTTCAACTCACAATCCAAGGAAGTGTATTTGCCCTTTCCGGTTATCGTGGAAGATGATGTAAAGATGACCCTGCCCAAGTTGGGCGATAAACGCAGGATATTAGATCTGTCCGAACGCAACGCAAGGTTTTATAGGCAGGATAGGCTAAAGCAAATCAAAATTACCGACCCAGACCGCCATACCAAACGCATCATGGCACAAATGAAGTCGGATTTAAGGCTTTCGGAGGAGCCACGACATATTGAGTGTTTTGATAATTCCAACATACAAGGCAGTAATCCCGTTGCGGCCTGTGTTGTTTTCAAGGATGGAAAACCCTCAAAAAAAGAATATCGTCACTTCAATATAAAAACTGTGGAGGGACCGGACGACTTTGCCAGTATGGAGGAAGTAGTATTTAGGAGGTACAAAAGGTTGCTCGAAGAAGAAGAATCCCTGCCCCAACTTATTGTAATAGATGGAGGAAAAGGGCAATTATCGTCGGCGTTAAAGAGTTTGGAAGTTTTGGGGCTACGTGGAAAAATAGCCATTATTGGCATTGCCAAGCGGTTGGAAGAAATCTATTTTCCGGACGACCCGGTACCGCTGTATTTGGACAAAAGGTCGGAAAGTTTAAAAATAATCCAACAGCTCCGAAATGAAGCCCACCGGTTTGGGATCACCCATCACCGGAACAAAAGGAGTAAGGGTGCAATTAGTTCAGAATTGGTTAATATTGAGGGGATAGGGGAAAAAACCGCCCAGCAACTACTAAAAAGCTTTAAATCGGTAAAACGAATCAAAGAAGCGTCCCTGGAAACTTTAACAGCTTCCGTTGGGGTGTCCAAGGCAAAGAAGATTTATAAAACTTTTCATAAGTGAGCAATGCGAAAAAAACTAACAATCACAACACTTTTAATTGCTTTACTAGGTGTGGTGGGGATGGCCCAAAACACTACAGACAAAAAGTCGCCAAAAGTTGGGCTGGTACTAAGTGGAGGCGGTGCCAAGGGTTTGGCTCATATTGGCGCATTAAAGATTATTGAGGAAGCTGGTGTTAAAGTGGATTATATTGGCGGAACCAGTATGGGGGCCATTGTTGGGGCTTTGTACGCATCGGGCTACTCCGCCCAGCAATTGGATTCCATTTTTAGGAGTACCGATTTTACCGATTTGATACAGGACAATGTTCCCCGAAGTGCAAAAACATTTTACGAGAAAGAGGATTCCGAACGCTATGCCCTTTCCTTGCCTTTCGAAAATTTTAAGGTAACCTTCCCGCAAGCTATTTCTGGCGGACAGAACATATACAACCTATTGGTTCAGCTCTTGTACCATGTAAAGGATGTGCAGGATTTCAGAAAATTGCCTACACCTTTCTTGTGTGTGGCCACCAATGTAGAAACTGGGGAAGAGGTTCTTCTGGACAAAGGATATCTGCCCGAGGCCATTGTGGCAAGTGGGACATTCCCTTCACTTTTTGAACCTGCTGAGATCGATGGACAGATCTTGATCGATGGCGGCGTGGTGAACAATTACCCTATAAATCAAGTAAAGGCAATGGGGGCAGACATTATTATTGGGGTAGACGTGCAACACGATCTGGCCACAAGGGAATCACTTTCTTCGGCTACGGAAATATTGCTCCAGATCAACAATTATCGTACGGTAAACGATATGAAGAAAAAATCCAAGGAAACCGATTTGTATATCCGGCCGGACATTGACGAATTTTCCGTTATTGCTTTTGATAAGGGCAAACAAATTCTGAAGAGTGGGGAAGCTGCGGCTCAAAATAAAATGGATGAGCTAAAACAAATAGCACAAAGTCAAGATGAAGCCCCAAAACCCCGTAAAAGAATCAAGATGGTAGACAGCCTAACCATCAACAGGATGATCATTAAAGGTAACGACCAGTACACCAGAGGGTACATTAAAGGTAAGTTGAGGTTTAATCTGGCGGAGAAGATTTCGTTTGATGATTTAAAGCAAGGAATGAGCAATCTTTCTGCAACGGGAAACTTTAAGGCAATCCGGTACGACCTTGTATCTAACGGTCTGGGCACGGACTTGATTCTAAAACTCAAAGAGAACCCCACCAAAATGTTCATAAAAATGTCTGCTCATTATGATGATCTATATAAAAGTGCGGCATTGATCAATCTCACCAAAAAGAATTTTTTAATGAAGGATGATGTGGCTTCCTTTGATTTTATATTGGGCGACCATATTAGGTACAACATGCAGTACTATTTGGATAAAGGCTATTACTGGAGCCTTGGGATAAATTCAAAATTGACCGATTTTGATGCTGAAACCGATTTTTCTTTGATTCAAGGCAACTTTAATGTTCCGAACAATCCCAATATCCAAAGAATTAATATAGATGTGACCGACCTTACCAACCAAGTATATCTGCAAACCGTTCTCCAAGAAGAGTTTGCCTTTACCATTGGAGCAGAGTACAAATTCTTGAACTATAGTACTCGAACACTAAACCAAATAGATACAGATGGGGAGGTTGCAATGTCGGCATCCAACAAAAGGACTACTTTTGAAAACTCCAATTATTTTAGCGCGTTCTCCCAAATAAAACTGGACACGTACGATGATAAATACTTTCCCACCAAAGGGCTTTTGTTCGATGGCGATTTTCACTTTTACGCGTTCTCTTCCGATTATAACAATAATTTTAGCCAGTTTGCCGTAGCAAAGACTAAGTTTGGCGGCACATTTTCAATGCTAAATAACTTAAGCTTACAGCTGGAAGCGGATGGAGGTGTAAAGCTTGGAACTTCGCAAGTAACTTCTTTTGATTTTATCCTGGGAGGTTTTGGCAACGACTTTGTAAACAATTTTGTGCCCTTCTTCGGTTACGATTTTCTTAGCTTGCCAGGCAATAGTTACATTAAAGGATATGGTCGTTTGGATTACGAATTTACCTACAAGCACCACTTTTTGTTTTCTGCAAATTATGCCAATATCAACGACGATCTTTTTAGAACAGGGGATTGGTTCAAAGAGCCGAGTTTTTCAGGATATGGGGTAGGCTATGGTTTCGAATCTTTTCTAGGACCAATTCAAGTTTACTATTCGTGGTCTCCGGAGATTAGTGAAAGCAATATCTTCTTCAGTGTCGGGTATTGGTTCTAATAAAAATCACTTGATCAATCAGCCCAATTCTCTTAATAATTTGTCAAAAAAACCGATAAAATCAACCAATAATATAAGTGTTTAGTTAAAGTCCGTTAAAAACACTTTTTCCTACAAAACCTTGCCGTATCTTTGACCCACATAAGGGGTGGTTCCCTTATAACTTTAAGTATTGGTTTTTCATAATTTAAAGTTTGGTTGGTTATTTAGGAAAAGCCCAGTCTTAAGACTGGGCTTTTTTTGTTTATACTATTTTGGAATAAGTTTTGTTTAAGTATATGTGAACAGCATGGCCCCTAAAGTGATTTTACTAATTTTATACCAATAAAATTGCAAATGAAAAAGACTATAATACCTACACTACTGCTTCTTTTGTCAATGTCCGTTATGGGTCAAAGTTCACGCCCTGCCTTTAAACCAGGTGAATGGCTAAAATTTAGGATACACTATGGCATCCTAAATGCCAGTTATGCCACATTGCACTTGACTTCCGAAAACTTGGACAATATTCCCGTATATCACGTTGTGGGCAAGGGGAGGACTACCGGATTTGCAAGTATCTTTTTTAAGGTCGACGATACCTACGAAAGCTATTTTGGCCGTGAACACGGTAAACCCTACAAGTTTATCCGAAAAATAGATGAAGGCGGTTATACCAAGGACATAGAAATTGAATTTGATTACGATAAGGACAAAGCGATTCTGATTGACAATAAAAATGATACAAAAAAGAACATTGCCATACATGATGGGATCCAGGATTTGATTTCCGCTTCGTATTATTTAAGAAGCAACTACAATCTTGAAGAGTTTGAAGAAGGGGAATCCATTAATTTGGATATGCTTTTTGACGATGACGGGGTTTTTAAGTTCCAGTTAAAATATTTGGGAAAAGAAATCCTTAGGACCAAGTTTGGAAAGGTAGAATGTCTTAAATTTAGACCTTTGGTTCAGTCCGGTCGTGTTTTTAAGGAAAAAGAGAGTCTTACGCTTTGGGTTTCCAATGATTGGAACAAAATACCCATTCGGATCAAGGCAGATTTGGCCGTAGGGTCATTAAAGGCGGACTTAGACGGCTATAATGGACTTAAGAACCAGTTTAAAATAATAATGGATTAGTATCGAGATTAATGGATAAGGATGCAAAAATCGCTTCCCAAATCAATAAACTAGAGGAAAAGTTCAAAAACTCGGGGCAGGACTTAAGTTCTTACTTGGATGGACTCCTTTACGAGAGATATCTTACTTATTGGGATTATATCCGCTTGGATACCTTGCTCAGTCTTCAAGTACCGCGAACACATTTTCCGGATGAGGAAATCTTCATCATGTACCACCAGATTACAGAGCTGTACTTCAAACTTATTCTACATGAACAAAAACAGATTGTTGAAGACAAATCCCAGGATGTAGCTTTTTTTATAGAAAAAGTTCGAAGAATCAACAGTTACTTCAAGGCCCTTATATCCTCCTTTAGTATTATGATCAAAGGTATGGAAAGGGAGCAATTCCTGCGTTACCGAATGGCCTTGCTTCCGGCAAGTGGATTCCAATCGGCACAATACAGGATGATAGAGTTCTACGCAACCCCGTTGGAGAATATGGTACATCCATCTGAAAGGGGGTTGTTTTCTTCGGAAAACAGCATAGAAGAACTTTTTGAACACGTATATTGGAAAAAAGGAGCAACCGATTTGGCAACGGGCGAAAAAACCCTTACACTGAAACAGTTTGAGGTAAGATACACGCCCAGACTCTTGCGGATTGCCAATCAGGTAAAGAACAGTACCATATACCACAAATATCTTCAACTACCCGATGCATCCAAAAACAATGAAGAACTGATTTCTGCGTTAAAGACAATGGATTTGAATGCCAATGTAAATTGGCCGTTGATGCACATGGGATCGGCACACAGATATTTGGCAAGGGAAGGCCAAGATGTCGAGGCAACTGGAGGCACTAATTGGAAGGACTATTTGCCGCCAAGTTTCCAGAAAATAATTTTTTTCCCAACTTTGCATACCAAAGAAGAGTTGGATACATGGGGCAAACAATGGGTCGATCATGTTTTTAATCCCGAAAAAGAAGAATACAAGGAATAAGAAGAGAAATGCGGAAAATTATTGGGGCGATATTGACGCTGGCAGTGCTCATATCGTGTAAACAGACGAAAGAACCGGTTATTAATGAAGTAGCAAAGGCAGAACCGATAGAAAAACTTCCAGTGCTGCGCTATGGCTTTAATTTGGATGAGTTCAATGTAGTCCACGATACTGTCCGCAGTGGCGATAGTTTTGGTGAGCTTATGCTCAAGAACAAGGTAGATTACCCAAAGATTGCCGCCATTTCCGAAAAATATCGAGATACTTTCGATGTCCGCAAGATCATGGTAGGCAAACCCTACCTGATCCTTAAATCCAAGGACACTTCCGAGGTTGCCGAAGTCTTTATCTATCAAAACGATAAAATAAACTATACGGTGGTAGACCTCCGCGATTCTACCAAAGCCTACAAGAGCAAGAAAAAAGTAACGTTGGTAGAGCGTGAGATAGGAGGGGTTATCGATCATAGTTTGTCCATGTCCATTGATACTTTGGGAGTGGATTACAATCTAACCTTTGCGCTTTCCGATATATATGCATGGACCATCGATTTTGGACGATTGGACAAAGGAGACAAGTTCAAGGTGGTTTTTGATGAGCGCTATATCAATGACAGTATTTATGCAGGTATTGGTTCCATAAAGGCAGCTTATTTTGAGCATAAAGGAAAAGCCATTTATGCTTTTCCCTATATATCAGATGCCACTAACCATATTTTGGAGTATTTTGATCAAGATGCCAATAACTTACGCAGTACCTTTTTACGTGCACCGGTTAAATTTAGGTATCGTTTGTCATCTCGCTATAACCTTAAAAGAAGGATAGCTTACTATGGTTACAAAGTTCGGCCCCATAAAGGAACAGATTTTGCCGCACCAATAGGAACGCCAATTGTGGCTACCGCGGATGGAACCGTAACGGAATCTACCCGAAGGGGCGGCAACGGAAAATATGTCAAGATCAAGCACAATAGTACCTACAGCACTCAATACCTCCATATGAAGGCACAAAATGTAAAGAGAGGTGACTTTGTGCGCCAAGGCGATGTAATTGGTTGGATTGGAATGACGGGAAATACTGGAGGCCCCCATGTTTGCTACCGTTTTTGGAAGAATGGAAGACAGGTGGACCCATTTAAAGAAGAACTTCCCGCTGCAGAACCCATAGCAGATTCGTTGCGCGCAGACTATATGGCGCATATTACCCCCTTAAAAGAACAATTGGACTGTGTCGAATTTGTTGATCCAACCCCAGAAGAACCTGAAGAAACCTTAATATCATACACCCAATAATGGCACTACCCACAATCAACCCTACTACCACTGAATCTTGGAAAAAACTTCAGGAACATTACAAAGAAACCGAGGAAGTACATTTAAGGGAATTGTTTGCGACCGAAGAAGACCGTGGCAAAAAATACGCTATACTTTGGAACGATTTTTTGGTGGACTACTCAAAAAATAGGGTTACCGATAAAACCTTGAAGTTGTTGTTGGATCTGGCCGACGAAGTGGGATTGAAGGACGCTATTAAAAGCTACTTTAATGGAGAGCTTATAAACCAAACCGAAGGAAGGGCCGTGCTGCACACCGCCTTGCGGGCCAAAAAGGGGGGTAAGGTTATTGTTGACGGAGAAAATATTGTTGATGAGGTTTTTGAGGTCAAGGAAAAAATCAAATCTTTTTCAGAAGCCGTTATTTCTGGAGAAAGAAAAGGGCATAGCGGTAAAGCCTTTACCGATGTGGTTAATATTGGAATCGGCGGGTCGGATTTAGGACCTGTGATGGTGACCGAGGCATTGAAGTTCTATCAAAATGACCTAAAAACGCATTTTGTGAGCAATGTGGACGGTGATTTAGTTCACGAAGTGTTGAAGGAACTCGACCCCGAGACCACTTTGTTCGTTATCGTATCAAAGTCGTTTACCACGCAGGAAACATTGTCCAATGCACTGACCATTAAAAAATGGTTCTTGCAAAGTGCATCCGAAAAAGATGTGGCCGATCATTTTGTGGCAGTGTCCACCAACCTTGAAAAAATCAAGGAATTTGGTATAGCCGATAACAATGTATTCCCCATGTGGGATTGGGTCGGCGGTCGATTCTCGCTGTGGAGCGCCGTTGGATTATCCATTGCGCTTTCCGTTGGTTATGAAAACTTTGAAGCCCTTTTGACCGGAGCCAATGAAATGGACGACCATTTTAAGGGAAGCCCGTTTAAAGAGAATATTCCGGTGGTGTTGGGCTTAATCAGTGTTTGGTACAACAACTTTTACAAGGCAGAGACCGAGGCCATCATCCCATACACACAATACTTGCACCGCTTTTCCGCATATTTGCAACAAGGTATTATGGAAAGCAACGGAAAAAGTATGGATAGAGCTGGAAACAGGGTTGGGCATGAAACCGGCACCATAATTTGGGGCGAGCCGGGAACCAATTCGCAACATGCCTTCTTCCAGTTGATGCACCAGGGAACAAAACTGATTCCAACAGATTTTATCGGGTATAAGGAATCATTGCATGGCGATGTGGACCATCATAATAAATTAATGGCCAACTTTTTTGCACAGACCGAAGCCTTGATGAACGGGAAAACCGCTGATGAGGTAAAACAAGAACTCGAGTCCCAAGGCTTGTCAGGTGAAGAACTTCAAAAACTGCTTCCTTTCAAAATCTTTGAGGGAAACAAACCTACCAACACCATTTTAATTAAAAAGCTTACGCCCAAAAGCCTAGGTGCATTGATTGCACTTTACGAGCATAAAATATTTGTTCAGGGCGTAGTTTGGAATATCTTCAGCTATGATCAATGGGGGGTGGAATTGGGCAAGCAATTGGCCAAAAATATTTTGATTGACATCGAGAATTCAAAAATTGGCAAGCACGATAGTTCCACATTGAATCTTTTACATTTTTTTAAGGAGTAGGCTGCTATCTTCTCAAATTAGGAACAAAACCGTAAACAATTGTTTGTCAGTTAACTTTATTTGTTAATTTAGTGTTAACTATATTTGCCCGATTTTAACTTTGACTTAATCGCAGAGTGTCAAAAATGAATCACATTTGCAGGGCTAATTAAACACTTAAACACTGAATTAAATGAAAAGAATTTACTTGGCTTTTGCGGCTATTTTTATTTCCGCGATGGCATTTGCACAAGGAACTCTTACTGGTACTGTAGTTGACGGCGAGCTTGGCGGTCCGCTTCCAGGAGCCAGCGTTGTTGTTAAAGGTACCTCTAATGGTACATCTACAGATTTTGATGGTAACTTTACTTTGGAGGTAAACCAAAGTTCGGGAACATTGATTGTTTCTTACATTGGTTTTATTAAAAAACAGGTTGAATTTACTTCAACAGGAAATCTCGGAACAATTGAATTGTTGCCAGATGCACAAGAATTGGGAGAAGTTGTTGTAATTGGTTCGGGTATTATCGACCTTGAAGAAGACAGAAGTACACCAATTGCTGTAACCACAATTAAAAGAGACGAAATACAAGCTGTTTCTGCTGGTAACGTGGAATTCCCTGAGGTAATGAAAAATGTTCCTTCTGTATATGTTTCCAACCAAACAGGTTTTGGGGATTCACAAATGTTCTTGAGAGGTTTTGATCAAACCAACACGGCCTTCCTATTGAACGGACAGCCCATCAACGGCATGGAAGATGGAAGAATGTACTGGTCCAATTGGGCTGGTATGGCAGACATTGCCAATGCAGTTCAGGTACAAAGAGGGCTTGGCTCTTCCAAATTGGCCATTTCATCAGTAGGAGGTACGGTTAACATCGTTTCTAAAGCTACTGAAAAAAGGGAAGGCGGTTTCGGTCGTTTTATGGTTGGTAACGACAGTTTCTTTAAGACAACTGCTTCTTACGATTCAGGAATCAATGAGAATGGCTGGGGATTCTCAGTTATGCTAGATCATTGGCAAGGTCAAAGAAAGTTTGCTGAAGGAACTAAAGGACAAGGTCAGAATTATTTCTTCTCTGTGGGTAAACTTATCGGAGACCATAACTTCAACTTTTTGGTTTTTGGTGCCCCACAATGGCACATGCAGCGTTGGTCACAGCCTTTGGAAGTTGTTGAAGCCAAAAGAAAATATAATCAACACTGGGGATTTGATGAAGGTGAATTGGAGTCTGAAAGAACGAACTTCTACCACAAGCCGGTCATGAACTTAAACTGGGATTGGGATATTTCAGATAAATCAGACCTTTCAACAGTGCTTTACGCATCTTGGGGTCGTGGTGGTGGAACTGGACCAAGAGGTAATAGTGCCCTAAGATTACCAGATTATCCTGTTGCTGGAGGAATAGATGGACAAATTGACTATGCGGCAACACGTGAAAGAAATGCTCAAGTAGGTATCGGTGGTGATTATAGTGCACCAAATGGAGCTGGTTATATCCGTCGTGCTTCTATGAACAATCACCAATGGTATGGAATGGTATCCAACTTTAGTCACGACCTTAACGACAACCTTAGTTTTAACGTTGGTGCCGATTTCAGATTTTATACAGGTGATCACTTCAGGCAAGTAGCTGATTTTTATGGACTTTCTGGATGGTCTAACGACAGGCCAGATGATAGAGTCGTTACTGAATCTTTTAGTATAAATCCATGGAAAACCTTGACAACATTTGCTGATGAAGACGAGAGAATCAACTACGATTACTCCGAAGATATTAACTATCAGGGAATGTTCGGGCAGGTTGAGTATGCTGAAGAAGCATTTTCCGTATTTTTTCAAGGAGCAATATCTAACCAATCGTATCAAAGGGAAGATAGATTCGCTACTGACATCAATGGTAATCAGACTACCCAAACATCCGACAAGGCAAACAAGTTTGGATACAACCTGAAAAGTGGTGGAGCATATAACTTTGACGAAAAAAACACTGTATATGCCAATGCAGGTTTCTATTCCCGTCAACCTTTCTTGGATAATATTTTTTCAGGTACAGCTGAGCTGGCTGATCCAGAAGTTGAAAATGAAGAGATTACAGGCTTGGAAATTGGATATAAATTCAACACATATGATTTCCAATTCACAATTGATTTGTATAGGACAGAATGGGCTAACAGATTTATAGCCAATGGTAACAGTATTGTTGATATAGCTACTGATACAGAAGTAGATATTAACCGTGAACAAACTGATGTAACACAGTTGCACCAGGGTATTGAGCTTACTGCCCGATGGAGAGCGGCTCAAGGATTGATAATTGGGGGCTATACTTCTATTGGAGACTGGGTATACTCTGGAAGCACTCCTTACAGAACAAGAGATTTTAGGGATAATACATACTTCACCAATGCTCAAATTGATGATTATACCGATCAAAATGGTGACCCACTTCCAGCAAACTTCTTTGATGGAAATGTGAATCTTGATGGAGTTGAGATTAGCAATGCACCTCAGTTTGCCATGGGTCTTAACGCTGACTATGATTTTGCAAATGGATTTGAGGTTGGTTTTGATGTGAACCACTTTAGTAACCTATATGAGTTCAATGATGTAGCTGATGTTGTTGCCGAAGGAAATTCTTATGAAACCTCAAAGTTGGATGCTTACACGTTATTTGATATGACAGCAGCATACACATTTGACTTTGGAACAAACAAAATGGAATTAAGAACAAACGTTTACAACTTGTTCAACCATGCTTATTTGAACCAAACTGATGCCTTCGGTGTTTTTTATGGAAACGGTCGTACTTTTAATGCAAGTGTGACTTACAGGTTCTAATCGTTATACCGATTGAGTCGTCCTAAAATAGGTTGACAGTTTTTAATAATTAAATCAATCCAGCGAAGCTAGCTTCGCTGGATTTTT
>NZ_JAYKYV010000014.1:0-94859 GCF_035818535.1 Flagellimonas halotolerans | reverse complement strand
TGGATCCAATACAGTCAGTTTTTAAAACAAAGTTCAAACTATAAATTCAATTTACACACAACTTTTGAGATTGACCCAGGATTTCATTATAAAGGGATTCCAACGAAATAAAAACTATTCATTGTTCCTTATCGCCTTATAAAGACGACAACGAATACCAATATCCTAGCAAGTAACCCTATGTTTATATAGAAGATTTTATAGCCGTCACCATTTTTTTGGCACGTTCGGCCACTTCTTTTTCCGACCATCCCAATTTGATCAAGCAGGAGATATTTCTGGACATCCATTTATCGGATTCAGAAAAATCAGCTTTGTCATAATCGGGTAATGACTCAATGACATCCTTTGGTAGTTTGCCCAAGGATTTCAATTGGGTCAAATGTTCCCATTTTTTGTAGTAGTGCCAGTTATTGTCGTACCAATAAAAACATCCATCTACTCCAGCTTCAATGAGTTCCTGATGAGCAGTTTGTGCCAATTCCTCCGTGGGCATAAAGAAGTTCAGAAACGAAAAGTTCTCTTCCCCCCCATCTGGGACAGTCCTAAAAACAACTTCCGATATGTTTGACAATGCTTCTCGCAAAATCGTGTAATTTCTTTTTTGAATGGCTATAAACTCATCCAAACGGGCAAGCTGAGCTACTCCTACGGCAGCATTCATCTCGGAGATTCGAAAATTATATCCTAAAAACGGATGATCTTCTGCTCCCCTATTGTTTCCGATATGATCGTGACCGTGATCGGAATATTTGTGGGCATTTTCATAATAATCCTTATTATTGGTGATAACGGCACCACCTTCTCCACAAGTGATGGTTTTTACATAATCAAAGGAAAAACATCCTAAATCCCCGATACTGCCCAAAGGTTTTCCGTTATAGGTTGCGCCAATGGCTTGGCAGGCATCTTCGAGCAATAATAATCCGTGTTTGTCGCAAATAGCTTTTAAGGCATCTAAATTGGCCATGGAACCACACATGTGCACGGGCATTACCACTTTTGTTTTTGAAGTGATGGCCTTTTCCACCGCTTCGGGCTTTAAGGTCAGGGTATCATCAATATCAACTAAAACGGGGACGGCACCCACAGCCAGAATGGATTCGAAACTGGCCACAAAAGTAAAAGTGGGCATAATAACCTCATCTCCCGCTCCAACACCTGCACTGGCCAAAGCAACTGTTAGTGCAGCAGTACCGCTACTTACGGCATGTGCATGTTTGGACTGCATTCTTTCTGCCAAACCGGCTTCTAACTCCTTTGTTTTCCAATGTCCGTTTCGCATGGCATCGAATCCGTAGCGCATTAGCACTCCGGAGTCCATAACGTCCTGTACTTCTTTTCTTTCCTTGTCTCCAAAAAGTTCAAATCCTGGCATACTTGTATTTTATTTTAAAAAAACCATAGTTTGATGGCCATCAAAACTACGGCTATCACTAAAAATGTTTTAATAAATCCGTCCCCCTTTTTTACGGAGAACCTACTGGCAAACCATGCCCCTGAACCATTTCCTATGGCCAGCACAAATCCCAGTTTCCAATCTACTTTATCGTTAAACGCAAAAACAGCCAAGGCTGCGAGCATATAAATAAACACCACGGCTACCTTTGTGGCGTTGGACCTTACAAGATTCATCTGATTAAAATAATGTAAAAATAGCAGCATTAAAAAACCAAGTCCGGCATTGATAAAACCACCGTAGATCCCAAAAAAGAAAAATACGATCATACTCACCCATAAATATTTACCTGTGAGACGTTCCTGCATTTCTCCTATTCTCATCTTTGGCTTAAAAATGATAATGAGCACCACGGCCAACATTACAATGGCCAAAATCCTATTAAAGGTTTCCCCATCTATGTCCACAGCAATATAGGCACCTATAATGGAGCCTAAAAAAGCAGAGATTCCAAGATAAATATTAAAGGGAAAGGTGATAACGCCCTTGCTTCTAAAGCCGGCCGTTCCCAGTGCGGTCTGTACCACTATGGCCACTCTGTTGGTTCCATTGGCAACAGCTGGTGGCAATCCCAAAAAAATGAGAGTCGGCAAAGAAAGTAACGAGCCACCTCCTGCCACGGTATTTATAAATCCTACTGCAAAACCTACAGCCACCAAGAGCAAATAGTGGTACCATTCTAGCATAATACAAAGGTATAACCATTGTTTTGAACGGCATACTGATTTTGACAAACTTTAAATGGGGGATGTACAAAATGTTTTATCCCTCCGATTTAAACAATAATGCAAAAAGGTCTTTTGGGATAACAAAAAGCTTTATATATTTGCACCCGCTTAGGAGGAATGGCAGAGTGGTCGAATGCGGCAGTCTTGAAAACTGTTGAGGGTCACACCTCCGGGGGTTCGAATCCCTCTTCCTCCGCTGAGAGACATCATCTCTAAACAAAAAACCCTGTAAATCAATAATTTACAGGGTTTTTATTTTTTTTTGATATCAAATGATATCATTTAATATCATCCTAATAGGTGCCCAATTCGGTGTCACCTGAAATCTCACCAAAAAGGGACACCTAACATCAATTAAAATATTGTTAATCAATGTATTACAGGGATTATTTTTTAATATTTTTTTGCTAATTTCAAGGCAAATAATGTTAAAATAGGTGTCCCTTTTATGTTATCTCTCTTATTCTACATCAAAAAACACAAAACCGACAAAGTAGGTCGGGCAATGATCTATATCAGAATCACAGTAAATGGAAAGCGTTCGGAATTCAGCACAGGTCGCAAAATTTATCCCAACACTTGGGATGCTACCAATGGAAAGGTGTTGGGGTTCTCGCAAGAAGTTCGCCAACTGAATTCGCAATTAATGAAAATACGTACCGACCTATTTCGGCATGCGGATAAATTGAAAGACAAGGGCCGACCATTGACCGCTGTTTCAATTAAAAATTCTTACCTAGGTGTGGATAAGCCCTCAAAAATGTTATTGGAAATCTTTCAAGAGCACAATGACAGGGTTGAAAAATTAGTTGGAAAAGATTTTGCTCCTGGTACAGCAGAACGTTACAAAACCGCAAAAAGCCATTTGGCCGAATACTTACAGAACGAGCTTCGAAAGAAAGATATTCCTGTAGTAGATGTGGATCATTCCTTTATTTCCGGTTTCGAATATTATCTAAAGACAAAAAGAAAGTGCAGCCATAACACTGCAATCAAGTATGTGGTGAACTTTAAAAAGATAATACGGATCGCTTATGCGAATGGTTGGATCAAAACAGACCCCTTTGCCAATTGGAAAGCCCGATTAAAAACTGTAGAACGAGAATTCCTGACTGATGAAGAGCTTCAACGACTAATGGATCATCCTTTTACAAATGAACGGTTGGAGCATGTAAGGGATTGTTTTGTTTTCTGTTGCTTTACCGGATTGGCCTATGCGGATGTAAAAAAACTGACCCATGATGATTTTGTGATAGGAATTGACGGAGATCTTTGGATAAATACCAAACGTACCAAGACAAAAACCAAAAGTAACATTCCCGTTCTTCCAACAGCATTGATGATTCTTGAAAAATACGAGCATAGCCCCTTACTTGTAGATAAAAAGGTGCTACCCGTATTGACCAATCAAAAAATGAATGCCTATTTAAAGGAAATAGCTGACCTCAGTGGTATTAAAAAACATTTGACCACCCATTGCCAGACATACTTTTGCGACCACCGTTACACTTTCCAATGGCGTCTCCATTGAGTCTGTAAGCAAGATGCTGGGGCACAAATCACTCCGAACCACGCAACATTATGCAAAAATATTGAACCGAAAGGTCAGTGAAGATATGCAATTGTTAAAAAAAGAAATTGAGCTTTCAAGAAAGGATCAAGTCAAAAAACTCTTAAACCTTTTGCCCCTTGATATTGGCCCTTGTAGAAACATATCAGGAAGAAGAGAATCCAGAAATTTCGTTAGAGCACCGAAAATTGCTCGATCAGCGTTTGGCCGACCACATAGCTGATCCAGGAGCCGGAAAAGATAGGAAAATCCTAAAATCTGGGCTACACAAGAAATATGGCCTTAACAAAGGGGTTTCCGGAAAACCCCTGATGCATTATGTAAATTTCCTTATTTCACAGGGGTTAACAAGGTATGAAGTACAAATGGGAAACAAAAATTAGTGCGGTTTTTTAAGCCGGTAATATCTTGTTCATTTTTTGACTGATAGGTCATATTCAAATAGAAATTAATAAAATCACCATTAAAGTCACTTAATCTGTTTTCCCTTTTCCGTTAACCTATATCGTTGCTTACTGCTTTTCGGTTTGTCCGGGATTGTCATTTCAATCAATTTTGCATCAAGTGCCGGCTGTAAATAATTATATAAAAATGTTGGACGATGCCTCATGTCTAACTTTGTCATTAATTCTGCCGTTGTAGTTTCATCCCTACCCATTACAGAAAGTAATTTTGAAACTTGTTCGGTAACTTGTTCGGTAACTTGTTCGGTAACTTGTTCGGTAACTTGTTCGGTGATTTTTTCAGAAGAAGGAAAAGTCATTCTGGTAAAGTTATCCATAAACCGGAAACATTCCTTTCCGTAACTCTTTAAAATCCGTGGAACGCCAGAGCCCAGTTGCTCTACCAAATCCAAATCCCTGTATATACGCATTAGCTCCTTATTCCTCGGCATAGAAACGCCTTCAAAAAAATCTTCTTTGCTAAGTCCGTCCGGTAAGGAACCGGCAGATGTTATTTCAATCCTGTCGTCAAATATTTCAAACTTAGGTGGTACTTCTCGGGTGTAGTCGTTATGTACTATGGCATTATATATGGCTTCACGCAAGGCTACAGGATTCCATAACTTTCTCTCAATACGTTCTTTTGATGTAATGGTCGCAAAAGTTGTATTTTCTACTGCAATTTTATCCAGTACACTTTTTGTGGCCTTAATGAGCGAGCAATATCCATATTCATTATTTTCAAGAAGGTCTACCCGATCTAGGCCTTTATATTTAGCAACTTTAATAGATACATTGTTCACATCTGCTAAAAGGTAGGCTGCATAGTTAAGGAAACCGTCTTCGGTAAGTAGTTCTAGATTCTTTTTAAACTGTTTGTTAAGCTCCTGATAATAGATATGTAGCTGCTCAAAACTTAAATCCTGACGATGCGATTTTATTTTCCCTATTGAATTACGGGTACGGCTGGCGAAAAGTTTATCAATCATAGCTTGCGGCATGGGTTCGGCCGCTGTGCCTACACGAATAAAACAGCCTTTTTCGGTCATGCCGTATTTCTTTTTGAAATAGGGCTTTTCACTTCCACCGGCAACAATAATCTTGATAATGTCTTTACCGTCACGTTCTTCAGCCACTACATCAAATAAACCCATGGCCGAAGGAGCAATATTGTTTTTGATACGGTCTTTGATTTTAAGCATATCACTGTCAATATCATCTACACCAAGTACTTTCCCTTGCTTATCAATGCCTAAGTAAATTAACCCACCTTCCAAATAATTGAGGAAAGCAATCACTTCCTTTTCCAAATCCAGGTCTCTGGTTAATTTTTCTTTGTATTCTATTCTGTTTGTTTCAGATATTATCAGTGATTTGATGTAAAAATAATCTTTTATATACACCTACTAGGGTATATGTTTTAATCAATAGAATTCCCCAAGGCTCTGCCCCGGGTGTAGTAAAGGAAATGTTTGAAAAACGGATGGTTTTTTAAAAAATGATAACATATTGTTCCGTTGAATACCTCGTGGGCTTGCTCCGAGGATTATTTATTACCAAACAACAGACATCCCCCTGAGGTATTCACAAAATTGGATTTCAATTCTAAGTCTGATTATAGTAGTTATTATGGGGGGCTAAGGTTTATGGCGAGACCACTTGTCCCCAAATCCCTTACCCCAACTTCAGCGCTCGGATCCTGGCCTATTTTTGCAGCGTTTGGGAAGATAAGCGTATAGCAAAAATAGAATAGGGCGCTGTCCTACTTTTTGCCTTTTCCCTCCAGCCATTTTTGGTAGAGTTCCTTTGCCTCTGGGCTATCTTCAAAGAATGTCCCGTAGTGTTCAATGGCATCATCCTGACCTTTTATATATGCAGCCTCTTCTTTCTTGGATATCCTTGACACCTGATGAATTGAAAATCCAAGGACCAACAGGACCGTGACCAACAATCCCCAGAACAGTTTTATGGCCCAACTGGGCAATAGAATGGACCGCTCCACCTTGTAAAGGATTTTCCGCATCAATCTTTGCTGTTCCTCAATGTTGGTTTTTTGGTTGTTGCCGTACTCCTTTAGAAGAGCATTTAATTCGCTGGTATCTGGCCGTAATGGAAGATTTTGCAAATCTTCATGTACTTTTTCCAATCGGCCAATGCTCTTCTCAAATCCGTTGATCTCCTCGGTCAACAGTTCCGCTATTTCATCCAGTTTTGCCATGTTGTTCTATTTAGATTCCTATTCCCGTGTCCCTGACCACCTTGATGGCCAGTTTAATGGTTTTCTTGATAATGGTCTTGGTCAGACTTGTCGGGACATTCACTGTCTTGCCCAAAAGTTGCATGCTCTTGTCCTTGGCTATCCGTTGTGCCATGTTCCTTTCAAAGTTCATTTGCCTGGCGATCCTGCCCATGGACATGGAACGGTGCACCTCGCTTCCCTTTAGGTTGGTTCCCTTGTACTCAAAACGGAAGCCCTGCAGTTGGTTCTGCCTGTTGATGCTGGGGATGACCTTCACATTGTTCTGTTCCATGGATTTGATGTACTGGTCAAAATCCCTTGGCCGTTCCCTGGCCATGACCTTTTCATGGATTTTTTGTATTTCAGAGCGGACATGTTGCATCCGGTACAGCTTTTCCTGCTGTACCTCCCTTACCGTGGTCAGGTCCATCTGTTTGGCCACCAGTTCCGCCACTTGCTGGCTCCGCTTTCCGATGAAACTGTCATTATAGGCATTGCCCTGAAAGTTTATCCGGTTGGCATACAGATGGACGTGCACATGTTCCTTGTCCCTATGGACAAAGGCAACGGCCTGATGCTGCTTGAGGTTCATTTCCTTAAGGAACCGCTCGGTCATTTCCTTGAGCTGTTCCCTTTCGAGTTTCCTGCCGTCCTCGATGGTGGGACTGAGCACAAAGCTGAGCGTGTTCTTCCGGCACATTTCGTTCTGTTCTTGGATGACCTTGAACTCCTCGGTGATCTCCCGTGGGGTCTCCCCGGCCAGATATTGGCTGTGGACGATCTCCGATCCTTTCTCCTGGTTCATCCCGTAGCTCATGGAAGCTGCTGTGTGCGATATGGACTTTCCCATGCCTATCATTTCCTGAAGTTTAAAAGGTGTTGTCGTATCTCTTTGGCCAGTTGTGCCGTTTCTTCTGCCAACTTTGGGTTCCGCTTTCGGAACATGTTGGTGATCAGTTTAAAGTTGCGTTGGTATTTGACCAATAGCTTATAGGCCTCTATCTGTTCGTCCGTCATCCGCTCAACGATTCGGTCCTCGAAGGCCGCTCTTCGGCAGTACTCACTAATGGAAAGACCACTCTTTCGGGCCTTGACCCTCAGCAGTTTCTTCTCGTAGACCGAGCACCGGAACTGGACGAACTCTTTCTTCATTTTCACATCATCTTTTGCGACCTACGGGAGCAAAAGCAAGATTTGTCATGACAATGACACATCTTCAATTCGTTGCCAAACTTCATCCTTCGCGCTTTTTACCAACCAATCGTTCATATCCTTGAAATCCACATAGAGAGAGGACATATCCCTGCTGTTCGGGCACTTTTCCAATAGAAGTTCTGTCATCCCAAGTCCCGTTTTGTCCCTATCAAGAAACAGCTCAACATTTTCATATTCCCCTATTTCTTTTATCATCCGTTTTACGAAGGCCGTGGTGTTCAATACCAAAAGGTCATGGCTGTTTACGATATACGGCATCAGCTCCATTAGGGTAAGCATATCGAACATGCCTTCGGTAATGGTCAAGTTTTTGGAATCGTTCTTGATCAATGAAACATCCTTTGGCGATGTGGACCCTTTCCAATATCTGTTCCGCAGTTCCCAGCCCCCCGACCTGTTTCGGAGCCCGATGGCAAAATATTTCCGCCCTCCTATCTTATAGTGGACCTCCTTGCAAAGTTTTCTTGCTGTGTTGGTCGAGATCTTTCTGGAGCTCAGATAGGTTCGAAGGGCCCGGTGTTCGATTTCCCTATCCTCGATGATTTCAATCGGATTGGCCCTATGTTCCTTCTTGGTTGGATTCGGCTGCCGGCGAAAAGAAAAAAATTCTGTAGGACCCGACAATCGTTCCAATGCCTCCTTTACCGAACAGTTCTCCATTTTCATGACCAGGTCTATGGTGCTGCCCCCCTCAAAGGTTCCGAAGTCTATCCAATAGTTCTCTTTCAACGATACCTTGAAAGAGGCTTGGGTCTCGGTACGGAACGGGCTGAGGAACCAAGCTTCTTTTTCCGTTTTCCGGACTGGAAAGTGCCCCAACTTGGCCAGCGTGGAAACGATGTCAATGTTGCGGGCTTTTTCGCAGTCCATGGTATTTCTATTTTTTTCTCTCATTGTCTCAAGTTTTGTTATTTCTCCTACCTTCTTACCTAACCCAATGATGACAGGGGTTTTCAAGCTAGGTCAGATGTTTTTTCAACTTACCTATCTTACCCTTTAAGGTAGGTTAGGTAACCTTTAGGTAAGATGGAAGTTATATATCCTACCTAAAGTTTTGCCCCATGACCATTGGCTTTATCCTGCTTTAGGTAACTAGGTAGGTATTATTCTTCTTTCTTTGCAAATTCCATTTCCCATGGGCTTCCCCCAAAGAGTGGTCGGGACAAATAGCCGTACACCTGTCGTTTGGGATGCTTAACCTTTTGAAAACCAAACCCGGCCAGTGCCCGACCGATATTGATGTGGTTCAACCTTAGGTTGAGACATGCAATCTCTACCATGATATCCGATGCCGTCCTAAAGTCTTTCATATCATTGGACTTTTCATAGTACTTGGCAACCACTTCCTGTTCCGAGGTCAATTTCGTATACTTCCTGTTCCTTTCCTCGTTCTCCTGTATGTCCTCAATGGAAAGTTCGGAGTCAAAGCTGGGGTCCGAGTAGGCCAAATGATACGCTTGTGACCAGACCTTGTTGACATCGACCTCTTTTGAATACAAAAAATCTATTTTCCCCTTGAGCTCAAAACAGAGCCAACGGACCGATCCTGTCTCATCGTTCAAAAAGGATGACATATTGGTGGATCCCACAAAGGAACATATCCGTGACAGGGTGGTGTTTTTTCTATCATACGGTAGGCGTTCATTTATAAAGGTCTTGGAAAAAAATGACTTTAGCGCATTCACATCCTTTTTGGACAGCACGGCCAGTTCGTCCAGATTGTATAAAAAATTCCGGCACAACTGAATCCTTGCATCCTTGTCATTGCTGATATCCTCGGCCATGTATTCACTGAGCTCGGGTGGGCATAGAAATCGGCACCATGTGGACTTGCCCGAGTTTTGTCCCTGATGGGAAAGCACGAAAGCCTGCTTGTTGAAATAATTGGGTTCCAGGGCACATCTAATGGCACGGACCAGCCATTTTTTGAAATGATAGTTGAAGGACTTTTTCTCATAAGTAGGCACATAGGATGCCAGCTTTAGGATATGGTCCTCTCCATCCCATATCGGGAGATTGTTGAAATACTCCTTGATGGGATTGTATTTGGGAATCCACTCCGATCGTATCAGTATCTCCAGTTTTCCGGTCGGGATATCCACACCAGCTTTAGCAAGCTCTATAATAAGGGAGTTAAGGTTCAGATATTGCCACTCCCTGGAGCCTTTAAGGGCTATCTGGAAATCATGGGAAATCTCATTGTACATGATATCATACTTGGTTCCCAAATATTCCATGGTGTAATCATATACCGTTTTCTTCTTTGAATCCTTGACAAAGTACAAGTTATTATCATCCTTAGCCGAAACCATTACCTTCGATTTTAGAATGAGGGCCGTTATGCTTCTCATTGATTTCATCTTGGGACACCCGACTATTTTGAAGAAGCCAATCATTGAGCTTCTTCCTTTCAAAGAATATCATTTTTCCATTAGGCTTGGAATGCGGAATATTTCCCCTAGCGGTCAGCTTGTACAAATAACTTCTGGAAATCCCGGTATAGTCACAGGTCTCCTCAAAGGTTAGCACTTCTTTGTTGGCTATCATGAGCCGTTCCAAACGATCTAATCGTTCTAGTATCAATAAATTGTTCATTTGCTTCTTTTTAAGATTAAAAAATGAACAAAAGCACTTTTGTTTTCTATTGCAGAATTCTTGGAATAAAAGTAGAAACAAAAGGGAGAAGGTATTAACCAATACTAGAATTAGTTATTCACATAAATTTGACAAACAGATAGTTAATTAATTTTATTCAAATACTGTCAAATTTAATTTGACAAATTTTATATGTTTTCAAATGGCTCCATTTGAGGTTAATGGATTTTTTGGGAATATTGTAAGGATTCGAGTTATTAACAATCAAAAATTAGTTGCAGCAAAATTAAGAATCAGGATTTAGTCTAATTTTGGTTTCTGTACATACTGTAGAAGGATTTTAATATCGTAGTTAAATAGATGGTCTATTTAAAATTTTGATTGAGTTACCTGGCATTGCTCAATTTGAAATTTTGTCCTTTTGAAGCTCATTAATTTATTTTAACTCTTATTGTACCCATTTGGTATCTTAAAAGTGCATAATCGTTAAATTATTGTTAAAAAGGTGTCCCTTTCGGTGTCAGTACAAATTCCCCACCCTTTACAACCCCTGAAAACAGTGGTTTTTTCAAATTAAAGAAGACCCTCTTCACCCCCAAAAGAAAAGATTGTCGGGTTATTGTCTCAACCCCCCATTCCCTAAACCCACCTCTCCAATTTTAAAACATCAACAACAAAAATCCGCGGAATTGACTATCTTTTGTCCCAAATAAATGATTTGCTTAAACAAACTAATATGGCATTCAAAATAAACCAACCAAAAACCTTAACAAAGAGTATCTTAACACTCACAAATCTTGTTTTTTGCCTAACCTTACTCATCGGGTGCAAATCCGAGGTCAAAGACGAAAAACCCAAAAAACCCAACATAGTATTCATTATGTCGGATGACCATGCGTATCAGGCCATTTCTGCGTATGACAACAGTTTGATAGAAACTCCCAATATTGATAGAATTGCCGAAATGGGCATGTTGTTCACCAATGCCGGTGTTACCAACTCTATTTGTGCCCCATCCAGAGCAACAATTCTAACGGGAAAACACTCTCATGTGAACGGCAAAGTGGATAATGTTTCTCCTTTCGACACCACCAACGTTACCTTTCCACAACTGTTACAGAAAGCAGGGTATCAAACGGCCATGTTCGGAAAGTTACACTTTGGCAACAACCCCAAAGGGTTTGACCAGTTTAAAATATTACCAGGACAAGGTGCTTACTACAACCCTGATTTTATTACCAAAAATGAAGGGGAAATAAATGTTAAAGGTTATGTAACCGACATAGTTACGGACATGACCCTCGATTGGCTGGACAACGAACGCCAAGCCGATAAACCCTTTATGCTGATGTACCTCCATAAAGCCCCGCACCGCTCTTGGTTTATGGCGGAAAGACACATGCAAGAGTACACTCAAAAAACCTTTAAAGAACCCGCAACCTTGTTTGATGACCATGAAGAGATGCCAGCCGCCAAGGTAGCCCAAATGAAAATTGATGGCAATATGGGCTGGGCCAACGATAGCAAACTATACCCCGAAGTTATGGATCAATTAGGTTTGGAAGAAGTAATTGGTTTTGACAAACTCAGGTTCGAAAATGCTTTAGGAAGAATGGATTCCTCCCAAAGAGCCAATTTTGATGCAGCCTACGAAAAAGTAGCCAAAGAATTTGTAGAAGAATACCCTAGCATGTCGGATGAAGACCTTGCCAAATGGCGTTACCAACGCTATATGCAAGATTACCTTGGCACCATAAAATCAGTTGATGAGAATGTTGGCCGTGTTTTGGATTATCTAGAAGCCAATGATATGATGGAAAATACCATTATTGTGTACACCTCGGACCAAGGATTTTATTTAGGGGAGCATGGTTGGTTCGATAAAAGATTTGTTTACGACGAAAGTTTAAAAACACCCCTATTGGTCTCATGGCCAGATAGGATTAAACCAGGGAGTGTATCTGATGAACTTGTTCAAAACTTGGATTTTGCACAAACATTTCTCGATGTAGCAGGAGCCCCTCAGCCCAGCGATATGCAGGGGAAAAGTTTAGTTCCCGTACTAACCGGCGATTTGGACAATTGGGAAAGAGACGCTGTATATTATCATTATTACGAGCATCCTTCGGAACATAATGTAAACAGACATTATGCAGTCATTACAAAAGATTACAAATTGATACACTACTATTTTGACCTTGATTATTGGGAGTTGATCGACAGAAAAAAAGACCCTCTGGAACAACATAATTATTACGGTGACCCAGCCTATGCCGAAATTCAAAAGGACTTGCACCAAAAGCTTGATGACTTGCGAGAACAATACGGTGATTCCACAGCATTGAGCCAACAATACATCGATAAATTTATGCCGCTTGCAAAAGAAGGCAAAGTATATGGGGTTGAAGATGATATTTTGGAACCCATTATTGAGAAATGGGAAAGTTCAAAGGAGAAAAACTAATGCCAATACAAAGCGTTGGAGAATTTATTTTCATACCTTTTCAACCTTAACTGAATCAAACCTTAAAAAATCATGCACATAAAACCGTTAGGAACAATCTTCCTTCTTGGATTGCTCTTTGTCGTTTCCTGTCAAAAAAAATCATCAAAACCAACCGAAACCCCTATTACCATTGAGTTGGATTCATCTTACCTAAATCAAAAAGTTGCCGAATCCAAAAATATGGGGTCTGTACAATTGGCCGAAGGCCTTCAACTTAACCTATGGGCTCCCGATACCCTTGCCCCCGACCCTATCGCTATGGATATCGATGCTCAAGGTCGTATCTTTTTTACCCGTACCAACCGTCAAAAAAACTCAGAATTTGATATTCGTGGTTATAGGCACTGGATGACCGCTTCCAACAGTTTTGAAACCGTAACCGACCGAAAGGCATTTTTGCACGAAACCTTTGCTCCCGAAAAAAGTGAAGAAAATTCATGGCTGGCCGACCTCAACAACGATGGCAGTCACGATTGGAGGGACTTAGCTATAGAAGAGGAAGAAGTATGGCGCTTGGAAGATACCAACAACGATGGGCTTGCCGAGAAAGCAACCCGGGTAGTACACGATTTCCACACCGAAGTAACCGATGTAGCCAACGCTTTGGCCGTAGATGGTGAAAACTTGTTCGTAGGGGTCGCCCCAGATATGTGGCGTATGGAAGATACCAACGGCGACGAAGTATTTGACACCAAAACCTCCCTAGCTACTGGGTTTGGCGTTCATATTGGATTTGGAGGGCACGGAATGTCAGGTGCCGTTATGGGACCCGATGGCAAACTCTATTGGGGCATCGGTGACATTGGAGCCAACATTACCGACAAAGAGGGGAATCGGTATCCCTATTCCAATCAAGGCGTTATTGTACGCAGCAATCCCGATGGATCGGATTTTGAGGTTTTTGCCCATGGTCTTCGTAACACCCATGAGTTTGTTTTTGACAAGTATGGCAATATTATTTCTTCTGATAATGATGGAGATCACCAAGGTGAAAGTGAGCGTTTGGTTCATATTGTTGAAGGTTCCGATGCGGGATGGCGTTCCAACTGGCAATATGGAAAATATACCGACCCAAAAAACAACGACTATAAGGTTTGGATGGACGAAAAATTATACCTCCCCAGATGGGATGGGCAAGCTGCCCATATCATCCCTCCTATCATGAATTACCACAACGGCCCTACGGGAATGTTATTTAACCCTGGGACTGCTTTGGGTTCGGACTGGGTGGATAAATTCTTTTTGGTCGAATTTGTGGGCGACCCATCGCTATCGCATATTTGGTCTTTTGACCTTAAACCAAAAGGAGCCTCCTTCGAGCTCGATTCCGAAGTGGACATGTTGAGCGGCATTTTGCCTACCGCCATAAAATTCGGTCCCGATGGAGCCCTTTACCTTGCCGATTGGATCAACGGTTGGAACACTAAAAATTCAGGTCGGGTTTGGAAACTGGACGTAACCGATTCAGAAAACGATTTGGCCGATGAACGTGCCGAAACCCAAAAATGGATGACCACGGACTTTGAAGGTTTGGATAATGATGAACTGGTTGAATTATTGCGCTATCCTGATATGCGTATTCGTCAAAAAGCACAATTTGAATTGGCCAAAAGCACTTTTTGGGGCCATCGTAAATTAAAACAGGTAGTGCAAGAAGACGATAATCAATTAGCCAGAATCCATGCAATCTGGGGAATAGGTCAACAAGCTGGAAAAGATACCGATAAAGCTGACCTTTTAGTGGAACTTTTAAATGATGAAGATCCAGAAATCGTAGCACAAAGTTTAAAGGTTTTAGGAGATGTTCGTCATTCCGAAGGAAGCGATAAAATGATAGCGCTACTCGATTCAGAAAACCCTCGGGTACAATTTTTTGCCGCCCAGGCATTGGGGCGAATCAAAACTGAAAATGCCGTGCAACCCCTATTGGACATGTTGGCAGAAAATGCCGATGAAGATGTCTATCTGCGTCATGCTGGTGTTTTGGCTCTATCCAGAATCGGAAAATACCAACCTTTGGTCGAGATGGCCAATAGCAATAACCGTTCCTTGAAAATCGCTTCGGTTTTGGCTCTTCGCCAAATGAAACGCCCAGAAGTAGCTATATTCCTGAAGGATAGTGATGAATTTATTGTTACCGAAGCAGCTCGTGCCATCAATGATGACAAGGGTATTGAAAAAGCGCTTGCAGATTTGGCCGCACTGTTGGAAAATCCAAAATACAGTTCCGAACCGCTTATGCGCCGTGTCATCAACGCCGCGCTTCGAGTGGGTGGCGAAAAGCAACTGGATAATTTGATCGATTATGCCAAAAACGAAAATGCCCCTTCGGAATTACGCGGTGAGGCCTTGGCCGCACTGAGCACATGGTCTTCTCCATCGGTAATGGACCGTGTGGACGGGTATCATTTGGGAGCAAAAGAAAGACCTTTGGAGCCCATTCAAAATAAAGTAACGGGAAGTATGTCAGATTTTTTGTCTGATGAAAGCCCAGAGGTATTGGTAGGGGCACTAAAACTATTGTCCGCCTTGCATTTAAAAGGGCATGAAGACCGGTTGGTTCAGCTCCTACGCACCCATGCTTCGCCTGAAGCTAGGGCTGAAGCGTTAACCGCATTGGGCAATACAGCTTATGAACAGTTGGCACGAGCAATGCGCATGGGCATGAGTGATGAAAACGCACAAGTAAGACGAACCGCCGTGACTTTGATAGGTGAACTTTCGTTGACAAAAGAAGAATTACCAAGCATTGTAAACCCCATATTCAGCAAAGGTGGTGTTGGTGAGCAACAAGCACTTTTGGAAGTCTTGGCAGAGATGCCCGTGGAAAAAAGCGAAGTAGTGCTTTCCGACTTGTTGAATCAGGCTGCTCGTGGTGGTATTGATGAAGCCGTTATGCTCGATTTGATAGAAGCTGCCTCCGACAACAACTCCGAGATGCTTAAAAACGAACTTGCCTCATTAAAAAGTCAAGGCTATGGTACCGATGCCTACGTAGAAACCTTATATGGTGGCAATTGGTGGGCCGGTCGAAATGTTTTTATAAGTAACCCAACGGCCCAATGTGTTCGCTGTCATGCAGTGAAAGGCTCAGGCGGCCAAGTAGGCCCTCCCATGGACGATATTGGCAACAGATTGACCCGTGAGCAAATCCTGGAATCTTTGATCGAGCCTTCCAAGCGAATTGCTCCAGGTTACGGAAGCGTAGTATTGGCCTTGACCAACGGACAAGAGGTTACAGGACTATTGGTAGAAGAGAACGAGGAGGGATTGATTCTCCGCACTTCTGATGCCGAACCTTTAGAAGTGGCCCACTCTCGAATTCAAAAGAGAAGAAATTTGCCGTCGGGCATGCCTGCCATGGGCAAGATGATCAGCAAACGTGAACTACGCGATTTAATAGAATATTTAAGCAATTTGAAAGCAGAGGAATAGTATATACCGGAAAAATAATGAAGAGGTCTATTATGTCGATTTTCGTCATAATAGACCTCTTTTGTTTAGGTCAGTAAAATCCACAAAAATTTATTGCTTTTCATTTTTTTAAAAAACATTGCTCAAGGCATTGCTCATTTTTGCCCAGCCAGAAGCATTTTTGCGCAGTTTTGGTTTAGCTTGTTCAATATGGATAAATCTTCCTGTTGTACTGCTAGCTGAAGTGCTACATGGGTCAGGGGAGCTATTGATAAACCTTCCTTGCGTATTGGTAAAGCCCCTTAATCGAGTCCAATCCGTATCAATATGGGCAATTTTAAAAGTCAATGTATTATCCTCATCCAAAAGAGCATCCTTGATCAAGGAGGCATAATCTGTATCTGGGGTTTCCGTGGTTCCATTGCTCATTATAACATCGGGGTCTCCATAATCCTTGCCAAAACCATGTAATTGTACAAATACCGTATTCGGTAAAGTTGTAGCTATAACCTCTGTCGTTTCTTGAAAAGCGGAATTGGTATTATGTGCCATGTCAGAAATACGGTAGGCCCCATTTGACCCACAAGCGGAAGTTGTTCCGGAACATTCCGATCTATCGGTGCTATTGCACCTGTGCGTACCACTTAAAAGAAGTGCTTTGGCCACATTGTTCCTAAAGGAATATACGGCCTCAAAACCCGTATTGGTATCGTACTTAATGTGGGGAGCCATCAATACCAAATCTTCCTTGTTAGGTGTTTTGCTGAAAACATAGATGCCCCAATGATTGGATTGCGAACTGTGTTCGGCCAATACATAGAACACTTGGTTTGGTGATAAAGTGGTATCTGTAAATTCCGTAATCTGATAATTGAAATCAACAGCTTTGGAAACAGCATCTGAAATATTGTCGCTCAACAGATCGTCAATGACCTGATTCCATTTTTCCAAATCATTTTGGGTGGGTACCCTATAAGTGTTTTCGCCGCTGCCCGGTACATTATTTATCAAATTTTGCAGGTACGTATCAATATTTCCCGATGCATATTGTAGTTCGGCCTCAATTGCACTGACCGTAGTTACTTTTAAAACTTCACTTAGCGTAGATTCGTTACCAGCGGCATCGGTTGCCAATACCTGATACTCGTACATCTTACCAGGCTCTAAATTGTTCAACACGTAAGATGTTTGACCGGAACTTGCCAAATAACTACCATTTTGGTAAAGGGAATAATTTTTAACCCCTACATTATCGGAAGCAGCACCCCAGTTCAATTCCACCGAGGTCTGTGTTATATTATCGGCCGTTAAGCCTGTAGGGGGCGATGGAGCTTGTACATCCGTTTCTGCTGAGGTATCGTCGTTGTTGCCCTCACTTGAAGAGCAAGCTACAAATAACATCAAAACCATGATGATGATTTCCTTTCCGAAGGAAAGACCTGTTATAAAATTTATAGTTTTCATTTTTGTTTTTTTTTTGGAAGTAACCATTGATTTTTCACCAATGAATTTTTTGATTTCCTCGGCTACTTTTTCAACATTCTTCCGTTTAGTTTTTCTGTGAATTCACCTTCCTCTATGGACAGTTTTCCATTTATGATGCTATAGATCAATCCTTCCGCGAATTGAAAGGCATCCAAATAGTTTGCCCTATCAGTAAAAGTATTTGGGTCAAATATTATGATATCGGCATAATGGCCTTCTTTGAGAACTCCTCGTTTTGAAAGTTTTAGGATCTTGGCTGTTTTTGAACTGCTCTGGTTAATAAAAGAGGCAAAATCCAGGACATTCCTTTCTTTAACAAACTCGCGATATTTATAAGGAAAGGTGCCATACTTTCTGGGATGTCCCGATCCACCGTCCGAACCTGTTACCACCCATGGCCGGACCATAAAGTTTTCAATATCGTACGGGTTCATGTTGAACGAGGCTATTTTAATGTAACCCTGTTTTAAAATATCAAAAACAGCTTCTTCGGGCTTTTTTTCCAAATCTTGGGCTATTTCTAACAGATTTTTCCCCTGAAGCAAAGTGTCCGGTGCTTGTATAACCAGTAATTTCTCCGGTCCTCCCCTTCTTGCAATATTGGTCTGGGTCTGTTTCAGAATCTGTTTTCTCAGCTCAGCATCTTGAAAACGTATGAACAAGGAGTCTGTTCCCCCACTTTCTGCCCATCTTGGAACTACCGCTGCTTTTAAACTGGTTGCAGAAGCATCATAAGGGTATTGATTGGCTGTAACATGAATTCCTTTGTCCTGTGCTTCTTCAACAATTTTGATGATGGAATCGCTTTGTTTCCAAACATCTACCCCCAAACATTTGATATGGGAAATGTGTACGGGAATATTTGCCCTTTCCCCTATTTCGATGGTTTCCTGCACTGCTGGTATCAATCCAATGGAATAGGTGCTTTCATCTCTCATGTGGGTGTCATAGATGCCATTGTTCTTGGCCACGACCCCTGCCAATGCCACAACTTCGTTGGTTGTTGCATAGCTTCCCGGTGCATAGAACAGTCCGGTGGACATGCCAAATGCTCCCGCATCCAGTTCTTGCTGCATGAGTTGCTGCATTTGGGCAAGTTCTTCTTTAGAAGCTTTGCGATCACTTTCCCCCATTACTTGTTTTCTAATGGTTCCATGGCCCACCAAGGCGACTACATTGGTGCCCACACCTAGTTCTTGGCACTTGTCCCGGTATTCTGCCAAAGGATAGGGGCTGCTTCCGTCGTTGCCCACGGTTACCGTGGTTACTCCTTGAAAAAGAAAGGGTTTGTTATGCGAGTGTTTGGAATTGTCCAAATCGTTAGTGGCATGTGTATGCGGATCAATAAAACCGGGGGACACAATAAGTCCTTTCGCATCTATTGTTTTGGTGGCGACCACCTCTTTATCATTTTGATCACCTACCCAAACAATTGTATCGCCTTTTATGGCTATGGAAAGTGATTGGGGCATTGTTTCTACCCCGTCGTAGACTTCGCCGTTTACAATCAAAATATCCGCTTCTATTTTGCTTTTGCCGTTACATGCCGCCAAAAGGGCAACAAGTACAAATAGTCCTATAATCTTTCTTTCCATAATGATATTTTTCTTTATTGAATGTCAACCCCAAAAAATGGGGTTGACATTTTTAATGCACATGAGAACAAAGTTATTCCCAAAGATCAATCAAAAAATGGCATTAATCTTCAGATTCGTATATAATCACATTGTCAATATCAAAAGACTCCGGGGTTGCCCCAGATTGTATTTGAATCACCAACTGATAGGAACGGACTCCTTTTAGATAACCACTATTGATTTCATACCACTGACCAGCTACAGCTTCAACATCATCACTAAAGATGCTAGCCAATTCAAGAACTTCTGCACCCGAATCTGTGACAATATTGGCATAGGCATGTAAGCCGTCCAATTCTTCCCAGCTGGAATCCCCAAAAAACACTTGGAAAGAAACCCCTGAGTTCTCTTGCCCTTCTGGAACCTCAACGGTATCAAAAGTGATACGGATGGCCCCATCCGCATCTTCTGAGTGGAATCCTTGGGTTCCATCTGGGTATGCTTCGTAGTCTTCCAACAGCGAGAAAACCCCAATACGCTCTGCCGAAAAGCCCAAACTGCTGCTACTTATATCGGTAATGGCTAGGTATTCCGAATCAAAACCAAGTTCATTGTCCACGCCGTTGCCCGCCGCAATAAAATCTACATAAGGAGGTGCTTCTCCATTGATCAGATCCAAGGTTTCATCGTTACTGCCATTTCTATTGTAAGGAGCGTCTTCTGCTCCAATGGGAACTTCTTCAAAAGAGGTACCTCTAATTTTTTTTCCGGCTGGCTGAAAAAAGGATATGGAAAATTCCATTGCCTGGTTCGGAAAATATAGCTTGGACCTATCCGTGGTGTCGCCCCCTTCGTTCTCATTGTTATCATTTAAGTCTGGAGAGGCACCACTATATGTCCCGTTGGGGCTTGTAACGGTTCCAACAAAAGACATTGTTGACCCCAACGCTATATCTTCCTCGGTAAGCCCCAAAGCTTCAATAACTTGGCTAATGGGCAGTTCCAAATTATAAGGAAATTGCGTAACGGTTACAATATCCTCTGCTGTAACATCTCCATAGGTAACCGAGAGGGAATAACTTATTGCATTCCCATTGGAGTCTACTAGTTGGGCGGATATTACATCGGAATCCAAGCTCAACACACTATAGCTGAGTTCCGGAGTTTCGTCGAACGATACAAACCCTCCTCTATCGGTAATATCTTCGAGCGTATTGTTCTCTTTGGAGCAACCTATCATCAATAACAGCCCCAATAAAAATGTTATGCTTTTACTTCTTTTCATAATAGAAATCTTTTGCTAATTATTTAATGAAACCATCAGGATTGGTATCCCAGAATACTTTATCGTAATTGTTCTTCTGCGTAAGGGACAAGTTCCTTTCTACCTCTAATCTTGAATACGGGAAGCTTCGAGGAAATACAGGGTCATCATCATCTATGGGTACTTGAATATTTGATGGATATCCGGTTCGCCTGTAAAAATTATAGGATTCCACAGAGTTTCCAAAAGCTGCCAAATAATACTCGGTCATAATAATGTCCAACCTTTCTTCGTCTGTGGCTGCATTGGAGTAGTTAAGCAACACCTCATCTACATAAGCATCCACATCTGCACTTGTGGCAGCATAACCGGAACTTACGCCACCAAAGGCCAATACTTTGTCCATAGAGGCCCTGATTCCTGTTTCCAACAGTTCCGCCGGATTTCCATCTGTACCCAGCGTAATGGCTGCTTCGGCCCTCAAGAAACTAACGTAAGATGAGGTAAGCAAAGGCAAAATACCTGCTCCTCCCAAATTATTGGTTGTGCTGGGAGCATCTACAAATTGATCTTCATCAAAAGTTCCACCTCCTGGATAAATACCATATACGGTTCTTAGAAGATTATCTCCTCTGCCTACGCGGCTTTCCCCGTGGTCGTACCCCCAATATTGGTCACCTACGTAACAATAATCTACATCTGGATCACCTTGACAGGGCAAGTAAGGGGGGCCACTAAAAGGGTCTTCGTTGGATTGCCTGTATAGATAATAACGTATGCGGGGATCAGGATTACTCTTAGATTCCTTGAGCATATTCATAAAGTAGTTACCTATGTACTGGTCAACCCCACTTACATAGGCTCTTTGAAAATATAAGTGTCTACTTTCGGGCTCTTGTACTGTACTGTAGGTATATTGAAAGTCCTCGTCTTGGGTATCGATTAGGTTTTGGGACAACAGCGCATTGATCTCGCCCTGAATATCCGATACTCCTATATCTGCACTTGCCAATCTTGCCTGTACGAGGATTCTCAATTTAAAGGAATTTGCAAAGGCAATCCATTTGTCCTTATCGCTGCCATAAAACAGGTCTGTGGAAAAATCGAAATTGGCTTCGTTGATTTCGGCAATGGCCTCATCAATATCGCTCAACACCATTTGATATAGTGCTGCACCTCCATCCAGCTCGGGATTGGGGTACTCTGCATTGTTCACGGCCTGGGAATAGGGAATAGCCCCTAGATAGTCGACCATGGTAACGGTTAGGTATCCCATTAAAAGTTTGGCAATACCACTATGGAAGAGCAAGGTTTCATCCTCTTCTGCCAGTGTTACAATGGTTCTTACGTTGTTCAATGCTTCGTAGTAGGTATCCCATTCTTTACTTGTACCCCCATCCATTACACTTGTAGGGACAACATCCCCATACGTATCCGTCATGGCTTCGTAACGCATAATATCGTCTGTGTTGATGATCATCCAAGTCATATAGTGTTGAAAAAGGTATTGTACCTCGTTGAGCATATATTCAGGATCTGCACTATCGGGTGTTAGATAGTTGGGGTTTTCCTGTAGGTCAAAATCTGAGACTTCACAACCCAAAAAGAGTAGTAAAGCCAGCGTGCTTATACTAAAGTATTTTACTATTTTTTGCATTTTGTTTCTTTTTAGGTAGGATTAAAATGTTGCCGATATTCCTAAAGCGATCCTTCTTGTTGAGGGAACTGTACTATCCCCTTCGAGACCATCACTTTCGGGGTCGTAATTGGTATACTTGGGAAAATTTGGTGCTTTGTACCATAGGTTTCTTCCCGAAAGGGTAAAATCAATTCTTTGAAATGGTAGGGCCTGCCCTTTTTTCTTTGTTAAGGTATATCCCAAGGAAACCTCCCTTATACGAAAAATAGAAGTATCCCACATGGCCAGATCGTTGGCATTGTAGTAATTGGAGTAAGAGATTCTACCCGGGTTCATTTGAAATGTATTGGGTATTTGGTCTCCGTTGGAATCCAATAGCGGCTCTCCCGTAGCATCATCTGCCAAATATCCGGGTATTACAAAAGCACCATCCCTATCCTCGGTATCTTTTGTTACCCCACGCTGTAACATATTGCTTACGGCTGTTGAATATATTTCGCCTCCATGTCTGTACTCAATTTGGGCGGACAGCCTAAAGCCTTTGTAGCTAAAGGAATTTATATTGGTGAGTCGCCAATCGGCATTGGGATCCCCAATAACCTTATTGTCCAAACCAACATCGGTACTGGTGATCACCTCGCCCACCCTGGTACTGGAGCCATTTCCGCTGATCAAAAGGTTTCCATTATCATCGCGAAGGGCATAATCTCCCATAATAACTCCAAAGGGCTGACCCTCTACAGCATATCTGTCTTCTATAAGGTTGATATTTGCTCCCGTATCTGTTGTTTTAACTACCAATGACTCATCTGCCGTGAATATGTTTCGGAAGTTCCATTGGAAGTTTTCGTTCTTTATCAGGTCAATCCCCAAGTCCACTTCAATTCCTTTGTTATCAACCCTACCCAGGTTAATGAACTGTGTATCAAACCCTGACGAGCCAGCTAAAGGAGAGGCTACAATCTGGTCTTCGGAGATTCTCTTATAAATAGAGGTCTCCAATGTTAATCTATTGTTGAACATATTGGTTTCCAGGCCTATCTCAAATTCCTTATGAAGCTCCGGGGCCAAATCTGGGTTGGCATATCTGGTACTATACCTGTTGGTTACAGGATATGAACCATCTGCCGCCGCAAACCTGAGGTTATCAATAATTAATGTGCTTCTGGTCCTATATGGGTTGGGATAACCGGAAGATGTTGCGTAGGCTCCTCTAATTTTAAGATAGTTGACTACATTTCCTCCAAAATCAAAAGCAGAAGTAGGAACAAAGGATACCGAAGCACCTGGATAAAACAAAGATTGATTATCCCTTTCTACGGTACTTCCCCAATCGTTTCTTCCAGAAAGTGTTGCATACAGATAGCGTTTGTACGCAAACTGAAACTGTCCGAACACACCGGCTATGTTTTCATCTTCACTAGTATAATCCGACTCGGTAATCGTATAGTTACTGGGCCTTAAAAAACCATAAACAACCTGTCCATCAGAATCAGATGATCTACTTTGGTATCGGGTAATTCTGGAGTTTGCCCCAATCTGAGCCTCCAAATTCAGGTCTTCGGTAATGTTTTTGTTGAAACCAAGAATCATGGTCTGGTTAACGTCCACGTCCCTGTTGCTATCCAAACGCAAGTATCCAATTTTAAAGGTATTGTCATCATACCCTCCCTTATTGGAATATTCAAAACCACTGAAATGCCTACTATCATAACCGGCCCTATAGATCAGGTTAAAATCATCGTTCAATTTATAATTGGCATTGACCGTACCGTAGACGTGTTCGACAATATCATTGATTCCGGTATTGTGCAACATCCATAGCGGATTGGTATCATTTCTGTAGTAAACAGACTCCCCTGTCAATGGGTTTTGATAGGGAAGTTCGGTCAAATCAATCCATCTAGGTTGATAATAAACAACGTTGAAGATACTTTCCCCATAGACTGTGTTTACTTTTCGTGAAGAATAGTTGAGCGTGGCGGACAGATCTAACCTATCGGAAACCTGTGCCCGGCCTCCAACGCTTATATTGAATCTTTTTAGGTCGTTGTGCTCAATAATACCTTTTTCATCCGTATACCCTGCCGAGATGTTAAATCCAACCTTTTCTTGTGAAGTGGCAACTGTTAGCGAGTGGGTTGTACCCACACCTGTTCTGAATATGTTCCTAACATTATTCGGTTTTGCGGCTATGTTCAGCGTTGCACCTTCATATTTCGGGAAAATATCGCTCAATGGGGCATATGGGTGGGCCACTTCGCCTATATCCGAAAAGGCCGGTCCCCAATTGGATAAGAAGGTTGGCTGAAATTCCCCTTCCCCACCATTGGAGTAAGTGTTTTGAAATTTGGGCAACTGGGATACGGTATTGGTATACACCGTGGTCGAATATGTGGCCGTGGTTTCGGCTTCTCCCACTTTGGCCGAGCCACTTTTGGTCTGGATCAAGATAACCCCGTTCCTACCCTCACTACCATAAAGTACCGATGCATTAAATCCTTTTAAGATGCTCATACTCTCAATATCATTTGGGTTGATGTCCCGTAGCAATCCATTGAAAGGAACATCGTTTACCACTATCAAGGGATTATTGGAACCGGTAATCGATACATTCCCGCGTATTCTGATCGGTGAGTCCGAACCGGTCTGCCCATCGGCGGGAGTTATTACAACACCGGCAATTTTTCCCTGTAAGGTTCGTGCCAAATCCGCCTCTGGACGTTGCTCTACCTCTTCGGACTTTATCTGGGAAATTGCGTACCCCAAGGCTTTTTTGGATTTTTTTATGCCCTGAGCGGTAATCACAACCTCTTGCAGTGCCTGTGCCGTTTCTTTCAGCACAACATTTATGGTTGTTTGATCGCCTACCTTAACATCCTTGGATTCAAAACCCATGTGGGTAAATTGAAGTACATTTTCCGGATAAGGTACAGTTATGCTGTACTTACCGTCAAAATCGGTCGTGGTCCCTTTATTGGTGCCCTTTATTAATATTACCGCGTTCACCAATGGAAAACCCGACTCATCGCTCACCGTACCCGAAACCTCAATCTGGGTTTGGCGGTTTCTGGGAGAATTTTTTTTGACCATTATGGTATTGTCCGTGGTCAGAACAACATTCAAGTTCCCGGGCTCCAAACTTTTTTTGAGCAGTCTGTTGGTACTAATCCTTCCCTTTTTTACAGGAATGGTCGGGTAATCATCGAACATGCCCACCTCGTAAATAAAGCTGTAATCGGTCTGACTCATTATTAAGTCAAAAACCTCATCCACCGTCATGGCCTTATCGAACTCTATTTTAATACTGGAATTCTGTGAAACGAGGTCGTTCGGGGTGAAGCTAAATACAGTTAGACAACATAAAAAAATAAATGTTCTCATAAGTAGTAGAAGAAGCTGGTTCCTGATCAGAAATCCAACTTTCGTTAGTTTAGTTTTCATAAATTTGATTGTTATTAGTTAGTTTCTAAACAATTAATTAATAATGGTACAAAGGGGATGGTGTCATTTAACTTTGGCGAGTATGGCCCATCCCCGTTTTTTTTAGTTTTGTCTCTTCATTGGCAAACTTTGTTTTTTTGAGTTATTGCTGGCATTTTATTTTAGTATGACGGTTTTGTTCTTTATTTCATAGCTATCCAAAGAGCTGGACATGATTACTGACAACACATCTTCAATACTTTGATTTTTTCTCAACACCCCTTTGAACTTTTTGTTTTCCAAGGATTTTTTTTCAAAAACCACTTCCATGTCATACCACCTGGAAAGTGTTTTCATAATATCCTTCAATGGTTTTTTCTTGAAGCTAAAAACACCTCTTTTCCATGATGTCTCGGAAAAAACATCTACTTCCGATACGGCGATGGCTCCAGTTTTTGTGTTGAGCCTTGATTGCTCTCCGGGCACAATTCCCAAGGTTTGCTCTTCATGTTTTACCGCTACTTTCCCTTCCACCAAGGTGGTAAGCACGTCCGGCTCGTCCTTATAAGCCTTTATATTGAATTGTGTCCCCAAAACTTGTATTTCCTGTTTCTCATAGTACACTTTAAAGTCCGCTCCTTGGTGCTCGGTACTCGATGAAACATCAAAATAGGCCTCTCCATAAACCAAATGAACCGCCCGGCTCTCTCCTTCCACGAAATTGACCGGGTACTTTAATTTGGACTCGGAGTTTAACCAAACAACGGTTCCGTCCGAAAGGGTAAGCGAAAATTGCCCTCCTCTTGGGACAGTTAGATAATTGTATTGAACTGCTTTTGTGCTGTTTTCTTTGGGGGAGTAGACTATTTGGTCTTCTTTCGCGCTTAAATTCTGTGTTTTGTAGTTGGCGTCCTTGCCAAGGGTTACATTCTCTCCATCCTCTAGAGTTAGAACTGCTGTGTTTTGCCCAGGTTCTATTTCATTGTTTACAATTATAGGCGTGGTCGGCCCTTCTGGGATAAACACTTTATCCTTGAAAATATATGCTGCCACTATCAAACCAGCAATCACAGCAGCATATTTTAAAATTGTCCGATACTTGTGCCTATTTCCTGTTTTTTTGATTTGATCAAACAATTCATCATTATGCGCAAAGGTCTTTTTAGCATTTACATAATGGTTGATCTCAACAAAATCATTGAAATATTTGAGGTTTTCCTCAGATTTTAGCCAATCCAACAATTCTTCGGACTCTTCCTCCGAAATTCTATTTTCAATTAATTTTAGAAGTAATTTATCAACCTTAGTTTGATTCATATTTAATAATTATTTAATCTTATGACGCGGGAAGCTTTTGATACCCCCCTTCAAAAATCAAAAAGTTTTATTTTTTTATCACTTTTTTAAAAAACACCCTCTTTTTGAAGCATAAAAATGAAATATTCATAATAAATTCCTTAAAAAGCGGAGATAAAAAAATCTTTGAACGCCTCTATTCGGATTACTACCAGAAATTATGTGCCTTTCTGCTCAACTATTGTCAAAATCGGGCAATTATTGAAGATGTAGTGCAAGATGTGTTCTTAAATCTTTGGATGAAACGCAAGGGCATTCACATAAAAACATCCTTAAATGCTTTTTTGTACAGGGCGGCATATAATAGATTAATGGACAAGTACAGGCACTTGAGGCTCAATAACGACATGCTGTCCGCTTACTACCATACTGCCGTAATGCTTGCTGCCAACGTCGACTCCGAGACATCCAAAAAAAGGGCCAAGCTATTGGAAAATTGCATGGAAGAACTGCCAGAAAGATGCAAAGAAGTTTTTCACGGTAGTAAAATTCAAGGATTGAGCTACAAAGAACTTTCAGAGCGGTTCCAAATCTCCATAAAAACAGTGGAAGGGCATATATCCAGAGCATATAGAATCCTAAAGGAATGCATGCAATTGTAGAAATTTAAATAAGCGCACACTCCCTAAAACCTTCCTTTATTTTATAATAATTTAATACAAACGCTTCTCCTTTTCCCAAGAACCATCAGTATCTTTAAGATTGTTCAGTTGTTAACCTTAAAATACTTGAAATATGAAAAAAATTCTTTTCCTAACAGGCGATTTTGCTGAAGACTATGAAACTATGGTCCCTTTTCAAATGCTCTTGATGGTGGGCTACGAAGTACATGCCGTATGCCCCGACAAGAAAAAGGGCGACACCATTAAAACCGCCATCCACGATTTTGAAGGCGACCAGACCTATACCGAAAAACCTGGTCATAATTTCGCGCTCAACTACAGTTTTTCCGATGTCGACCCATCTGACTACGCAGGATTGGTCATTGCAGGCGGACGTGCTCCAGAGTACCTTCGCTTGAACCAGAAAGTATTGGAAATAACAAAGCACTTTTTTGATGAAAACAAGCCTGTAGCCGCTGTTTGCCATGGCATACAAATACTTACCGCAGCAGGAGTGGTAAAAGGCCGAAAACTTACCGCTTATCCAGCAGTTGGACCAGAAGTAACCATTGCAGGCGGCGAATACCAAGACATTCCGGTGGATGGCGCTTATGTAGATGGCAACTTGGTAACATCCCCTGCATGGCCTGCGCACCCAGCCTTTATCCGTGAATTCTTAAAAGTGATGGGAGCCAAAATATCCATCTAATTCAATCCAAAAAATGATTTTAAACAGGATAGTATTGCCACATTTTAATGTTTTAGCTGTACTATCCTTTTTTTTACCCCCATGGTATTAATCAAACGTTCTATTGAACGGTTTCTCTATTTTTTTTATTGAACTTGGCCTATATGAAAAGGAACAAATGGCATCGGTTGAAAATTTAACCTAAAATTATGTTCCGTCGTTTGACGTTTCACTCCATTTTGCCCGTAATTCACTCCAAAATGGCAAAAAGACCATCATTTTTACCAGTTCCATGTTTTCTTTGCCAACAAATTAATCTAATTATCCTAAAATAGATTTAAAATCATTAGTCATCAATCAACTATGAAAAAGAAAATACTAACCTACTTACTCCTCTCGCTTGGTTTTACGGTTATGGCACAGGAAAAATATACCATCCGCGGCACCGTAAAAGACAACGAGAATGGAGAAACCCTTATTGGAGCCTCCGTTTATTTGCAGGGCACGGAATACGGGACCATAACCAACGAATACGGATTTTACTCGCTCACCGCTCCAGCAGGCACCTACACTCTGTCCATTACTTATATTGGCTTTGAGGGAACCACGCAAGAAATCACATTAAATAGTGACCAAACTTTAGATTTGGAACTCTCCCAAAATGCAACTGCCTTGGATGAGATTGTTGTGTCGGCTGACGATACCGAAAAAATAAACCTCAAAACACCCCAAATGGGCGTAGCCCAACTAAAAACCCAGACCATTAAGGAAATACCTGCCGTATTGGGCGAGGTGGATGTGATCAAATCCATACAAATGCTTCCCGGCGTGTCCAATAACGGCGAAGGCAGTACAGGTTTTCATGTTCGGGGCGGAGCTGCGGACCAAAATTTGGTGCTGTTGGATGAGGCCATCATCTACAATACCTCTCACTTTTTTGGTTTTTTCTCGGTGTTCAATGCGGATGCCATCAAAGATGTAAAATTGTACAAAGGTGATATCCCTGCCGAATTTGGTGGTAGGGTTTCCTCTGTGCTGGATGTACGCCAAAAAGACGGGAACAGTAAAAACTTTGCCCTTAGCGGTGGTATCGGCATCGTTTCGAGCAGGTTAACGGCAGAAACGCCAATTTTTAACAACAAAGGTTCCGTTCTAGTTGCAGGAAGAACATCTTATGCGCATTTGTTCATGAAGTTCATTGATGATCTGAAAGATGATAAACTAGCCTTTTACGATCTTAACCTTAAAGCCAATTACGAAATCAATCAAAACAACAGAATCTATCTTTCGGGATACTTTGGGCGAGATGAATTTATTTTGGCCAACCTGATAACGAACAACTACGGGAACGCAACTGGAAACCTTAGATGGAACCATATTTTCAATGATCGGCTCTTTGCCAACCTCTCCCTGATCTATAGCCAATATGATTATAGGATCGTTTTGGATTTTATTGGCCTGGATTGGGTCGCCGATATCGAAAATTACAACCTAAAATACGGACTCAACTATTACGTAAACGACAAATTCAAGCTCAACTTTGGAATAAGCAGTATTCTGTACGACCTAAATCCTGGCGAGGTAACACCCTCCAACGAGACTTCATCCATCAACTATTTAAAGTTAGATCAAAAAAAGGCATTGGAATCTGCCGCGTACATTGGTGCCGAAAACGAAGTTACCGACAAACTTACCGTACAATACGGCCTGCGACTCAGTCATTTTTCAAGGCTGGGCGGTCAAAGCATCAATCAATACGCAAACGACCTGCCCGTGGTCTACAATGAGGAACTCGGCATTTACGAAGCTGGCGAAGTGGTCGGGGAAACATCTTACGGTAAAAACGAGAGCATTAAAACCTATGCACAGCTCGAACCCCGTTTGGCACTCTCCTATCAACTTAACGATATTTCATCCGTAAAAGCTGGTTACACCCGATCTGCGCAATACCTCCATCTATTGTCCAATACAACCGCGGTAACTCCTTTGGATGTCTGGACACCTAGCGGCTCTTTCATCAAACCGCAACTGTCCAACCAATACTCCATGGGCTACTACAGGACTTTTAACGACCAAAAGTACAGTCTGGAAGTAGAAACGTATTACAAAAGCATTGACAACCGTATTGATTATATTGATGGCTCCAACCTCATTGGAAACAATACCATTGAAACTGAAATCCTTAACGGTGAAGCCCGTTCCTACGGAATGGAACTGTTGTTACGAAAAAACACGGGCAAATTAACAGGATGGCTGGGTTATACCTTATCCAAATCTGAACAGCGCACACTGGGCGGCCGTGCAGGAGGATTGGGCATCAACGACGGGAATTGGTACAACGCCCCATATGACCGTACCCACGATATTTCTTTGACCGCAACCTATAAATTCAATGAAAAGTGGAAGTTGAGTTCCAATTTTGTGTTCCAAACAGGGCGCCCCGTTACCTACCCCAACGGACAATATGAATACGAAGACCTATCCATAGCAAGCTATTCCAACAGAAATGCAGATAGATTACCTGCCTATCACCGATTGGATGTATCAGCCATTTACACACCCAACAGAAAACCCGATAAAAAATGGAAAGGCGAATGGATTTTTGGTATTTACAACGCCTACAACCGCAGAAATGCTGCATCCATCACCTTTGGACAAAATTGGCAAACAGGTGAAAATGAAGCAACCCGTACCGCCATTTTCGGAATAATGCCAGCGATTTCCTATAACTTCAAATTTTAATGCAATGAAAAATTATATATCACTCATAATCACAACATTGTTAGCAGTTACTTCTTGTACCGATGTAGTAGAGGTTGATGTTCCAACAGCAGAAACACGATTAGTGGTCGAAGCTTCATTGGATTGGGAAAAAGGTACCTATGGAAATGTACAGTCGATCAAGTTGAACACCTCTACCCCTTATTTTGATTTGGATTCCGATACCGCCGTTGATGGAGCCCAGGTAAACGTGACCGATTTGGATTCTGGAGATGAATTTCTGTTTGAAGGACAAGGAAATGGCCTGTATACGACCTCTAATTTTATTCCAGTTTTGTACCATCAGTATCAGCTAGAGATCATTTATGACGATGAAACCTATTTGGCCACGGAGACTTTATATCCCGTTAGTGACATTAAAGCCCTAACCCAATCTACCGAAGGTGGTTTTGATGATGAGTTTCTGGAACTAAACCTCTATTTTGACGACCCCGAGGAAGAAGAAAACTTTTATTTGATCAGATATCAAGAAGAAGGCGACCCGTTTCCCGATTTAGAAGACCAGTCTGATGAATTTACCAACGGCAACGAACAGCACGACTTTTACGAAAAAGACGATGATGAGGACAACAACGAACAACCTTTTGAGCCCGGGGATACCGTTTTTGTTGATCTTTATGGAATTTCGGAACAATATTACAACTACATCCGCTTGCTTATAGAACAATATTATGGCTCGGGCGACCCATTTGGAACTGTGCCCGCACCCATCAAAGGGAATTGTATCAACCAGAATGACCCAGCTAATTTTGCTTACGGATATTTTAGGGTAACGCAGGTTTCCAGAGGCTCCTACACATTTCAATAAAGCTGTATTATTTAGTAGCTTTACGGAAGAAGCCCACATTTTGAGGCAAAAACCACTAATTTTAAAAGATGGGAACACCAAAAGATCTCAAAATACGATGCTGGATAGATATTGACGGGAAAAAGTTTTTTGGCCCTGGGCGAGCACAACTTTTAATGATGATCGACAAGAATGGTTCCCTATCCAAAGCAGCCAAGGAAATGGGGATGTCCTACCGCAAAGCATGGTCCATGGTAGAGGATATGAATTTAAGAGGGCAACAACCTTATGTAGAACTCCATAAAGGCGGCACAAAAGGTGGCGGCGCTGAATTAACGGAAACGGGCAAGAAAGTCCTTTCCACCTTCCTTAAAATGAATGATAAAATTACAGCTACTGTTCAACAGCATACCGAAGAAATGTTGGGGTTGATTTAAATTTTTATCCCAAAACCGTGCAATAAAATCAACCGGAATCCTACATAAAGAACCAAAATACTGGTGAGCACTCCCAAAAATTTGAGGTTAAACTTTTTATTGGACAAATAAGAACCGATACTTCCCCCGATCACAACAGCGACGATAAGCTGCAGCATTAATCCATTGTTCAGTTTGAAGGTACCTGCCACATTGAGGCCGATCAAGCCCGAAATGGAATTGACCAAGATAAAAACGGAGGCCAAAGAGGCCACAACTCTTGGGTTTTCCCACTTTAAAAGATTTAACACTGGAGATAAGAAGATACCTCCACCTATCCCAGAAATTCCCGAAAGCAAACCAATTCCACCACCAAGCACCATTTTTTTGGGATCGGAAAATTTTCTAGAGTCCAGCTTTTTCTTCGCAAATCGAAGCAGCATAAAAATACCCGCCATTATCAAGGCTCCGCCCAGCACCATAAAAAACACCGTTTGTGATAATCGAATTTGTGCCCCCAGATAGGCAAACGGAATACTCATTACCAAAAACGGCCAAAATAACTTCATATCAAAAACCCGATTCCGGATAAAAACTAGGGTTCCGATGGTAACCACGCAAATATTCAAAATGAGCGCAGTAGAGCGGATTTCGTAAAAATCCGTCAAGAAAAGGCTTAAAATGGCCAAATAACTCGACCCTCCCCCAAATCCGACCGAACTATAAAACAATGCAATCAAAAAAAAGACAATGGGCAAATAGTCAACGCTCATCCATCAAGAAATTAGCTTACACTTGATCAAATCCCCTTCTTTCAAAACCTCGCCATCATCTATAAAAGCGAGGGCATTACCCTTGGCCATAGATTGAATCATAGAAGACCCCTGTCCATCGAGAATCTCTACTTTTCCATCAATAACGGCTGCTTTTAAAAAGGAAGGACGTCCAAAACGGTTTTCGTAAGCATGTTTTATAGGAAACTGATAGGTGGGCAAACCTGTGGTTTCATAACCCGAGAATTTTTGGAGCAATGGAAGTACATACACATAAAAACAGGTCAATGAGGATGCGGGATTACCTGGCAGTGCAAACACAAATTGATTGTCCTTTCGTCCAAAATATAAAGGTTTGCCAGGTTTTTGAAATACCTTGTAAAACAATTCGTTAACCCCGTTTTCTTCGAGAGATTGTTTCACAAAGTCATAGTCGCCCACTGATATTCCTCCAGAGATAATCAGCACATCGCAAGACTCCAATGCGGTCTTGATGCCTGTTTTAGTGGCCTCAAAATCATCTTGTATCTGTGTTTTTTGATGATGTTTGAAGCCAAATTGCTCCAGCGCTCCAGCAATTGCGTAGCTGTTGGATTCATATATCTGCCCCTCAGTTTTGGATTTACCGGGTTTCACCAATTCATTTCCAGTTGTGATGATGTTCACCCGAGGTTTGGAAAAAACGTCCAAGCTCTCCAGTCCCAAACTCCCCATCAAAGCCAACGAAGGTGGGTTTAAAACGTGGCCTTTTTCAAATACCGCTTGCCCTTCGGTCAACTGACCACCTTTTTTTCGGATGTTCTGTCCAGACTTGGGCATTTCATCCAAGAAAAGCGTACTCGCTTTTACCGTCGTTTTCTCCTGCATCATCACAGCAGTAGTGTTTTGGGGCACCTTCGCCCCCGTAAAAATGCGAACCGCTTTACCATCCTTCATCAATATTTCTTTGGAATCACCTGCAGCTACCTCCCCAACCAATTGATACTCCTGATAAAGGCCACACAAGGCATAACCATCCATTGCGGAATTATCAAACTCGGGCACATCAAAAGGGGAAACTGTATTTGTTGCAAGGGCATAGCCTAGCGAATTTTCAAGTGGCTTTGTTTCACTTTTTAAACTGATGTTTTGGTCTTCAACAATGCGAAGTGCTTCTTCAATTGTAACCATTAGCCTCCTATTGAAATCATGGAACGGTTTTGCTCGTAGTGTTCGGCATCCATTTTCACGTCCATACCGTCACGAGAATATTTTTTGGATTTAATGGCCTGCAAAATGGTGTTTTCAATCTTTTCCCCATTACGAAATGGCGTTAACAAATCCGTTTCTGAATTCGCGAAGAGACAATTTTTCATTTTCCCATCTGCCGTCAGCCGAATACGGTTGCACTCATCACAAAAGGGATTGGTAATCGTGCTCACAATGCCAAAACTGCCCTTGTGACCCTTCACCCTAAAGTTGGTAGAAGTGCTGTGCTTTGGATTGTCAAGGGTTTCTATTTCACCGAATTTATCGCCAACAGTCTTTAAGATTTCTTCCTTGGAAACTCCCTTGCTCCAGTCCCATTTATTGCCCTTAAAAGGCATAAACTCAATGAACTTGGGCGTAATCTTTTTATCCCTGGTCAGGGCAATAAAGTCATTGATTTCATTGTCGTTCACCCCTTTGATCAGAACAATATTGATTTTGAGGTCCATATCCATGTCCAACGCCATGTTCAGGTTCCGCATGATGCGCTCGTAATAATCCCGCTTGGTGATAAAGACGGATTTGGCCTTGTCCAGCGTATCCAAACTAAAGTTGATTTTACGCAGCCCAATTTTCTGGAAGAGTTCTAGGTATTTGTCAAGCACGATGCCGTTGGTGGTCAATTTTAAGGTAACGCCCAGTTTGGCCAACTCTTCGACCAAATAGCCAAAATTTTTCCGAACCAAAGGTTCGCCACCTGTTAAACGCACCGTATCCACCCCCAAATCCCGGAATGTACGAGTCATTTTAATGATTTCCTCCAAGGTCATTATACTAGGCTTTTCCATCAACTCAATACCTTCTTCGGGCATGCAGTAAAAGCATCGAAGATTGCATCGGTCCGTCAACGAAATGCGGAGGTAGGTATGTGGCCTACCGAAATTGTCTATTATTTGTGGTTTCTTTTCAATCATGTCTTTTTCCTTCTATCACTTTAAATGCATGCAGCACGTGGGGGAAAATCGCATCCATGGATTCTGCTGCTCCTTTGGTGGAACCCGGCAACGCCAATATCAGTTTACCGTTTTTGATGCCCGCAATGGAACGCGAGAACATCGCATAAGGCATTCGATTTTGCCCGTAGCTTCGCATTTGTTCTTCTACTCCTTTTAGTTTGATGTCCAACATAGGTTCCAAGGTCTGTGGGGTGACATCTCGCGGCCCCACACCCGTACCTCCCGTAAAAATCAGCAAGTCCGCAGTAGTGTTCTCCACTTTTTTGATGATTTCCCCAGCGTCATCGGGTATTATGCTTTTTTGCGATGCCACCCCCAATACTTTCAGTTTTTCCACAATGGCCTCGCCTGCCCTGTCCTCGCCTTTTCCTTTGGAAATGGTATCGGAACAAACGACTACATCCGCAGTCAGTCCTTCTGAATTTAATTTATATGAGGATTTTCCTCCCTTTTTTGATTTGAGGCGAATAGTACCGATTTCAACGCTTTTATCAATCGGTTTGAGCATATCGTACATCGTCAGGGCCACAACACTGGCTCCGTGCATCGCCTCTACCTCTACCCCAGTTTTGTAAATGGTCTTCACCGTCGTCGAAATAATGATGTCCAAACCATCAATTTCATAATCGATGCCCGTGTATTCAATGGGCAACGGATGACAATCGGGCAAAAGGTCTGGCGTTTTCTTAACACCCAACAACCCAGCTGCCTTGGCCATTTCAAACACATTCCCTTTGGGAACTTCGTTGTTTTGTATCGCATCTATCGTAGCCTGACTGCTCGTTTTTACGATAGCCTCTGCGGTGGCTTCCCGCAAAGTGGTTATTTTATGTGTGATATCTACCATTTACTTGTTTACTTTCCATTGATGGGTTTCGTCCTCAAAAATCTCTTTGCCGAATACGGGCACTTTCGCCTTGATTTCTTCCACAAAAAAGTTGGTGGCGTCTATCGCAATTTTTCGGTGAGCCGACGAGGTGAACACAAACAGGCATAACTCTCCCACATTTACTTTACCCAAACTATGATAAATATGGGCACACGTAATATCAAATTTGGCAAAAGCTGCTTCACGTATTTCGTGAAAGACTTTCTCCGCCATTTCTTCATAAGCGGTATAATCGATAGCAGCGACTGTTTTTCCATCCACTTCGTCAGCTCTGATTTGTCCCAAGAAAATGCTGTGGGCACCAATATTGGTCTTACTTTGGTGGTTGGCCACCGAATTGGCTATTTTTTCGGGAGGAATCGCTCCTTGTACAAATACTTTTTTTGGTTTCTTCTTATCCATCAATTATGGTTTCTATGCCGCCTTCCACATTTTTCAAATTGTGAAAGCCAAATTCATTTTTAAGGATTTCTATGGCGTTTTTGCTGCGTTTTCCTGACTGGCAGAACACAAATACGTCCTGATTGTTCGGTATTTCATTGTGTCGCGATATTAAATCACTCAAAGGGATGTTCAACACTTTTTTACCTTTTGGTTTGGGCTGCTCGAATACTTCGCGCACATCAAGATACCAGTGTTCTGCATTTTTTAAATCGCAATCAATATAAACAGGGGATATCCCTTCTTTCCTTATTTTTTCTATTTCTTCGGGGCGCTTGTTTATTTTGATGGTCTGCTCGCTGCCCCGCATCATATTGATCAACTTTAGCTTGCATGACAGCACCTCACCCACCCCAAGAATTATTTTGAGTGCTTCTGCGGCCTGAAGAGTGCCCAAAATGCCTGGTAACACACCTAATACTCCCGTAGCCTCACAACTGATGTTCTGTCGGGTGCTTTTGGGGAATACACATCGGTAAGTTGGACCGTTTTTGTAATTGAATACTGATAGCTGCCCCTCATTTTTGTAAATGGAGGCAAACACCCAAGGTTTATCGGCCAGTATGCAAGCATCGTTGATAAGATACTTGGTTTCAAAATTGTCCGTGCCGTCCAAGACAACATCGTATTGCTTGATGATGTCCTCGGCGTTCGCAATCGTCAACGGCTCCTTGTATACTTCAAACTCTAACTCGCTGTTTTGCTTTTCCAAACGTTCTTTGGCCACCACTGCTTTGGGCCTCCCCACATCCGATTCAAGGAACAACACTTGCCTGTGTAAATTGGACATATCGACTTTGTCGTGATCCATCAGACCGATTTTGCCTACTCCTGCTCCAGTTAAATACATCGCAGCGGGACAGCCCAAACCTCCAACACCAACAATCAGCACCTTGGCATTGTGAAGCTTTTCCTGACCATCTGGCCCTACTTCCTTGAGTTTTATTTGTCTATCGTATCTGCTCATCCTCCTGCGAACGGTGGCAACAGGGCCACTTCGTCCCCATCTTTTATGATTATTTTATTATCCAAATTTTGATTTACCGCAATCTGTACGGAATCTTTGTCCGCAATGGCTAGTCCATTCAGACATTGTGCTTTTAATTCCGAAGCCGTGAGCGCTCCATTGAGCTCCAAAACTTCTTCGGACTTGTCTGCCGCTTCCGCCACCAAACCAAAATATTTTACCATCACTTTCATGCTTGCATCTTCTTTAATTGCTGTACATCTTCTTCGGTGTCCACATCAAACCCACCCTTTTGGAATGTTTCGGTGCAAAAATCAAAATTGTCCATGTGAATTAACTTTTTGGCGCCTTCGTCTCCTTTTAAACTCAACAACAATGGAAAAGTAGTCTTACCAAAAATAGCAGGCACTCCAATGTTGTCTCCATATTTGGAATACGTTGCTTTTGGATTTTTGGTCAATTGGGTATGTACCAATTTAATGAGATTGGTTTGCTCCAAAAAGGGCTGGTCGGACACCAAAAATAGTACGTGGTCGAGTTCATTTTCCTTGGAAAGCGAAGCTTCCAACCCCACTTTTATACTTGATGCCATTCCCTGCTCCCAATCTTTGTTGATAGCTACTTTAAAACCATCGAACTTTATCTTTTCTTGAATGCGCTCTTGATTTGCACCCAGCACCAATATTTTAGTCTGAAATCCCAACATATCCACTTTATCCATGGTCTGTTCCAAGAGGGTCTTTCCTTTGAATTCCACCAACTGTTTGGGTCGACCCAATCTTAACGAGCCTCCAGCTGCCAAAACAACTACCGCTATGTTTCCTTCTGCGCTCAAATGGATATTTTTTGAAATTTGTTTTGTTCCTTATTGTGAATGGGTTCGTTTTTTTGCTTTAAGGGTCGGGGGGTTTTGTTCTTCAATACACTTTGAATCTCCGCAAGAATGGACAACCCAATTTCTGCTGGTGTCTCTGCACCAATTTCCAGTCCCACGGGAGCATGGATTTTGCTTAAATCCGCTTTGGAAACTTCAACACCTTCGTCCGCCAGCTCGTTGAGCATACGATTGTATTTTTTTAACGGCCCCAGTATACCGATATAGGGTATCTCCGACTGTCCCAATAACAGTTTAAGTACGGACAAATCATAATTGTAATTGTGGCTCATCAACACAAAGCAAGTACGCTGGTCTATTTTGATGCTTGCCAGTGTTTCTTCGGGCTTGGTAACAATCACTTGGCACGCGCCCACAAAACGATCTTTGTTGGCATGGGTGGGGCGACCATCCGTCACAACAACGTTCCAACCCAACAACTCTGCTTGTTGTGCTAAAATTTGCGCATCATTGCCTGCTCCCACCAAAACCAAGTTTACCGGTGGCAGGTGCATCTGAATAAATATATAATACTTTTTACCATTAATCTCTAGCACTCCAAAACAGGAATTTCCCTTATTTATGACCTCTTTGCTTTTTAAAAGCAAAGCTTTTTGTAAATCGTCAGGGATTGGCTTGCCCGCAACTGCATCTTTTATGTCAGCAACTGAAATGGTTCCTAGTTGTTTCTGGCTTTTGTCCAAATCAAAAACAACCGAAATTGCTACGGGAACTTCCTTTTCAATGACATTGCGTAAAAGTTCACAGGGATTGTGCTGATCGGTATAATCAATGGGCTCAAAAAGCACTTGAATGATCCCGTTGCAACCTAATTGTGCCCCGATTACCGCATCATCTTCATCGCTGGTATCGTAGGTGACCAATTTGTTTTCTTGTCTATCCAGGGCGTAAAGTGCCTTTCTGAGTGCATCGCCCTCCAAACAGCCACCGCTGATGGCCCCGGTGATATTCCCGTATTCGTCTACCAACATTCGTGCGCCCGGTCTACGGTACGATGAACCATCAACATGAACCACAGTGGCCAATACGCAGGGAATGTGCTGTGATTTCAAGGATGAATAGCGTGATATGATAATGTCCAGTTCCCTCATAACGTGACCGTTTTTAGCTGGTTGACGGCTTTTTTGATTTCTGACACAGCTTTCTCAATATCTTCAGAAGTTGTGTTACTCCCTGTACTGATACGTAAGCTCGCCAAAGCAGTTGCATCATCGTATCCCATAGCTTTTAGCACGTGCGATGGTTTCACAAGGTTTGCATTACAGGCAGAACCTCGAGATACAGCCAACTTATTGAGATACCGCAGCAATTTAGAACCATCCATATTTGAAAAAGAAACGTTGGTTGTATTGGGCAACCGTTCCCCTACATTGCAATTAATTGTTACGCCCTCGATAGTCAAAAGCTCTTGCTCCAATTGGTTTCGCAAGTTTAATTGCTTTTGGTGATTTTCTTCAAGGCTTTGTTGGGCAAAGGCGCAAGCTTTTCCAAAACCGACTATTCCAGGTACGTTCAAAGTTCCTGGTCGAATTCCTTTTTCGTGATTTCCTCCGAAAAGATGTTTCGCAATTGATATTTTGTTGTTTTTGTTCAGATAAAGTGCTCCGACCCCTTTAGGACCATATAGCTTGTGAGACGAAAAAATGGCCAAATCAATTCCTAAATCCTGAAGATTAACGGGGATTTTACCAACAGCCTGTGTAATGTCCGATAGTACCGGTATCTGCTTTGCATGTGCTATCTCCGCAATGGATTTTATAGGGTGAATCAGGCCTGTTTCGTTGTTGGCCAACATGATGCATACTAAAATTGTAGACGACTTTATGGAATCTTCCAACTCGTTCAAATCAATATTTCCATTGTTGTCCACATCTAGGTAGGTGACCTCAAATCTATCGGCTTCCAACGCTTCCATACATTCGAGTACGGCTTTGTGCTCTGTTTTACATGTAATAATATGATTGCCTCTACCCCTGTTCCGCTTGCAAAACCCAAACAAGGTCAAGTTCGCGGCTTCCGTTGCGCCCGAAGTAAAAGTTATCTCTGTAGGTCTACAGCTCACAAGTTTTGCCACTTGGTTGCGCGCAGTCTCTACCGCATCATCGGCACACCACCCAAAGGAATGGTCGCTACTTGCATTACCAAAATCCTGGGTGAAATAAGGTAGCATGGCCTCCACTACCTCCGTGGCCGTGGGAGTAGTTGCATTATAATCCAGATATATTTTTTCGGTCAGAGACAAATTGTTATCGTTATATACAGATATGCATATCGCAATTTAATAAGAATAACAGCGAATTCATTACTTTTTTTAAACCATTATGAAATAAATTTCAATTTTTTTTGGCTCTTCAGCTATTAATCGTAATATTGCAATGAACATTTTATTAAAGAATGGGGTTAACCAAGACTGAAATATTCACCGATAAGCAGAACCAAATTGCACTGTACGCCAAAGCTTTTGGCCACCCTGCCCGTGTCGCCATATTGCAGTACTTGTTTAAACTGAACGCCTGTGTTTGTGGGGATTTAGTAGAGGAAATTGGTTTGGCCCAGCCTACCATTTCACAACATTTAAAAGAACTGAAACAGTTGGGGTTGATCAAAGGCAACGTTGAAGGCACCAGCGTTTGTTATTGTATTGATACTGATAATTGGGAAAAGATGAAAACGGTAATGTCCGATTTCTTGAACCAAGACCTTGCCCCAAAAGAGTGTTGTTAAAAAAATTTGAATCTATTAATCGTAATATTACAATAAATATATATAATCATGAAGTTAGAAGAAGTAAAATCAGCCTTGCAACAATTGGATGTCATAGCCTTTCAATTACCTAACGGCGAATTGGTCCCCAATCATTTTCATGTTACCGAAGTGGGTAAAATAACAAAACATTTTATTGATTGTGGTGGTACGGTCCGCAATGAAGAAGTAGTGAATTTTCAACTTTGGAATGCCAACGATTACGACCATAGACTTCATCCTGAAAAATTGGCGAACATTATTGACCTATCCGAAAAAACCTTGGATATTGGCGATTTAGAGGTGGAAGTGGAGTACCAAGGACGGACGATTGAGAAGTTTTCTCTTGATTTTGACGGAACCAACTTTTTATTGACCACCAAACAAACCGATTGCTTGGCCAAGGACAAATGTGGTGTGCCGGACGAAAAGCCCAAAGTAAAATTGTCCGAATTACAAACTTCCGAATGCTGCACCCCAGAGGGCGGATGCTGCTAATCCCACTAAAACACTCTGGACTTGAGGTCCATAGGTTTAAAGAAAGAAAATTCTTTGTCGTATCCGGTATCAAGTACTCCCTTAATCTCCCGAAACAGGTTCGGGACAGGCTCTCCAAAGGAGGGAAACTTCTCCTCTTGGGGAGACTTGAGAGGGGAGCTTCTATAAATTTATAACACCCAAAACAATATGGCACTTTTTAAAGTATTGACCGATTTTGTCTCCAATTTGGATACACAATCCATCACAGTAGAGCGAAAACAAACCTTATCGTCGCTTGTTGGTTACATCCAGCAAAAGGTAGATGACGGAAAATCCATACACATCAATTTTATCTGTACGCACAATTCCCGGCGGAGCCATTTGTCCCAAATCTGGGCACAGACCATGGCGCATCAATTTGGAATAGAAAACGTTACCTGCTACTCTGGAGGAACAGAAGCTACCGCCCTATTCCCAATGGTGGCGTCTACCTTGGCAAACACTGGTTTTGAGGTAAAGACACTTTCCGAAGGAAAGGACCCCGTGTACAGCATCAAGTTTTCGGAGAATGAACATCCCGTGATAGGTTTTTCCAAAAGAATGGATGATGATTTCAACCCGAAATCGGATTTTGCAGCCATAATGACCTGCTCTCAGGCTGACGAAGGGTGTCCGTTTGTGCCCGGAGCCGAAAAACGGATTCCAATCACTTACGAAGACCCCAAAGCGTTTGACGGCACATCCCAACAAGCTGAAAAGTACAGCGAGCGAAGCAAACAAATCGCTACCGAAATGTTTTATGTCTTTTCCCAAATAAAAAAGTAATGGCAACCAAAAAATTGAGCTTTTTAGATAGAAACCTGACCCTTTGGATTTTTGTGGCGATGATATTTGGGGTTGGAATCGGTTACTTTTTTCCAAGTTTTCCCGATTTTGTCAACTCCTTCAGCAGTGGAACAACAAATATTCCCATTGCCATTGGATTAATTTTAATGATGTACCCGCCTTTGGCGAAGGTGAAATACTCCTTGCTGCCCAAGGTATTCAAAAACACCAAAATCTTGTCCATTTCACTCATTTTGAATTGGATTGTAGGCCCTATTTTAATGTTTGCTTTGGCCATTATCTTTTTACGGGATTATCCAGAGTACATGGTCGGACTTATTTTAATTGGTTTGGCTCGGTGCATCGCTATGGTGCTGGTCTGGAACGAATTGGCCGAAGGCAGCAGCGAATATGGCGCAGGATTGGTGGCGTTGAACAGTGTTTTTCAAGTATTTGCCTATAGCTTTTACGCTTGGATTTTCATCACCGTACTCCCACCCTATTTTGGGTTTGATGGGGCTATCGTCGACATCTCCATCGGAACCATTGCCGAGAGCGTGGCCATTTATCTTGGAATTCCATTTATAATGGGAATTTTGAGTCGACAAATTCTGGTGAGGCTAAAAGGCGAAGCTTGGTATACGGAAAAGTTTATCCCTGTTATTTCTCCTATTACATTGATTGCCCTCTTGTTAACCATTGTAATCATGTTTTCGTTAAAAGGTGAATTGATCGTTGAAATTCCTATGGATGTTTTGATCATAGCCGTGCCGTTATTGATTTATTTTGCCTTGATGTTCATTATCGGATTTTTCACCACCAAAGCAATGGGTGCCGAATACGACAAAACGGCTTCAGTGGCGTTCACAGCTGCGGGAAACAATTTTGAATTGGCCATTGCGGTTGCCATTGCCGTATTTGGTTTAAATTCCGGACAGGCCTTTGCTGGGGTAATCGGTCCATTGGTAGAGGTGCCTGCACTCATTTTATTGGTAAAGGTTTCATTCTGGTTAAAAAAGAAATACTACAGTAGCGCTAGAGCATAAGGTCAAACATCATTTTAAAAATTCTAAGAGTTTAGTAAATTCAACCCCTAAAAACTTTAAACAAACTAATTTCATCATGGGTAAAGGAGTTACTATTCTCGGAATTCTAGTGTTACTGCTGTCCTGTAATTCAAAAAAGGACACTTCCCCACAAGAATTGGGGCTGGTTTACAATGTTTTAAGGGATGTTGATATTGATAATTACGAGGTTTACTCTATGAATCTTGATGGTTCCAACAAAAAAAACATCACAGACCTTTATAATGTAGAGTGGACCTATTATTCTTACGAGGACACTTTGTATTTTATTTCTGACAGAGGTGCCTGCAAGCGTTGCTATTTTTTGTACAAAAGCAACTTTAAAGGAGAAAATCCAAAGAAAGTCAGCGATTTGGAATTGGCCGATAGCTGGATGAGCTCTAGAAAAGATGGAGATGAACTCATTGTAAAGCCAAAACTGATTACCGAATCCACATTTTATATTCTTGACAGAAATGGGAAAATCATCAATCGGTTGGATACCGGTTTACCTTTTGCCGCAGACCCTTTGTTCGTTAATGATGGAAAGCAAATAGTGTTTAGGGGCGGCAAAGCTGTGGAAAAACATATTGATGGTTTTGATGAGGAACTATATATTATAGATGAAGACGGCCAAAACCTTAAACAATTGACCCATTACCCCCAAAAGGACACCACTGCAGGGAAGTTTGATTACAGAGCGGGAGCCCCAAAATTACACCCTACAGAAAACTTCATCTCTTATCAAAGCAAACAGAACGGAAAGTACAGTTTATATGCCGTGAGCTTAGATGGCAATAAAACATGGAAATTGACAGAAAATAGCGAGAACGAAGGATGGCATGATTGGAGCCCAGATGGTAAATGGCTGGCCATGGAACTTTTTGATGATGAACAACAGTTTCATATTGGTTTGATGAATTGGGAAACAAAGGAAATGGAAATTTTGACCGATACCACCTTTCAATATCAACAAGCTCCCAACTTTATCTACAAAAATTAATGTTGCAGAATAAAGCATTTCTCATAAGGTTTTTAAGTGCCTTTTATCGATAAAAAAATTTTTTTTCATTAAAAAGTAGGGTTTTTTAACCTTTGGTTGTTTTATACATATAAAATCAGAACAGGGATAGTTATGCCCTGAAAAATTTAAAAACCCCATACTATGAGAACAAAGTTAATTTTTAGTTTACTAATGACGCTGGCCCTGATTATAATGGGCTGCTCAGATGGTGAAGGTCAAGGATCAGGAAATGCTGAAAGTACCGGTACATTATCGGTACAATTAACGGATGCTCCTTTTCCCTATGAACTAATGGCCGAGGCCAATGTAACCGTTTATAAAGTTGAAGCTCGCCTAGTGGACGGCGATGAAGACGATTCCGATGATATGAACGATGATTCTGAAGATGATTCAGACAATAGTTCCGACGATAACTCAGATGACAACTCTGATGATGATGACAACTCTGATGATGATGATGCCGATGACGACGATGGTTCTCCTTTCATTACACTAATGGAAGAAGAAATTGAAGTAAACCTTTTGGAACTTACCAATGGATTAACAGAAAAATTGGCGGAGATAGATGTTCCCACAGGGTCGTACGACCTAATTCGTATTTATGTAAAGGGAGTAAATGTGGTTTTGACCGATGGAACCGTTTACGATTTAAAAGTTCCTAGTGGTGATGCCTCTGGAATAAAGGTTTTTGTTGACCCAGCCATCACGGTTGCCGGTGGCCTTTCTTCCGATTTGTTGTTGGATTTTGATGTAAGTCAATCCTTTGTTGCCAAAGGTGACATTAGCACGCCAGCAGGAATCAACGGATTCAATTTTACCCCAGTGATCAAAGCAAGTAACCTTTCTACCTCGGGTACACTTTCTGGTAATGTAAGTACCGTTGAAGAAGAAGCGTCAGTTGCCTTGGAAGGCGCCCAAATCTCTGTAATTGCTGCAGATACCTTGAATACAACCTCCTTTACCGATGTAGATGGCAACTATGCCATCCTTGGACTTAAGGCCGGTATGTACAAAGTAGTAGCTGAGCTTGATGGTTATTTGGCAAGCGACACATTGGATGTACAGGTTGATGCTGCCAACATTACCACTCAAGATTTTGTATTGGAAGTGGATCCTGAAGCTACCGAAGGTGAAAATACTGATGATGGTTCTACCGATGGTGGCAACTAATAAATTCTAGATTTAATTATAGAAGAGCCCCGATAATTATCGGGGTTTTTTATTTTAAAAAAAGTCAATCTAAAAGATTGATAGTTTAATTCTTCTCCATATAATCGTCCACAAAATCAATCAAATCCTTCCCATGAAGGTTTTTTGCCAGTACCCTGCCCTCTTCATCCAGTAGAAAATTAGCCGGAATCGTTTTTAAACGCAATGCATCCATAAAAGGATTTTGATCGCCCTCCAAATGAGAAGCATGCAACCATCGGTGGGCTCCGTCCTTCTCAATGGCATTTTCCCATGCTTTTTTGCTGCTTTCCAAAGCATAAGCAACAATCTGAAAATTTTGGGAGTTATATCTTTCCCAAAGGGGCACCAAAATATCTCGGTTCTCCACCCTGCATGGAGCACACCAAGATGCCCAAACATCCAGCAGAATTAATTTCTTACCATTGATTAGTTCTTGCAATGAAACATCTTCCCCATTCTTCATAGGGAATTGTAACTCGGGCATTGTATCTCCGATCAAAATGGGAAGCTCTCCCTTATCGGTCACGGAAACAAGTTCCCTTACCCAATCATGTTCAGGGAATATGGCATTCCATTTTTGGGCCTGTGCATAAACAGATTCAGCAATGCGTTCATAATCCCCTTCGGGACTTGCCCACCGCAAGGCCATCAAAGCTGGTAATAATTCTTCAGTGGAATCCGAAAAATGGATTAACTCTTCTTGATAAGAACGGAGATTTTTTTCGCGCTCCAATAAATTGTCATCAAAATTTTGTTCGCTTGCTTTCCCTTTTAAATACTTTTTAAAAGCGGCCATTCGCTGGTCCCTTAATTGCAGCATGGCTTTATTTGCCTGAGACGGCTGCTCCAAGGAAAAAGAACTTTGAAAACTAGCCATAGCTGCATCTATTTTAATTTTAGCATTGGGTTCGTAAACCAATGGAAAATAATTATCTGTTTCAGGGTTTTGGTTAATCAACCTATTGGGAAACTTTTCATTCTTTCTTTGGACCACGACTTTAAGCAATACTGGCTCTTGAAATCCCGGCGAATTCACAAATTGAAATTGGCCTTTGCCATTTACTTTGGCCGAATCCAAGATTTGGGCTGTAAAGCTTTGCCCGATTTCATTAAATTTTTCAGGTTGCACCAAATATACCATCGGCTTCCAATCGGCTCCATCCGTCATGTTTAAAGTGCCTGTCAACCATACTTCCTGCGAGCAGGACATCAAAAAAAATACGGGCAATATTGAGGCTCTGAACAAATATTTCATGCCGATAAAATTAACTTTTTAAAAGAAAGTATTTCTAATTCCTGCGTTTAAAAGTTGCCCCTCATTTCCCCATACTTCTTAGATAAAGGTTATTTAAACGATAAAACAACGACCAATTCACCAAATAAACCAATCAATAATATTATGACAATTAAGTCCATAGCAACTACAATTTTGAGAATTATCCCTGCAGTTATCTTATTACAGACCTTATTTTATAAGTTTTCCGCAGCCCCCGAATCCGTTTATATTTTTAAAACATTGGGACTAGAGCCTTGGGGACGAATAGGCTTGGGCATATTGGAACTTATAGTGGCCATTCTTATTTTTGTCCCTAAAACCACTTGGCTGGGCGCGTTGTTGGGTATTTTTATAATGGGCGGTGCCATTTTTTTGCATTTTACCAAATTAGGGGTAGTTGTCCAAAACGATGGAGGCACATTGTTCCTTCTCGCATGGATTACTTTTGTTTGCTGTGTGATTTTGGTTTGGCTGCACCGTTCCCATATTCCTCACAATAATTATTCTGATTTATAATACCCCGTTGGTCCTGTTTTTTACTTTTGGGATAAATTATTTGAAAATGGGCAAGAAAATACCCTACGATCTATCTTGGAGTGACTTTACAAAGGTAGAGATGCGAATAGGAACCATTATTGAAGCTGAAATTTTTCAGGAAGCGAGAAATCCTGCCTATAAAATGATCATCGATTTTGGCGACATCGGCAAAAGAAAAACCTCTGCGCAGGTCACAAAGCTATACACCCCTGACGAACTTTCAGGAAAACAAGTAGTGGCCGTGGTCAACTTTCCCCCTAAACAAATTGCCAACATAATGAGCGAGTGTCTTGTTTTAGGAGGTGTTGGCGGAAATGGGGAGGTAACGCTGATCCAACCGGAAAGGGAAGTGAAAAATGGAACAAAAATCGGGTAAGCTCATATAGCGCACTTTACGCAGAGTACACTCTCAGGGCGAATCATAAGGCGGCCTTCGGGAATGGGCCACCTGCATATACGTCAAATGCCAAAATCCGTTTTGTTGACCTTGCCCAGTACCAATTTCAGCTTTCTTTAGCGACGTTCGGCCTCCCAAAGGGCTGCATCTTTCACACTCTTATCGTTTGAGACAGCCACCCGCTGGTTATTCCAAGACATTGACATTGATCATCTTGTCTGCCTTGATCAACAGCTTATGACTCGCGCTCGATAGATTGGTAATATATACCTTTTTGTCCACTTTGTGGTACCGTTCGGTAAGCTTGTTCACCGCCTCGATTGCAGACATATCCACAATACGGCTTTCCCTAAAGTCGATGATGATTTCCTTGGGGTCGTTGAGCACGTCGAACTTTTCATTGAACATTTTAATGGAACCAAAGAACAGGGGGCCATAAATTTCGTAATGCTTGATGCCCTTTTCGTCGATTCGTTTTCTGGCACGGATGCGTTTGGCGTTGCCCCAGGCATAGACCAAAGCAGATATCACGACCCCGATTAAAACGGCAAGGGCCAAGTTGTGCAAAAATACCGTTACAAGTATCACGATGACCATGACGATGATATCCGATTTGGGGTATTTATCGAGCACTTTAAAGCTTACCCACTCAAACGTTCCGATGGCCACCATTATCATTAGCCCGGTCAAGGCGGCCATGGGCAATTTTTCTATCAAGGGTGCGCCGAACATGATAAAGATAAGCAGTGCTACTGAAGCAATAATTCCGGATAGTCGAGCACGCGCCCCGTTGGATATGTTGATCAAACTTTGTCCCAACATGGCACATCCGCCCATTCCAGAGAACAGTCCAGAAACGATATTCGCCACCCCTTGTGCAGCGGCCTCTTTGTTGGTACGCCCCCTGGTCTCGGTAATCTCGTCGATAAGTTCCAAGGTCAGCAAGCTTTCTATCAAACCAACACCGGCCACAATGGCCGCATAGGGAAAAATAAGCGTCAAGGTTTCCAATGTGAAGGGAATTTCAGGGATATGGAACGGGGGAAATCCACCTTTTATGGATGCAATGTCCCCAACCGTCTTGGTATCTATACCAAAAGCGACCACAATACCAAAAACCACCAAAATAGCGGCCAAGGATGCCGGGAATGCCTTCGTGATCTTGGGCAGCCCCCAGATGATCAGCATAGTCAAAACCACAAGTCCCAAAATAATGTACAGTGCATTGCCTGTGAGCCAATTACCTGAGGGACCCTTGAACTGATCCAATTGGGACATAAAGATGATGATGGCCAGACCATTTACGAAACCATATACCACAGGTAATGGCACCAATCGCATTAACGTACCCAGCCTCAAAGTCCCAGCAAGGACTTGAAGGATACCCGCCAATACCACTGTGGCAAACACATATTCTACTCCGTGACTACTTGCCAAAGCAACAATGACTACTGCAACGGCACCTGTTGCCCCAGAGATCATCCCTGGCCTACCACCAAAAATAGAGGTCACCAATCCCATGACAAAAGCGGCGTACAGCCCGACCAAGGGGGACAAGCCCGCAATTAAGGCAAAAGCCACAGCTTCGGGAACCAATGCTATGGCAACGGTAAGCCCTGAAAGCACCTCGGTCTTATAGTTTACTTTCTGTGAAAAATCAAATAGTTTTAAATATTGTTTCATAATAATCGTGGATGATGGTCAAGACCAAACGGTCAAAACCGTATGAGGTAAAAAATATTATACTGAAAATGCTTTGGACGATGATGTCCAATAAGGGAGATGCTTTAGGGCGGAGTCGCCACTGGCAATACAAAATGATATGTAACTGAGGACTTGCTCATTTTTTGAAGCTGCAAATTTAATACAATTAATAAATCTTCAAAATAAAAACTATAAATGCTATGCAGTGCAAAGAAAAAAATCAATCCTCGATGCCATCCAAAGCTTCAGATTTGGACAATGCGAGTGATGCGTAAACTTTCTCCAAGATCTCTGGTTTGTCCGTAAGTACCACCAATTTATCATTTGCCTTTATCTCTGTTAACCCATTTGGGGTAATGTAATTGCCATCACGCACTATCATTGCAATGATCGCTTTTTTGGGAAAGTTCAGGTTTACGATTTTCTCCCCCATGGCCGGACACGATTCCCCAATCGTAATTTCCTTCATGATGGCTTTGGGGTGCTCGGACAACAGTTCGTCCGTTGGTGAAAGGGGCTTGGCACTTTCGGGCAGCCCAACATGCAACCATTTTGCCACAATGGACAACGTACTACCTTGAATCAGTACCGAGGTCAAAGAGACAAAAAACACAATATTGAATATAATGTTGGCCTTTTCAATACCCGCCAAAAGTGGGTAGGTGGCAAATACAATGGGTACTGCTCCACGCAAACCTACCCAGGAAATATAAAACCTTCGCCTCAGCTTCATCCTAAATGGCATAAGGGAGATAAAAACCGCCAACGGACGGGCGACAAAAATCAGGAACAAAGAGATTAACAAACCTATTCCCATATAAGGAACAATTTGAGTGGGAAATACCAATAACCCCAATGTTAGGAAAAGTACAATTTGCATTAACCAAGCCAAGCCATCAAACATTCGCATAATGGTTTTCTTGTGAATTAAATTTTGATTGCCCAAGTAAACCGAACATATATAAATGGCCAAGAAACCATTGCCTCCTATAAAATCCGTTGCGGAAAAGGTAATGAACATTAGGGCTATGGTAAGCACGGGGTAAAGTCCCTCAAAATCCAACCTAATCTTGTTTATTATAATTTTACTGAGTTTCCCAAATAGGAATCCTGCCGCTCCACCCAATATCATTTGAAGGAAAAACATGGGCAAAACAGATACAATATTTTTCTCGGGGAACTGTACAAGCGTCAAAAAAGCAATGGTAAGTACATAGGCCATGGGGTCGTTACTTCCACTCTCAAGTTCCAGGGTGGGCCTTAAGTTCTTTTTTAAAGCCAGATTCTTACCCCTTAAAATGGAAAAAACCGCAGCGGCATCGGTAGATGATACAATGGCACCTAACAACAAACTTTCATAAAGGCCAAAGTCGGTAATCAAATAAACAAAATACCCCAGACCCACCGCCGTGAGCAATACACCTACGGTTGAAAGTGCAATTCCTTCTCGAAGTACGGGTTTTACCGATTGCCAGTTTGTGTCCAGGCCTCCTGAGAAAAGAATGAAGTTTAGGGAGACCACGCCGATAAACTGTGTAATTCTTGGGTTGTCAAAATAAATACCACCTATACCGTCCGACCCCGCAAGCATCCCTATGGTCAAAAACAACAAAAGGGTGGGTACACCAAAACGATAACTCGTTTTACCAGCCAAAATACTGATCAGTAAGAGTACAGAACCGATTAAGATGATATTTTCAATGGTAATATTCAATGGAGGTACTATCTAGGTTTGGGGTTACTTTAAAAAGTTTATGAAAATAGCTTCCAAATAATAGAAGGTATTTATCAAAAAAAGCGAAGTTAATTCAATTTGTATGATTTAAAATGCAAAAAATATCGTGGATACCATCAAAATACATATACAAAACCTTTATGCTGACAAAATTGACCTTTATTTCTATAATTAAATCAGCCCGTTAAAACACACAAAAGAACGTTCAAACGCATTTTAAATGATTTAGATGTGTTAAACGTCGAAAAAATATTCGTTGAAATACACTTTTTCGTCGTTAAAAGTAAAAACCTGTGAAAAATTGATAAGTATTCGCTCCAATTGTTTTTGACCTTTGTAATGTATTAACCCCCAAATCTATACATCATGACACGATCTATTATTTACAGTCTACTTGTTTCAGGAACAATACTAGCCAGTCAACCTACTTTTGCACAGGCTAATGAAAAAATAATCAACGACACTATGAATGGTAGTGTTTCCTCTATTGATGGATACGAACCAAACATGTCCATTACCGAAGACGGAAAAACGGCATACTTTAGTAAGGGTGTTTACGAAAAGCCCCTTTATGGTGTGTTCTCCAAAAAAGAATTGGTGTACCATGTTTACCGTGCCGAGAAAGTAAATGGCGAATGGACCAATATTACGAAATTGGATGTATGTCCAAAATATTATTCGGCCAAACACCCAACAGTTACTGCCGATGGATCTCGCTTGTTCTTTGCATCCAACATGAAGGGAACTTTTGGAAAATACGACATTTATGTAGCCGATATCGCTGCAGATGGGAGCCTTGGTGTATCTAAAAATCTTGGACCAAAGGTAAACACCAAAGAAGACGAGCTTTACCCTAGCATATACAACGAAACCTTATTGTTCTTTGCCTCCGAAGGAAGAGGTGGATATGGCGGATTGGACCTTTATGCTTCGCAAGTGGTCAAGAACACGCTTACCACAGCTGTAAACTTAGGTGCGCACATCAACAGCAATAGCGATGAGTATGCCATTCAATTGAGCCCAGAGAAAAAATTAGGGTTTGTAGTATCCAACAGAGGATTCAACAACACCATATCACAATATACTGTTGCTTATGGACGTTCAAAGAAGCAGGATCAATACAACGATGTTGCTAAGAACGATGAGGAACTAGAGACTGTTATGAACAATGAGGCCTACGAATATGTAGGTACCTCATTCCAAGACGAAGAATAAACTACTTATTGAATCGGTCAAAAAAACCTGAAAAGTGTCTTATGATGTTGTTTCATAGCCGAACTTAGAAACACTCATGGCAATGATAAGAAAGACAGGGGGAAACTGACAGACTATCATAGAAAGCGGGTTGTATTATTTCAATCTGACCGATTTACACCAAGAATAGGATGCTGATGGGACGGCATCCTATTTTTTTATGCAAAAAATCTGAAATACAATTATTTAGAGTTTAAAAGATAGCTCCTACCCTTCTTAATTTCAAGCAAACCGAATCTTTCAGAAGTGCATTTGAACGAAAATAACTACAAAAATCACTTTCAATTGTTAAAAAATTCTAATTTAACCCTTGAAATAATACAATCCCAAATCTATTATGTCATGAACAAGAACTACAACACTCGAAAAAAAGGCGTCCCAAAACCTCTTTTTACCTTACTTTTTTTGATGAGGCAACACCTCAACTAAACACAAATTATAGCAGTCAATCCCTTTTTAGGGATTACACCCATTATTGAAGTAAACTTTTAAATGGATCTGTGATTGTTTTTGCTCCAAAGCGCAAAGCAATGGTTTTCCATTTGTTTATCCCAACTTCAATAATGTGAAGCAGGACAACATTATGTCCTAAAACTTAACCTACAATACAATTATGTAAAAGTATTAATCCCCCAAATCTTTCTTATCATGGAAAAAAAACCATTAAAAATTGCCATTATCGACAATGATGATGCTATCGGCGGCATTTACAATCAGTATTTTGAGGAAAACGAAGCTTACGAACTTCTCGGCACTTTCAGTTCGGTTCAAGGCTTGTTGTCCAATTTTGGACGCTCACATCCAGATATTATTATCTGCGAAGCTATGCTCAATGGAATTTCGGGCATTGACGGTCTTGAGTACTTTTATCGTAAAAACAAAGACCTAAAGGTATTGGTTATGAGCCAAAAAAACGACTTCAAACTCATTAAAGAAGCCTTTAAAAATGGAGCTAACGGCTACCTGATCAAACCAATGACCAAAGACAGATTGTTCAATGCTTTGGACACGCTTAACCAACACGGCATTGCTTTGGAACTGGATGTAGCCAAAAAAATCATCGGTTCTTTCCAAACAAAGTCTTTTGAGGTGTTCTCGAAAAAGGAAAACCAAATCATTGAACTCCTTACCCAGGGGTTTACCTATAAAATGATTGCTGACAAGCTTTTTGTTACTCCCAGCGCAGTCAACTTCCACATTCAGAACATTTATGTAAAGCTTAACGTGAATTCAAAATCCGAAGCTTTGCGCAAGCTCAAAGAGATGGAGATGCAGCAATTGAATGCGGCTTAAACCGGAAACTTCGACTAAACAAAAAACCCTGACGAAATCGTCAGGGTTTTTCTATTTATATAAATTAAGTAAGCTTATTTCACTTCTTCGAAGTCAACGTCTTCCACGTTGTCTCCTTCAGAGGCTCCCTTTCCAGCGCTATCGCCACCGGTTGCGTCTGCTCCAGCAGCTCCTGCTCCCGCAGCGCCGCCTTGTGCTTCAGCTTGTGCTTTGTACATTTCTTCGGAAGCTACTTTCCAAGCTTCGTTGATTTTTTCCAAAGCTGGCTCTATAACCGCTAAGTCCTTGCCTTCAAAAGCTTTCTTCAATTCTTCCAAAGCCTCTTCGATCGGCTTTTTCTTGTCGTCGGACAGTTTATCGCCGAACTCGCTCAATTGCTTTTCAGTTTGGAAGATCATGGCATCGGCTTCGTTCAGCTTATCAGCGGTTTCCTTGGCTTTCTTATCCGCCTCGGCATTCGCCTCAGCTTCTGCTTTCATCTTTTCGATTTCTTCCTCGGTCAATCCAGAAGATGCCTCGATTCGGATGTCTTGTGACTTCCCAGTAGCTTTATCGGTTGCAGAAACCTTGATGATTCCGTTTGCATCAATATCAAAGGTCACTTCAATTTGAGGTGTACCTCTTGGTGCTGGTGGAATACCGTCCAAGTGGAATCTACCAATAGTTTTGTTGTCCGCCGCCATAGGTCTTTCCCCTTGCAGTACGTGGATTTCAACCGAAGGTTGATTGTCCGCTGCGGTAGAGAATACCTGTGATTTCTTGGTTGGGATGGTGGTGTTCGCCTCAATCAATTTAGTGAACACGCTTCCCATAGTTTCAATACCCAAAGAAAGTGGGGTAACATCCAACAGAAGTACATCTTTTACATCTCCCGTCAACACACCACCTTGGATAGCGGCACCAATGGCCACCACCTCATCTGGGTTTACACCTTTGGATGGTTTTTTACCGAAGAATTTCTCAACGGCTTCCTGTACCGCAGGAATACGGGTAGAACCACCTACCAAGATAATCTCGTCTATATCGCTTTTGGAAAGTCCTGCAGACTTCAATGCTTTCTCACAGGGCTCGATTGTTCTTCTTACCAAATCGGCAATCAATTGCTCAAATTTGGAACGGGACAATGTTCTTACCAAGTGTTTTGGTCCTGAAGACGTTGCTGTAACGTAAGGCAAGTTGATTTCTGTCTGTGCAGAAGAAGACAACTCGATTTTGGCCTTTTCTGCAGCTTCCCTTAAACGCTGGAGCGCCATTGGGTCTTCACGAAGATCCATATCTTCATCTTTCTTGAACTCTTCGGCCAACCAATCAATAATTTTTTGGTCAACATCGTCACCACCTAAGTGGGTATCACCATCTGTGGCCAATACTTCAAAAACACCGTCACCCAATTCAAGAATGGAAACATCGTGCGTACCACCACCAAAGTCGAATACCACTATTTTTTGGTCTGTGTCCTTTTTATCGAGACCGTATGCCAAAGATGCAGCAGTTGGCTCGTTAATGATTCGTTCCACAGTAAGACCTGCAATTTCACCAGCTTCTTTGGTGGCCTGTCTTTGTGAATCGTTAAAATATGCTGGAACGGTAATTACCGCTCTGGTTACATCTTGTCCCAAATAATCCTCAGCAGTCTTCTTCATTTTCTGAAGAATCATCGCTGAAAGTTCTTGAGGTGTGTACATGCGTCCGTCAACATCCACTCTAGGAGTATCGTTGTCTCCTTTTACCACTTTATAAGGAACCCTTTTGGCTTCCTTGCTGGATTCTGAGTACTTGTTACCCATAAATCGCTTAATGGAATAAATCGTTTTGTGAGGGTTGGTCACGGCTTGTCTTTTTGCAGGGTCACCGACCTTGATCTCCCCACCTTCAACAAATGCAATCATCGATGGAGTAGTACGCTTACCTTCGGCATTTGGAATTACCACAGGCTCGTTACCTTCCATTACAGAGACGCAGGAGTTGGTCGTACCTAAGTCTATACCTATAATCTTGCTCATCGTATCTAAAGTTATATCTGTTTAAAAATTCGTTTTCGTTTCGCTCTTAAAATGTCAATGATTATGCCACGTCCAAGAATATGACAAGCTGTCATACAATTATAAAAACCTTTCAAAATCTAAGCAAAAATTGCAGGTATTCTAATCAATTTTGAAAAAACTATTTGGATATTTAAATATTCGCATTTTATCCCTTTTAGCTTCCTATATTTGAGACTGTAAATTGAGTTTATGGAGTGCATAAGTTTGTTTGATATGCTTAAGATCGGTGTTGGGCCCTCCAGCTCACACACCTTGGGCCCTTGGCGTGCCGCCGAACGTTGGATAGCTGAGCTTGAAGAACAAGCGGTTTTTGATGATGTCCAATCCATTAAGGCGTATCTGTACGGGTCGCTTTGCCTCACGGGAAAAGGACATGCCACTGACATTGCCGTGGTAATGGGATTGTTAGGTACTGACCCTGAAACTGTTGATATTGACAGTATTTCAAGAAGAATAGACGACGTCAAGGCCGATAACAAACTCAATTTTGGTGGAAAGCGAGAGATTCCGTTCAGTTTTATGAATGACATTGTGTTCAAGAAAGAATTCCTTCCTTTTCATGCCAACGGTATGCGGTTTGAAGCCGAACTGACCAACGGAGAAATAATCTCCGAAACCTATTATTCAATCGGTGGAGGATTTGTGGTGAAGGAAGAGCGTATTCACGCCAAAGAAAACAAAGAAACTTTTAAAACCTTTCCTCACCCTGTAAGAACTGGAAATGAACTGCTTCAACACTGTAATGCCCTAAACAAGTCCATCTCTCAAATTGTGATGGAAAACGAACTTTCTCTGCGCACGGAACCAGAAATAAACGAAGGAATTTCCAGAATTTGGAACACCATGCTGGAATCCATGTACATCGGCTGCCACACCGAAGGTAAACTACCGGGCGGTTTAAACGTAAAGCGGCGGGCTTTTGAAATGCATCAAAAACTTAAAGGGGACGTCCCCTACTCCAATCCACAGGAATGGTTGGAAAGCATCCGGGATACAGAAGTGAAATTCCGACAGATCATTAAATGGGTGAGCTGTTTTGCCCTTAGTGTCAACGAGGTGAATGCTTCATTGGGAAGAGTGGTCACCGCACCCACCAACGGAAGTGCAGGTGTAATCCCCGCCGTTCTGACCTACTATATGGTGATTGAAAACCACGATGCCAATTTTGACGATGTAAAACAATTTTTATTGGTCGCCAGCGAAGTGGGGAGCATCTTTAAAAAAGGTGCCACCATTTCCGCAGCCATGGGTGGTTGTCAAGCGGAAATTGGGGTATCCTCGGCCATGGCCGCAGCGGGGCTCACCGAACTTATGGGCGGTTCTCCCGAACAAGTACTGATTGCTGCCGAAATCGCTATGGAGCATCATCTTGGCTTAACTTGCGACCCGATTGGAGGATTGGTGCAGGTTCCATGCATTGAACGAAATGCCATGGGGGCCATTAAAGCCATCAACGCAGCAGAATTGGCATTGGATACAGACCCAAGTGAAGTAAAGGTACCGTTGGACAAAGTAGTAAATACCATGTGGGAAACCGCAAAGGATATGAGCTCCAAATACAAGGAAACCTCTGAAGGAGGGCTTGCCGTAGGCGTATTTTTGAGTGATTGTTAATCCATACAACCTTCCTTGCCCCTGGTATCAATCAGGTAGATGATTTTCCATTCCCCATCAAAATTGATGAGCTGGAAGGAATTGATACCGCAATGACTGAACTTACCGTTCAACCAAAACTCGTAACCCACCCATGCGTTGGCCATAGTTCTATCCACTTGAATGGAAAAAGATGTGAGTTTTTCTTCAAACTTGGTAGTTTCAGGTATGCCGGCAATTGATTTTAAAAATTTTGAAAATTCTTCCGTCTTAAAAAGTGTCTTTCCTTCATGGCTTCTTCCTGTTGTTTGCAATACGATTTCGTCGGCCACAGTGCTTTTGATAATGGTTGAATCTTGCTTATGGAAACCATCAAAAAAAGTTTCGATCACTTGCTTTACCCGATTTTCAGCTCCTCCGTTTGATGGATTGGGTCCTTGGGCATATCCTAATGTACCCAAAGCAAAAAGTACTGCGCAACTTAACAGTCTTCTCATGGTATTAGTTTTTTGATTGAAGCCTAAATTAAACAAATCTGCTTACTTTTAGCCATCAAATATAAATACGATGTCTACAGCTAAAAAAGAATATAAAAGGGTAACGGTAAAATCGTTGGTGGATATGAAAAAGACCGGTGAGAAAATCAGTATGCTCACCTCTTACGATTATTCCATGGCCAAAATTGTGGATGGCGCCAATGTGGATGCCATTTTGGTGGGTGATTCCGCCAGTAATGTAATGGCGGGCCACGAAACCACCTTGCCCATTACCCTAGATCAAATGATCTACCATGCCACCTCCGTGGTCAGGGCTGCTAAAAGGGCACTTGTGGTTGTAGATATTCCTTTTGGTAGTTACCAGAGCGATTCCAAGGAAGCCCTGCGTTCGGCCATCCGGATCATGAAAGAAAGTGGAGCCCACGCCATTAAAGTAGAGGGCGGCAGTGAAATCAAGGAATCCGTAACACGAATCCTTCAGGCAGGCATTCCCGTGATGGGACATTTGGGGCTTACCCCACAATCCATTTATAAATTTGGAACATATACTGTACGCGCCAAAGAAGAAGAAGAGGCTGAAAAATTGAAGTCTGACGCCAAATTATTGGAGAAATTGGGCTGTTTTGCCATTGTTTTGGAGAAAATCCCAGCAAAACTGGCCAAAGAGGTAGCAGAAAGTGTCTCCATTCCAATAATTGGTATTGGTGCTGGCAATCACGTAGACGGTCAGGTTTTAGTAGTGCATGATATGTTGGGGATGACGCATGAGTTCCATCCAAGATTTTTGAGGCGATATCTCAATCTTTATGATGAAATGAGCAATGCCATATCCCAATACGTGGATGATGTAAAAAGTCAGGATTTCCCTAATGAAGAAGAGTCTTACTAAATTACGATTAGCAATTGGCTATTAACAATAAGCAACATTCCAATAAATCCAATCTTCAGATACTTTTTGAAGACAACCACTTAATTGTCGTCAACAAACGCGTTGGTGATATTGTACAAGGCGATAAAACCGGCGACGACCCCCTCAGCGAAATGGTAAAGCAATATATTAAAGAGAAATACAACAAGCCTGGCAATGTGTATTTGGGTGTGGTGCATCGATTGGACCGCCCTACTTCGGGAATCGTGCTTTTCGCCAAAACATCCAAAGCCTTGCCCCGACTCAACAAGATGTTTGCCCAAGGAGAAACCAAAAAAATGTATTGGGCGGTTGTGAAAAATCCCCCAGTCCCAGAAAGCGGGACCTTGACCCATTGGTTGGTGCGCAACCCCAAGCAAAACAAATCCTATGCCCACACCAAAGAAGTGCCCAATAGCAAAAAAGCTGTTTTGGATTATAAGATCATAAAAAAACTGGACAGCTACTTCTTGTTGGAAATTGACTTAAAAACGGGCAGGCACCATCAAATAAGGGCACAATTGGCGGCCATTGGCTGTTCCATTAAAGGGGATTTAAAATACGGTGCCGACCGCAGTAACAAGGATGGCGGTATCCACCTACATGCTAGAAGTTTGGAAATTGTACACCCCGTGCAAAAAGAACCCATGTCATTTTTGGCACCTCCACCTGAAGACCCCGTTTGGAGCGCCTGTGCTAGCGAGTAATTGCCAAGGCTTTTTCCCTGATTATCTGTCCTACGGGCTTGTTCTGCAAGTGGCTTTCCAACCACGAAAGAATATCCAAATACAAGAATGCCCTTTTCTCGTAAGGATGGTTCTCGTATTTCTTTAACTCATTGTACAACTTTTGGAACTCCCCTTTTAAATCGGTAGGGTAAATGTTTCCAAGGTTTCTGAGAAACTTAATCATTTCTTTCTGAACCTCGTGCAAGTCGTTCATTTTCAGCAAGAACTTGTACGTGCTCTTAAGCTGTACTTCCAAATGATAATCCATACCCGCTTCGTAATGTGCCACAAGGCTCAAAACTCGTGCGAAGCACATCAAATCCTCGCGCATCTTTAGTTTTTTGTTGGAAATTATCTTTTTGAGGTAGGCAATACAGTTTTTGTTGTCCCCATTTCCAAAGTAAAGACATGCAATCTTGTAATAGAGCAACATCACATGATGCTCATCTATTTGTTGTCTGTGTTTTTTGATGCCATACTCGATGATATTCACCAAATAAATGCCCTTGTCAAAAGTTCCCTCCAAAAAGTGAAGGTTCAATTTGTTTGTGTTGATATACAAAAAGGCCAATGAGCTTATGTTGTCATTTTTGGGAAACTTAGGGTCTTGCACCTGATTCTCCAATCGCTCCAAGGTTTCCCTAAACTGCGATGCGTATTTTACAAAGAAAAGCGACTCCAACAAGTAATGATTGCCCTTTAAAAAGAATACAGGGTTCAGTGGAATCATATGTTTGTTATCGTAAAATAAATCCACCCATTTACTGGCGTATTTATAGGCTGACAAAAAGTCCTGAATCAAAAGGCTGTACCACAAATGTGCCTTGTACAACCATAATTTTTCACGGAAACCAAGTTTCTCAATGTCATATTTGGGCAAATGCTCATCAAAATAACTTTTTACTTTTTGAAGATCTTCGTCGCTTCTCACATAACCCACTTTCAACATCATTCCATACAACTGTAACGAAAGATTGGAGAGCTTGCTTGTCATTACATTTTGTGCAGAAAGTTCCTTGGCCTCAATGGCAAGTTCATCCGCCCTATCGGGTATACTTCGGGTAATATATTGGGTCTCGATTACCTTTTCCAGCTCCACAATCTCGTATGCAACGTTTTTCTCCTCATTCTCAATGGCAAAACTCTTTGCCTTCTCCAAAATCTTCAAGCTTTGCTTGTAGAGTCCCTTTTGATACAGAATGGTAGCAAAATCCAGTTGTTCGCGTATCTGAATACGAACGTTTTGGTTTACAGGGTTCAATCGCAAACTCACTAAAATTTGCTTGTATAAATGTGCCTTAAGGTTGGAAAGTTGTGATTTTTTGACAATACCGCTATCCAAAATCTGCCGTTCATCATATTTCCGCATCTTATCCAAGAGATTGAACAAAGCCAAAAATTTAGCATCCGTATTAACCCCCAATCGGCCAACATAGAGCTTAAATTGTCGTTTTTCGGATTTGGAAAGCGATTTTACCAGTACAAACAAAGCGTCCTTGTGGGCATTTGTCATCGTAAAAAATATTGTTTAAAATATTGTTTATCAGTTGTTTAAATCACACCAAAAGCAGTTTAACGTTGTAACATGCTCCCAGCTGTTTTTCGTCTTCAGCCTTCCTTTACTACTTTCGTTAGTCATAGTAAAAAACAGGTTGAGATAATGGGTAAAGATAAGGTAGAAATTTTTGACACAACACTAAGAGATGGAGAACAGGTACCAGGTTGCAAACTGGATACCGAGCAAAAATTGATTATTGCCGAACGATTGGATGAACTAGGAGTTGATGTGATCGAAGCAGGTTTTCCCATATCCAGTCCCGGTGATTTCAAATCCGTGAACGAAATTGCCAAATTGGTCAAAAATGCAACGGTCTGTGGATTGACCCGTGCCGTGAAAAAGGACATTGAAGTAGCCGCCGAAGCCATCAAAGATGCCAAAAGACCAAGAATACACACGGGTATCGGAACTTCCGAATCACATATTAAGTACAAATTCAACTCAACCCAAGATAAAATTATAGAACGTGCCGTTGATGCCGTTGCTTATGCCAAAACTTTTGTAGAAGATGTTGAGTTCTATGCGGAAGATGCTGGACGTACCGACAATGAGTTTTTAGCCAGAATCTGCGAAGCGGTAATCAAAGCCGGAGCAACCGTACTTAACATTCCTGACACTACAGGATATTGCCTACCGGAAGAGTATGGTGCCAAAATGAAGTATTTGAAGGAAAACGTAACAGGCATTGATAAAGCCATTCTTTCCTGTCATTGCCATAACGATCTGGGATTGGCCACCGCCAACTCCATTGCAGGTGTGGTGAACGGTGCAAGACAAATTGAGTGCACCATAAACGGCATTGGGGAAAGAGCAGGAAACACTTCTTTGGAGGAGGTCGTGATGATAATGAGACAACATCCGCACTTGAATTTGGATACCAACATCAACAGTAAATTGCTTTGGGACACCAGTACCATGGTTTCTCAAAAAATGGGCATGCCCGTGCAGCCCAACAAAGCAATTGTGGGCTCCAATGCATTTGCACACAGTTCCGGTATTCACCAAGATGGGGTGATCAAACGCAGGGAAACCTACGAGATCATTGACCCTAAAGATGTTGGGGTCAGCGAATCTTCCATTGTATTGACTGCAAGAAGTGGACGCGCAGCATTGGCTTACCGTGCCAAAAATGTAGGTTACGAACTCACAAAACTTCAATTGGATACGGTGTACCAAAACTTTTTGAAGTACGCCGACGTTAAAAAAGAAATTTTGGATGAGGACATCCACGAGATTGTTGAAACCAGCAATATCGGAATGAAGAGCTTGGCTTAAATCATGGTAACTGTCATATGATATTGAAAATCGCATTGCTAGCTGGAGATGGTGTTGGACCCGAAGTGTTGGCCCAGTCGGTAAAATGCCTAAATGCCGTTGAAGAGACCTTTAATCACCATTTTATTTTTAAAGAAGCTCCTATTGGTGCCATTGCTATGGACAAAAATGGGACTCCACTGCCCGATACTACCTTAAAATTATGTCAAGAGTCGGATGCCGTGCTTTTTGGCGCTATTGGTGACCCAAAATACGATAACGACCCCGATGCAAAAGTTAGGCCCGAACAAGGTTTGCTTCAATTGCGCAAAGCACTTGGGCTGTTTGCCAACATTAGACCCATACTTTCACATCCAACTTTGTTGGATAAATCCCCTCTAAAAAAGAAAGTGATCAATGGAACTGATTTTGTAATCTACCGTGAACTTACCGGTGGGATATATTTTGGGGAGAAAACATTGAATGAAGAAGGTACAAAAGCCTCTGACCTTTGTGAATATTCCGAAGAAGAAATAAGCCGTATTGCCCATTTGGCTTTTAAGGCCGCAAAGGGTCGTAAAAAGAAGCTTACTTTGGTAGATAAGGCCAATGTTTTGGAATCTTCAAGGCTTTGGCGCAAAGTTGTTACACGAATCGGTGAAAGTTATCCGGAAGTAGCGTTGGATTTTTTGTTCGTGGACAATGCTGCCATGCAGATCATACTCAACCCCAAACAGTTTGATGTTATTTTAACGGAGAATATGTTCGGGGACATTATTTCAGATGAAGGTAGCGTTATTGGTGGTTCTATCGGATTGTTGGCGTCAGCTTCTATTGGTGAGGAAAATGCGTTGTTCGAACCTATTCACGGTTCTTATCCACAGGCCAAAGGTAAAAATATTGCCAACCCGATTGCCTCTATACTTTCCGCGGCTATGCTGTTGGAGCATTTTGGACTTACTGAAGAGGCATGGGCCGTAAAAAAGGCGGTGGATAAGTCTTTGAAGAAAGGAATCGTTACTCCCGATTTAAGGGAAAACAGTCAATACGGTACTAATCAAGTTGGGGACTTTATTGCCCATAATATTGTGGATATTGAAGATGATACCCTTATGAATGATGAGAACATCGATTTGGGCAAGTCCACAATAATTTAATGTCCTTATCAAGCTCAAGTGTCCTGTACAAGCTCAAGTTCAAAACTTCCGACAACAAAATAATAGGCGTAGCGGTAACCGAATAACTCATTAACTGAAGCTCTAACTCTAAAGGCCAAGCATCTTCTGTAACCTCTGACACGAATTTCACTGATTTTCGCGAATGAACTTTGTGTCATTTTGAACTAACTGTCATCCTGAGCGCAGTCGAAGGAGATAGTGAAAAATCTCTAGTTTGATAGAAAAATGAATGGTAAAGGGTTGGATTCAAATTGCACAAAAAAGTTCAAAATCAAGTATCAAGCTTAACTCATGTGTCAAATTCAAGCTCAAAACTTCCGACTTCACACTTCTGACTTCCAACATCTAACCTTTAACTCAAAACCCAAGCCGCAGCCTTCCTCTCTGGTAAGTCCATAATTATTTAACTAGCTCTCAGTTTCAGGCGCTTCAGAAGTCAGCTCTTTGATTATTTTATTAAAATCCTTTTTGAATTCGACAAACTTATCACCCGTTGCCGGCCCATTAAAGCCCGTGTGTATTTTGCGGACTTCCCCGGTTTTATCAATATAAATTGTAGTAGGATAAGAAAGGATATGGTTCAGCATCGGCAGTTTTTCGTTGGCCTTTTGCTTATTAGATGTTCCGTATTGTGCCAAAAGGATTGGATAAGGTACTTCCTCTCTTTCCTTGAGTCTTTTTATACCCTCAAAGGCTTTCTCCTCCGTTTTGGCATATTCAAATGCCAATCCCACAAATTGCAAATCCATATCGGGATTGTTTTTGATAAAATCCACATAAAACCGTGTTTCATCCAAACAATTGGTGCACCAAGTTCCCATAATTTGAACCAGCACAACCTTGTCATCGAACATGGGGTCGTCCAAATTCACCATCTCTCCGTCTGAATTTGGAAAGGAAAAATCGAACTTATCATAACCTTCACGCAAATAAGTGAGGTCGTTGGAATCTGGAAGTTCAAAAGCTTCATTTCTGGCGCCCATAAATTCTTGGACAGCATGTTTTCCAGAATAAAACTTACCATCCAAAGTGCTATCGGTTACTTGTGCCAAAAACAAAAATACGTGCGAACCATCAAAAGCGGATAATTTCATGCTGTCCCCGGTAACAACGCCGTCCAAATAGCGGTAATCCCCTGTTTTGGTCCTAAAAGTTCCTTTAACCTTGTTTCCGTTCTGCATAAAAATGCCTTTTGCAGGATATTCATCTTCAGTATTTACCTTAAAATAGGTTTCCCAAATGCCCGAAATATTAACCGCTGCATCCTTTTCTGCCTCAAAACGATCCTGAGTACCATAAGTGGCCCTAAAAGGGACCTTTCGCCCTTTACTCTCTTCAATAAACTCACCAGTTATCTCATTTGCAGAATAAGTACCCGAAATATGCCCCTCAAAAATAGGCATACGGATATCGATGGAATCCCCGTTAAAGGTAAACTCATCAATAGTGATAACTTCTTCCGCATTGAATACTTTCATCTCATATCCGCCATCTACATTTTGTGAAAGTGTAAATTCAAAAGGCAACTGTTGCGACTCTGAAACTTCAATTTTTCCCAGCCAATCGCCCACATTCAATTTATTTTTTTCAGCATTTACGCATGAGGTCAATATAACTACAAGGCCTACTATCGCCAACCCTATCTTATTCATAAAGTGAAAGATTTTACCTAAATGTAGGAAATACATTTTAAAACAAATCATTGCTTACGGCTTAAGGTCATTATTATCGTTGAATCTGTTCCCCTATTGTTATATATTTGTGCCCTCTAAAAATGGGGTATGAAGATTTCTTACAACTGGTTGAAGCAATTTTTGCAAATTGATTGGGATGCTCAAAAAACAGGCGAACTTTTAACGGATTTAGGCCTAGAGGTTGAGGGCATATCACAATTTGAATCAGTTAAGGGTGGTTTAAAGGGCATTGTCGTAGGACATGTGCTCACATGCGAAAAACACCCAAATGCGGACAGATTAAAATTAACTACTGTTGATGTTGGCCAAGAAGCCCCTCTACAAATTGTTTGTGGAGCACCCAATGTTACGGCGGGACAAAAAGTGCCCGTAGCTACCGTTGGCACTACGCTCTACACCAAAGAGGGAGAGGCTTGGGTAATAAAAAAAGGGAAAATTCGTGGCGAGGTGAGCCAAGGCATGATCTGTGCCGAAGACGAAATAGGCCTTGGAGAAAGCCATGATGGAATTATGGTACTAAACGAGGAGCTGGTTCCCGGCACGCCTTGCTCTAAAGTTTTTGAAATTGAAAACGATGAAGTTTTTGAGATAGGACTCACCCCCAACAGGTCCGATGCCATGAGTCATTTTGGTGTGGCTCGCGACCTTAAGGCAGGATTGGAGCAAAAAGAGATTCAAAAGGAGTTGGTAACACCTTCGGTTAGTAATTTTTCTATTGACAACCGATCGTTAAAGGTTGATATAGAGGTTCTGGAAAGTGACCTTGCCCCAAGATATTGCGGGGTTACGATCAGCAATCTTGTAGTTCAAGACTCTCCAGATTGGTTAAAAAACAGATTGAAGGCGATTGGATTGGCCCCGATCAACAATGTTGTGGATGTTACCAACTACGTACTTCACGAATTGGGTCAGCCGTTGCACGCTTTTGATGCATCAAAAATAAAAGGGAACAAAGTTGAGGTAAAGACCTTGCCCGCCGGCACCAAGTTCACGACCTTGGACGAAGTGGAGCGCGAATTGCATGAAGATGATTTGATGATCTGCGACGCAGGTAGCCCTATGTGTATTGCCGGTGTTTTTGGGGGGCTTCACTCCGGAGTTACCGAGCACACTACTTCTATCTTTTTGGAAAGTGCCTATTTTGACCCAGTCTCCATAAGAAAAACAGCAAAAAGACATGGATTGAATACTGATGCTTCCTTTAGGTTCGAAAGGGGTATCGACATCAACATGACCAAATATGCCCTAAAAAGGGCTGCTCTTTTGATTAGGGAAATCGCAGGCGGATATATTACTTCCGAAATTGCTGATTTATTTCCCAAAAAGCCACAGGAGAGACAAGTATTCTTGACCTTCAACAAAATCAACTCTTTGATTGGACAGGAAATTCCGCAGGATACCATAAAATCCATACTTTCCGCATTGGAAATACGAATCAACAACGTTACGGAGTCCGGACTGGGCCTTACCATACCAACATACAGGGTGGATGTTACCAGAGAGGTTGATGTGATCGAGGAGATTTTAAGGGTTTATGGTTACAATAATATTGATTTTAAGGAAAAACTGAACGCCTCCATTGCCAAATCATCACGTTTTGAAAACTACAGGATTCAAGATGTGATCGGAGATACATTGGCCGCGAAAGGGTTCTTTGAGATTATGACCAATAGCCTGGTCTCTTCCGATATTGCTTCAGAAGATGAAAGCGCCGTACAGATGTTGAATCCGCTGAGCTCAGATTTATCGGTTTTAAGAAATTCCATGCTACATTCCGGCCTACAAACGGTTAGCTACAACCACAATAGACAAAAAACAGACCTTAAACTGTTCGAGTTCGGTAAAACCTACCACAAAGTGGACGGTAATCATCAAGAAAAGCAGCACTTGGCCATTTTCATTTCTGGGGAACGCACACAAAGTAGTTGGGCCGTTGCCTCAAAAAGATCTGAATTTTTCTATTTAAAAGGTATTGTAGAAAATGTTTTTGAGCGTTTGGGAATAAGGGATATTGACACAAAACCACTAACGGATTCGGATTTTGCAGAGGGAGTTTCCTATGTGAAAAACGATAAGGTCTTGGTGTCTTTAGGACTGGTCGGAAAGGCAGCTCTAAAGCGATTCGACATTAAGCAAGAAGTATTTTATGCCGATTTGGACTGGGATGCCATTCTGGAATGTGTAAGCACCCAAAATATAGCTTTCAAGGAAATCCCTAAGTTCCCAGAGGTAACAAGGGACTTTGCTTTGTTATTGGACGATTCTGTTTCCTTCCAAAAAGTGTACGACATTGCCTGGAATACCGAGAAAAAACTGCTTAAAAAAGTAAATCTGTTCGATGTGTATACAGGTAAAAACCTTCCTGACGGGAAAAAATCCTATGCGGTGAGCTTTACCCTAATGGATGAGAAAAAGACTTTGACAGACAAGCAGATTGAAAAGATAATGGGTAAACTATTGTCGCAATACCAAAAGGAATTAGGGGCGGAACTTCGCTAATTACATTTGGGCAGGTAGGATAACACTGTCTATTTCGTGAACCACACCTTCATTTTCCAGATTAAGGTCGGCCGCCGTAATTCTTGCAGTATTGCCAATGGGGTCGGTGAGCACAATATCGTATCCATCCAGATGTGCTGTTAATTTTTTGCCCTGAACGGTTGTAAAACTGGCCATTCCATTGCCTCTTCCAATGGCGCGCAACATACGGGAAGCGGTAAGTTGTCCGGCAACAATATGGTAAGACAACAAAGATTTCAAGGCTTTCTTATCTTCCGATTTAATCAATTCAGCTATTTTATTGTTCGAAAATTTCTCAAAGGCGGCATCAGAAGGCGCAAAAATGGTAAAAGGCCCTGATTTTTGAAGTAAAGCACCCAATTCCGTTGCATTTACCGCACTCAATAGAATTTTATGATTGTCCAGCTTACTCGCGTATGATAATGCGTTGGATGTATTTTGGGCAGTAGTCGTATAAATAGAAAAAGCCAAGCAAAGGCCAAGCAAAAATTTGGTTACGGGGGTATTCATAAAGTTGTTTGAATTTTAGGCTTGTTTTTTTTAGTATGCTTATACGATTAACTACCAAAAACTTCGATAAGATACATCTTTTTTAATGATATTATCCTCATTTTTCACCTCGAAAATCCATTTAACACAAACTTAACATTGTGTTTTTATGACAAATGTCAGGATCGAAAATTCAATTCCTTAAATTTGAGTGTATTACTAAAAAAACTGCGCGATTTTGAAAGGAGTAAACATAGAACACAAACTTCAAAACAGGAGAGATAAGAAATGGGATAGCGGACAAATTCTGGCCGAAGTCCAGCAAATTTTGAGCGAAGATTTCAAGAAAGAAGAGCAAGTCACCCATCAATTGGGCTCAAAAAACAATGTTAGTGCCAATGATTTTGATTTTGACCAATTGGAAACTGAAAAAATCTTTCATATTGATCAAATCAAAGAAATTTGCATTGATTACCGACTGCGCTTTTTGAACAGTTCTTATTTTAAAGGTGAGATTCCACAAGAAGCCATTTCCAAAATCAAACAACTGGAGGCTGCCCATAATACCAAGCTCGAAGGCTTCAGAATTATGGCCCCTTCCAAATTGTTCAAGCTGGAAGATAAAGACGATCCGCTTCTCTTCGCCCCTATCGGAAATGACTATTACTATTTGATCCACAAATGGGGCAACGACCTACATCCGCTTCGAAAGTTATTCGCATGGCCCTTTAAAAATATTGCCAACTTGGTCGTTGTGGTTCTTTTGATCAGTTACTTGGTTACACTTATGGTTCCCGAAGGATTGTTCTCCAAAAAAAGTACCACGGCAGAGTTTTGGATCATTTACTTTTTTATGTTCAAATGCATAGCATCCATAGTTATTTTCTACGGGTTTGCCCTGGGCAAAAATTTTAATCCAGCCATTTGGAAAAGCAAATACTTTAACGCTTAAGCAGTTACAGCATACATTTTTTCGCGCTGTTCTTTTATGGACTTGTCAGACATATAATCGTCAAAGCTCAAGTAACGGTCTATGGCTCCATTTGGTGTCAACTCAATGATCCTGTTTGCCACTGTGTTCACAAACTCGTGGTCATGGGTCGTGAGCAAGATGGTACCCTTAAAGTTTTTTAATGAATTGTTGAAAGCGGTAATACTTTCCAAATCCAAGTGGTTTGTGGGCTCGTCCAACATAAGCACGTTGGCACGGAGCATCATCATTCGGCTGAGCATACAACGTACTTTTTCTCCACCGGAAAGCACAGTGCATTTTTTTAAGGCCTCTTCTCCGCTAAAAAGCATCTTTCCCAAGAATCCTCTAATGTACACCTCTTCCCTTTCCTCTTCGGTCTTGGCCCATTGGCGTAGCCAATCCACAAGGTTGATATCTTCTTGGAAATAGGATGAGTTGTCCGCGGGCAAATAGGATTGCGTAGTGGTCACCCCCCATTGAAACTTGCCGCTATCGGGCTTGATCTTATCGGCAATAATATCGTAAAAAGCTGTGGTGGCCCGCGAATCTTTGGAGAGGATGGCCACTTTATCACCTTTGGCCAAGTTGATATTCACATCTTTGAACAGCAAATCCCCATCCTCGGAAGTGGCGGATAGTTTTTCTACATTCAATATTTGGTCACCAGCTTCGCGCTCACGATCAAAAATGATGGCAGGATATCTTCTACTTGATGGCTTTATATCCTCTACCTTAAGCTTATCCAACATTTTTTTACGGGATGTTGCCTGCTTACTTTTGGCCACGTTGGCACTAAAACGTTGAATAAACTCATTGAGTTCCTTGGCTTTTTCCTCGGCCTTTTTGTTTTGTTGCGCGCGTTGACGGGCAGCCAATTGGCTACTCTCGTACCAGAACGTATAGTTTCCAGAAAACAGGTTGATTTTTCCAAAGTCGATATCCGCGATGGTAGTACAAACGGCATCCAAAAAGTGCCTGTCGTGGGAAACTACGATTACAGTGTTATCGTAGTTGGCCAAGAAGTTTTCCAACCAGTTGATGGTGTCGTAATCCAAATCGTTGGTAGGCTCATCCATGATCAGCACATCCGGGCTTCCGAACAGGGCTTGGGCCAAAAGTACCCGTACCTTAAGTTTGGAATCCAGATCACCCATGTTGGTATAGTGGAGGTCTTCCGTGATTCCTAAATTGGAAAGCATGGCAGCGGCATCACTATCGGCGTTCCAACCGTTCATTTCCTCGAACTTTACCTGTAACTCGCCAATTTTATCTGCATTCTCATCGGTATAGTCGGCATACAGGGCATCAATTTCCTTTTTTATCTCGAACAAAGGCTTGTTTCCCATCACCACGGTTTCCAAAACAGGGTATTCATCGTAAGCATTGTGATTTTGCTCCAAGATGGACATCCGTTTCCCTGGCTCTAAATGCACATGGCCCGAAGTGGGATCGATCTGCCCGGATAAAATTTTAAGAAATGTGGATTTACCAGCGCCATTGGCGCCAATGATACCGTAACAATTCCCTTGGGCAAAGGTTACGTTAACTTCATCGAACAAAACTCTTTTGCCAAACTGTACGGATAAATTCGATACTGATAACATGCAACTATCTTTATTTTTTTGCAAAAGTAGCTAAATGTGATTCGTAATTCTAATTTTAAAACGCATATTTAAACGATGTAAAATAACCGTTCAGCAACATTTAACTACCCCTTAACAAGTTTAGCTTCTTGGGTTGCTTACTTTTGGTTGTCTAATGAATCGTTCCCTGTTTATGGTAAGATTTTTACTCGGCCTCACCTTCATGTCAACTTTTGTATCGTGCTCTGATTCTTCAGAAAGCGGTTCCTCAGTTTTTTTTGGTGGTGAAATTGTAAATCCGACTAGTGATTACGTGGTGCTTTACCACAACGATTCTTATGTGGATTCCGTAAAACTCGACGATAAAAACCACTTTTCTTTCAACCTGAATAACATTGAGGATGGGCTTTATCATTTTGACCATGCACCAGAACTTCAATATGTATATTTGAGCCAAGGAGATAGCCTTTTGGCGCGCTTGAACACTGTAGAGTTTGATGAATCTTTGGTATTCTCGGGAACAGGTAGCGAAATCAATAATTTTTTGATAGAGGTTTTCTTAGCTACCGAAAAAGAAGAACCGATCATAAAAGGCTATTACGGTTTAGATCCTGAAGATTTTAGTAAGAAGATTGATTCCTTACATGCCCTAAAAGTGAAACAGCTTGAAGAGTTGTCAACGGACAATGTACTATCATCCAAAGTTTTGGCCATGGCAGAGGCTTCCATAGATTACAATACCTATATCAATAAAGAAAAGTATCCTTTCTATCACAAAAAGGAAACTGGCGAAGAAACCATTCATGAACTTGGGGATAATTTTTATGGTTACCGAAAAAAAATAGACTTTAACAATAAGGACCTTACCTATTTTAGGCCCTATTTTGATTTTATGAAGTGGCACTTTGGCAATATGTCCTACATGACTTGTTTGGAAGGTTGCTCCACAGATAAAAAACCCGTAAGCGACCGTCTGCACTTTAACAAGCACAAGCTTGCCCTTGTGGATAGTTTGGTGAACCAAACAGAGCTTAGGGACATTCTTTTTAGGAACGTTGCCGTGGACTATCTACTACGGGAACACAACCCGAGCAAAGAGGCCGCTATTTTTATTGACAAGTTTAAATCCCTCTCTACCAATGAGGAACACAAGGAAGAAATTGAGCTGTTGTACAACGGCATTAAAAACTTACAGCCGAACACGACAGTTCCAGACATCATGGTAAAAAATTTTAATGACGAAGAGGTCTCCCTAAAAGATTTGGCCAACAAAAGAAAGAGTACCGTATTCTATTTTTGGACTGCTGGTCAAAAGAGACATTTTATCAACGTTAACAAACACATTACCTCTCTCGAAGAAAAATATCCGCACTACAACTTTGTAGGCATTAACCTAAGAACCAGTCACTCGCAATGGAAACAACTTATGGACGAGTACAAGCTGGACAAGAACAAGCAGTTTTACGGGGAAAACTTCAAAGAGCTGCAAATGGCCATGATCATTGACGGGCTCAATAAGTGCGTTATTGCAAAGGATACCGTGGTGGTTGATGGCTTTGCCAACCTTTTCACTTCCTTATAAATAAAAATGCCCCGAAATTACATTCAGGGCCCATTTTAAATTCTATACAAATTCCTTTTTTAGGAATTTCCTTTTTTATAATCTTCCAAAAACTTCGCCAAGCCAATATCGGTCAATGGGTGCTTCAACAGTCCATCAATAGAGGAAAGTGGACCTGTCATTACATCGGCGCCCAATTTTGCACAATCGATTACGTGCATGGTGTGGCGGATGGATGCTGCCAATATTTCTGTTTCAAATCCATAGTTGTCATAGATCAAACGGATTTCCGCGATTAGGTTTAGCCCATCGGTGGAAATATCGTCCAATCTACCCAAGAAAGGGGAAACATAATTAGCTCCTGCTTTGGCCGCCAATAGGGCCTGGCCCGGCGAGAACACCAAAGTACAATTGGTACGGATACCCTTATCCGAAAAATATTTCAATGCTTTTACACCATCTCTAATCATGGGAACCTTCACCACAATTTGCTCGTGCAATTCGGCCAGTTCCTCGCCTTCTTTGACCATTCCATCAAAATCGGTGGCCACTACTTCGGCAGAAACATCTCCATCAACAATATTGCATATGTCCACGTAGTGTTTTAAAATATTATCTTTTCCAGTAATACCTTCTTTCGCCATAAGGGAAGGATTGGTGGTCACACCATCCAACACACCCAACTCTTGGGCTTCCTTAATTTGATCAAGGTTGGCAGTATCAATAAAAAATTTCATTTCTAAGTATTTATAAATTGTTCACTAAAACGTGTAAAATTACAACTTATAATGGTTGAGGAGTAACTTTTCGTAGACTTTGTCGGGTAAAATCTTCTTTAACCTAAGGGAAAACTTTTGCAAAAAAGCTCCGACGGGGTTGTGTATTTTTGGTTTTTTCTGATTGATGATTCTATGTACGGCCTCCGCTACTTGAATTGGATTGCCCCCACTGTCCACATCGTCATCTATGGCTTTCAAAATTCGTGAATATTTTTCTTGGTAGGCGGAACCTTCAATTACGGGTGAATGGTACCTGCCCGATGCAATGTTTGTTGCAAAATCCCCTGGCGCCACATTGGTTATAGTGATGCCAAAATCCTTGGTCTCCATGCGCAATGCTTCGGTAATAAGCCCCAAAGCACCTTTGGTGGCAGAATAGAACCCACGGTAGGGCAAACCCATATAACCAGCAATGGATGTAATATTTATGATAGTTCCCCCACTCTGCTTGCGCATTTGTGGCAAAACGGCTTTCATCACATGTACGGGGCCATGAAAATTGGTGTCGAAAACATGAAGTATTTCCTCGTGCGGTGTTTCTTCAATAGGGCCTGTAATACCGACACCTGCATTGTTAATCAACACATCCAACCTGTTTTCTTTGGAAATTACATAGGAAACTGCTTTTTGAATGCTTTCCACATCCTTTACATCCAACTGAACAAGTTCAAAAGTTTTAAAGTCTGGATAGTTTTTTGGATTGCGTGTAGTACCATAAACGGTAAATCCTTTTTGTGCTAAGTATGTTCCGATGGATTTGCCAATACCTGAAGAACCGCCGGTGATCAGTACAACTTTTTTATCCATGATCATCTGATTTTTGGGTACAAAAAAAGGCAAGCTACCTACATCGCACCGCTACGACCACATACCCTTGCTGCGTTCCCGCCCTGGGGGATTCTGCAGGAGCTGGTCGTGTAGGACTTGCCCGGCTGCAAATATACGACCTTTTATATTTGTGGCAATCCCAATTCATTCTTAATTTCGGTGTTTTGGATTAACGATTTATGACACAAGCAATAAGAACAATGGGCAAACTTTTTTCTATAACCGGGGCACTGCTCTTCTTTTTGGGCTGTGGCGGAAGTGCCGATTCCGCCAAACACTTTTCCATTCAGTTGGAAAACAAAAACATACAGCAAAACCAGCAAGTGGGTGTGACACTGAAGAACAAAAAGGACATTGAAATTTCCGACCTTCGTTATTATATGGACGGGAAAGAATTGCCCGTTGAAAACGGAAAATTGACCTTAGGCCTACCAACTTTGGGAAACAAAACCTTGGTGGCCAAATTTAAAATTGAGGAACAGACCGTAGCGGTTGAAAAAAAACTAAGACTACTGGCTGCCGCTGCCCCAGAAGTTTACACCTACGAGATCGTGAACAGTTATCCGCACGATACGGGTGCTTACACACAGGGACTTGAGTTTTACAAGGGAACACTTTATGAAAGCACTGGTAAACGAGGTGCTTCAACGGTAAGGAAAGTAAATTTTGAAACGGGCGAAGTCCTTCAGCAAATAAATATGGACGATTCCGTATTTGGAGAGGGAATTACTATAATGAACGACAAATTGTACCAACTTACTTGGCAAAGTGGTATGGGGTATGTGTATGATGTCTCCAACTTGGAAAAGATAAAAAACTTTAGCTATGGTAAAAGTCGTGAAGGTTGGGGGCTCTGTAACGATGGTGAAAAAATATTTAAAAGCGATGGTACTGAAAAAATATGGTTCCTAGATCCAGAGACCTTGGAAGAACAAGGCCAAATTGAAATCGTGACCAACAAATCCATATTTAACAGCGCCAACGAACTGGAATATGTAAACGGTAAAATCTATGCCAATGTGTACCAAAAAGAAAGTATGATGATCATTGATGCCGCTTCCGGTGCCATTGAAGGCGTCATTAACTTTGGAGGTCTTAAAAACAAGGTGAACAAGGGGCCGGAATGGGACGAAGGAAATTCCGTGCTAAACGGTGTAGCCTATCACCCAGAGAGAGAAACATTTTTTGTTACCGGCAAAAACTGGGATAAGCTCTTTGAGGTGAAAATCCGTAAAAAGGACCAATGAAAAACTACTCGGAATCCTTTGATGTAGTACCGGATGATCTGGACGACCTTAACCATGTAAACAACATAAGGTATGTGGAGTGGATTCAGGATATTTCCAAAAAGCACTGGACGCAGGTTGCTCCCAAGGACATTAAAAAATCCATGATATGGGTAGTCCGCAACCACAACATTACCTACCACAAATCTGCCGTTTTGGGCAATACCATCCTTATAAGCACCTTTATAGCTAACAATAAAGGCCCTATTTCTACCCGTGTTGTAGAAATAAAAAACAAAGCTACCGATGATCTCTTGGTTAAAGCGGTTACCGAATGGTGCTTGTTGGATGCAAAGACTTTCCGCCCCAAAAGGGTTCCTGGAGAAATACAATCGCTTTTTGTGTAAAAAAACAACTGTTTTGTACTATGCTCGAAATTCGTCAGTTCAATTTTAGGAACGAAGCGCAAAAAAATAGTATCAAGAATCGATGAGTTTTAACACCAAAGTCTTTGCGTGCTCGATATCCTGTCTGCCGCAGTCGGACGATTTTTACTGTTGAAATCACCATAATACCCAACAGACTAAAAAACCTACAATCGTAATCCTAAAGGTTAAACAAAATCAAAGTTTTGAAAAGCTGTTTACTCATTTTTAATAAAAAAACCTGTGCATTTCATCGAATTTTATGCGAATCTTTAAAAAAGAAACAACCAAAATTTTGATGCCCACGCAACAAATCGTAATATAGTACTTAACCAAACTCAAACTAAACCTATTTGTTGAACCAATTAAACCCAAAACATCCCCTTTTTACATTTTATATTTCCCTTGATTTGATTCTATAAAAACAGTTCCTTTTCGTGATTAAATATGATGTGGAACAAGCACGCTGAACTTTAAAATTTGGTATTGTTATCCGTTTTTTAACGATTTTTTATAAGGAATTGTAAGAAAAAAGCCCGTTTTAGAGAGAAACCCATAGTTTTTTTAAGGGAAAACTGCAATGAGTTTTTTTTCTACGTTAGTAACTTGCAATCAGCATTTTGCACATGGAATACACCTATAACATAATCGACTCGGATGCCTCCTCAAAGCTTCAGTTACAGCTTTATTTGGAAGAGTATGATGACTTGGTTTGTGCCGGGGTGGAAACCAATGCTTCGGCAGGGCTCAATTCCATTTTAAAATACAATCCAGACCTTGTACTTGTAAATCTTGGGGAAGGTGGTATGGATTACTTTCAAATGGTTACCGAACTCAACCAGTATATGCAAAGCCTTCCTATTATAATAGGATATGCGAAATCCAAAAAATATGCCTATAATGCCATTAAAAGCGGTTTTTTTGATTATTGGATCTTGCCACACAACGAGTTCGATATACGCAAAACAATGCTGCGCTTAAAAAAATTACACCCAAAACAGGAGACTCCGTCCACGATTTGCTTAAAATCTTACAAGGATTATCGGTATTTGGACACCAAAAACATCCTTTACCTTAAATCTGATAATAACACCACGGATTTCTTTATGAAAGATGGCAGTGTGATAAGTGCCTTTAAAACCTTGAAATCTTTCGAAAACAAACTCCCCAAAGACTTTATCCGCGTACACCAGAGTTACATTCTCAACAGCCGTTATGTATCGCGAATCAATTATGGAAAATCCATTTGCAGTTTAAATTATGGGCGAGAGGAAGAGCTTCCTTTCTCCAAAACCTATAAAGATAAGATAGACGGCTTAAAGCAAATGCTCTCCAAAACGGCAGCAAAGGCCCTTAATTAGCAAAATTCTTGCAGATTATACAAGAATACTAGCAGATTATACAAGAATACTATCCCCTTCCCAAAAATACCCGGGCCACTAAAAATGCCACATACTTTAGCGGTACAAACTTAACATTCATACCTAAAACCTAACATTATGAAAAAAGTATTTAGCATCTTGGCCATGGCATTATTGACAGTTGGTTTCTATTCTTGTGAAACCGAAACCGACGTACAAGAAACCGAAGCCATGTTTGAGCAAATAACAGTGGATCAAAATGCTACAGATGATGACGTATCAAACCCTGATGCACGAGGAGATGACGAATAATTAAAACATGATATTTAAAATAATTACCAACTTACTGCGGATTAGTTGCTTTGTATTGGCTTTACTGGTCATGCTATTTTACCAAAGAGATGAATCATTAAATTATGTAAAAACCATTACCTTAAACCAAATCAATTCAAGGGGAAACAATCTAAAAAATACATTTCAAAACCAAATTCAGATGGGCTTTTCCAAGCAGAGCATAATACGGCTACAACAAAGCTCCAATGATACTCGTCAACTTTAGTTTGACATTCAAAAAATAGAACCCAGCCCCAAACCTAGAAGGATTTGGGGCTTTTTTGTTACCTTGGATTTATATTTGAACCAAATCAGCTTGAAAAACGGAGCCTTCATACTAATGCTAATACTTTTTTGGGGATGCGCCAGGCAAAAATCTAAAGAGGAAGTGACTGCCAGTCCACAGATAGACTCTATTCAAAAACTGTTGACTATCGCCAAAACAGCCAAAGAACTATCATTGGAAGATCGCAAAGCGTATGTAAAAGAAGCCGAATCCAAAGTCATGGAACTATCTAAGGACAGTGTTCAACTGGAACAACTATCCAAGATATCTTTGGCTTATATGCAGCTAAAAGATTCAATTAGTTTTAGAAATACAAATGGAAGTCTATTAAAAAAGGCTAAAGAAGCAAATGCAATAAAGATTTTAGGATATTCACATTGGGACTTAGCAATTTTTTTACAGACCCATGGAATTATGGACAGTGCTTTTTACAACTATAGAAAAGCATTGACAAATTTTGAGCAATTACCTGTCGATTCCACATCCCAATCACTCAGAGCACGTATGCTTTATAATATGGCAAGGGTACAAGATTCCTATAAAGATTATTTGGGAGGAGAAATCAGTGCCACCGCTGCCATTAAAATGTTTGACAAACTAGAAGATGATTACAGGTTATACAATGCGTATAATGTATTAGGGATTTTATCCAATGGCATGGGCAACAGTGAAAAGTCCATAGAATCTTATGTGAAAGCTCGAGAATATTTAAAAAGTTCTAGTAGAAGTAACAAAGATGAACTTCTTTGGCAAAACGAAAACAATATTGCAAGTGTCTATCTTAACTCTGGAAAATTTGTAAAAGCAAAACTGGCTTATACCGAATTGCTTTCTGATAAAAACTTAAAACATAAACTACCAAAAACCTATGAGAAAGCTCTGGGCAGTTTAGCATATTTAATCTTTAAAGATGATGAAGATGTTGAACAAGCAGAGAAACTTCTAAATGAAGCCTTTGCAGTTAACGTGGCAACGGGCGACCTATACGACAAGGCTCGACTCAACTACTTTTACGCCGAGGTTTTGGCCGCCAAAGGTGACACAACAAGAGCTATTTCACAAGCTAAGGAATCCTATACCATTGCAAAGGAAACCTATAACAACGACCGTTCGTTGGATGCTTTGCGGTTGTTGACCAAGTTGGACACAGCCAATGCCAACGCCTACGCTGAAGAATATTACCAACTCAACGAAGCCATTAAAGTTGAGGAACGCACCAAAAGAGATAAATTTGCCCGAATCCGAATGGAAACGGACGATATTATTGAGGAAAACCAAATCCTTACCAAAGAAAAACAAATTTGGGTGGGGGCTTCCCTACTGCTCGTTTTGTTTGGGACAACCGCTATGATCATTGTTTCGCTCTATGTAAGCAACAACCAGCTAAAATTCAAACAAAAACAGCAAGAAAGCAACCAAGAAATTTACAATTTAATGCTTTCGCAACAAGGAAAACTGGAAGAAGGAAAACAATTGGAGCAAAAACGTATTTCCGAAGAACTGCACGATGGTATTTTGGGTGAAATGCTCGGTATTCGGTTAATATTGAGCGGCCTTAACGAACGCGAAGATCAAGCTTCCATTGAGCAACGGGCAGCCCTTATCGAGAAACTACGAGAATTGGAAGAAGAAATACGGACCATTTCCCACGAGCTGAATCATGCTTCATATGAAAAATTTCATAATTTTATCGTGTCATTGGAAGATATGATTCGAGGCATCGAAAAATCTTCTGGCATTTCGTGTTCCTTTACCTATAGCGACAAGGTTGCTTGGGACAATTTGTTGGGAGACATCAAGATCAATGCTTACAGAATCATACAAGAATCGCTCAAAAACTGTGTTAAGCATGCAAAATGTCAACATGTGTCCATTTCGTTTCAAGGCGTGGACAATCAATTAAAACTCGTTATTACAGATGACGGCGTTGGGTTTGACATTAACAGAAAAAAGAAAGGAATTGGCCTTAGAAACATTATTTCGAGAACAAAAAAGATAAAAGGAGTCTTGGATATTGACAGTGAATCCGGAAAAGGCACAACAATTAAGGTAACCATCCCTGTTAAATACTTGGAATTGCAAATTCCCGAGAAAACAAACGCATTAAACGCTTAAATCCCCCAAATAAAGCAATAAACCTACCATGAAAACACTGAGAATATTAGCTATTGATGATCATGAAATGACCATGCTCGGGTATAAGTTTATACTCGAAGGCATAGAGTTTGAAGGTCATAATATTATTGTGGATACTGCAACATCTTACCAAACAGGCAAAAAACTTATTGAGGACTCTGTAAATACTTTCCGGTACGATATTTTATTCTTGGATGTGCAGTTGTTTGCACCAAACGAGGAACAACCCTACACAGGGGAAGACTTGGGCATATTGGCCCGGAAAATTGTTCCTGAAAGCAAGATTGTATTCATGTCGTCTTTCAGTGATAATTTTAGGATAAACAGTATTCTAAAATCCGTTGACCCCGACGGTTATCTGGTAAAAACGGACATAGACCCCAAAACCCTTGAAGATGCGGTGAAGACCATTATGCTAGACCCTCCCTATTATTCATCCAAAGCTCTTGGTGCCATTAGAAAGAAAATGGCCAACGACCTCGAAATTGATGAAAAAGACAAACAGATACTTTACCACCTTTCCAAAGGAACCAAGAACAAAGACCTGGAGAAATTTATCAGGCTTTCCCCTTCCTCCATTGAAAATAGAAAACGACATTTAAAAACATTGTTCGGCACTGAGAACGAAAATGATATGGCCCTAATATTGGCTGCCAAAAACAGAGGCTTTATTTAAAAAATTGACAATTGTCATGTAACAAACAGTGCATTTGTGGCTTGATTAAACCTGATAAATAATAAAAATCTTACAAAAAGAGGGAAACCCCCAGAATTTTTAAGGATTATCTATAATACTATAAAAAAGATTCATCCTAATTTTATGTTGAAAGAAAATTAGAATTCTATCAGCATGGCTTTCCCCAATAAAAACAATGGTAAAAACAACAATCTAGGCCCAAAAGTTTTTCAGGCCACAGAAGGTTTAGACGATTTTATAAAGGATCTGGAAAGATACTTTTTTGCAACTGCGAAGCTTAAATGCAAGCAAGATGTATTGAACAACCGTCTGGATTTGGTGGTGGAACTACATTTTAATTTTAGTATTTCTGATTGTCTTCGCCATTTTAACAACGGTGACTGGAGCGGTTACACTATTACCGACGAAAGTAAATCCGATATGTGCATGACAATGGCTAATGCATTGAAAAATTTAAACGAAAAAAGCACCTACCCCGCTGATATTATGGAAACATCCCTTCATTTTACGGATACTTCCATTGTCATATCCAGACTCTATCCAAATAGCATTCCAGAACATTTGGGAAAAATAATATCAATGATCAGCCAACACTTTATCTATTTCACCAAAGGATTGACAGAGATGCCCTGTGAAATTTTTGTTCCGATTTTTGAAGATACTTCCATACTTTCCAAACAACTAAGCACAAGCTATAAATGTGGATATTATAACTATTGGGGGCTATACTTTTTTGATAAAGGACAAGAACATGAAGCCTTAATATACTCCCTAAGAAAAAAGAAATTTTACGAAGAGAATATTTTCCTCTTTGAGTAGAATCCACTAGCAAATACTAAACACTGAACAAAGGTCGCGATTTCATTAAATCGTTGACCTTTTGTTTTATACCTGCTATTTTTTTCTCGTTCCCGGCATCAGTGATAATTTCATCGATAAATCCAACAATGGTCTCCATATCTTCCTCCTTGAGGCCTCTAGTAGTGATAGCGGAAGTACCAAAACGCACTCCAGATGTTATAAAAGGCGATTTATCATCAAACGGAACCATGTTTTTGTTGGCCGTAATATCTGCCTTCACCAACACTTGTTCTGCCTCCTTGCCCGAAATATCCTTGTTTCTAAGGTCAATCAACATCATGTGATTGTCCGTCCCACCAGAAATTACCTTGTAATCCTTGTCCATAAAGGCTTTGGCCATAGCAGCGGCATTTTTCTTTACCTGGACCATATAGTGTAAATATTCATCGGTAAGTGCCTCTCCAAAGGCTATTGCTTTAGCGGCGATAATATGTTCCAAAGGTCCGCCTTGGTTCCCAGGGAAAACCGCCAAATCCAACAAACCGGACATTTTTCTTAGGCTTCCGTTCTTTAGTTTGATACCAAACGGATTTTCGAAGTTCTCGCCCATCAAAATTAGGCCTCCACGGGGCCCACGCAAGGTTTTGTGCGTGGTGGTGGTAACAATATGGCAATATGGAATGGGGTCGTTCAAGATTCCCTTGGCAATCAATCCGGCAGGGTGTGAAATATCGGCCAAGAGCAAAGCCCCAACACTATCTGCAATTTCTCGGAATCGTTTAAAATCCATATCCCTGGAATAAGCGGATGCCCCTGCAATGATCAATTTGGGCTTTTCCTTATCGGCAATCTCTTGGATTTTATCATAGTTCAACAAGCCTGTTTCCTCGTCCACCCCATAAAAAACAGGGTTGTATAATTTTCCAGAGAAATTAACAGGAGAGCCATGGGTAAGGTGACCTCCGTGTGACAAATCGAAACCTAATATGGTATCTCCTGGGTTAAGGCAGGCATGATACACCGAGGCATTGGCCTGTGAACCCGAGTGCGGTTGAACATTGGCATAAACAGCCCCGAACAATTCCTTGGCACGGTCAATGGCCAACTGCTCCACTTGGTCCACTACTTCGCAACCACCATAATAGCGCTTTCCTGGGTATCCTTCGGCATATTTGTTCGTAAGCACGGAGCCAGCAGCTTCCATTACCTGTGGACTTACAAAGTTTTCGGAAGCTATCAGTTCAATGCCTTCCAACTGTCTGTCTTTTTCTTGCGCTATCAGTTCAAAAATCTTGTGGTCTCGTTGCATGTTGCCCATTGTTTAATTAAGGGCGTAAAATTACGAATTGAAAGGGGATTTTCATTCATAAAAAAACAATTGGAACTTAATTTTATTAAACGACAATTAACAATTTTTAAAACAACCCATTCCCCTACTAGTATTGGTTTTTCAAGCTTTTTACCCAAAATATACTACCGTTCACGCTTTTACGTTTTAAGATTGAGGATTTTTGGCACAGCTATTGAATTCCCAAAAATACCAATCCATAAAGTTGACCAGTATGAAAAGATTTATACTCTTAACCGCAATCATAGTTTTTAGTGCCTGTAGCGGCGTAAAAAAAACCCAAGAGGCCATCAACACGGGCAATTATACCGCGGCGATTAACAAGGCCATTAAAAATCTTGCAGAAAACAAGACCAAAAAGGGCCATCAGGAATATATTGTTCTACTTGAAGATGCATTTGCGAAAAATACGGCAAGGGAGCAACAGGAAATTTCCTTTCTGCAGAATGATGGCAATCCTACCAACTTGGAGACCATATACAATAAATATTTGCAGTTGAAGCAGATTCAACAGCGCATTAGGCCATTATTGCCGTTGTACATTAATGATGAAGGCAGGAATGCCAAGTTTAATTTTGTAAACTACGACAACAAAATTTTGGATACCAAAGACAACCTTTCCGAACATTTGTACCAAAATGCCTTGAGCTTGTTGTCCTCGGCCAAATACAAAGCCGATTATAGGAATGCCTACGAAGATTTAAAATATTTACAAGAAATAAATCCAGGGTATAAGGAAACCATTGCAAAAATGGATGAAGCCTATAACAAAGGGTTGGAATTCGTAAGGGTGGAAATTGCAAACCAAACCCAACAGATTATTCCAGAGCGATTGGAATCGGAACTTTTGGATTTTAATGCTTTCGGAATCGAAAACTTCTGGTTGCAGTACCATACCAATCCACTTTCCAATGTCCAATATGATTACGCCATGAACTTGGATTTTATGGAAATCAATGTGTCCCCAGAGCGAATCAACGAAACCCAGGTAATCAAGGAAAAACAAATTAAAGATGGGTGGGAATATCTAGTGGACCGTGATGGCAACGTGGTAAAAGATAGTTTGGGCAACAAGATAAAAGTGGACAAGATGCGGACCGTTACTTGTAAATTGTTCCAATTTACCCAAACCAAGAGCGCACAAATTGGGGCCAAAGTAAGTTTCACAGACTTGAGGAGCGGGCAGGAAATCAATTCCTATCCCCTATCCAGCGAATTTATATTTGAGCACATTTTCGCCAATTATCAAGGTGATAAAAGAGCGTTGGAAAGCGATTTATTGTTGTACCTAAACGCTAGGGAAGTCCCATTCCCCTCCAACGAACAAATGGTTTACGATGCCGGGGAAGACCTCAAACTACGTCTCAAGAACATCGTCTCCAAATATCAGTTCAACTAAAGACAATGTTAAATCGAGCGCAGTCGAGATGCTTTAAGTTCTCGACTGTGCCCGAAATGACATAAACTACTTTGTTTTTATTTATAGATACTGTGTAAAATCCTTATCCGCAATGGCACCATGCGAAGTATGAAAAACAGCCTCACCGTTTTTTATCACCAATAATTGGGGAGATTCGTGTCGAACACCAAACTTATCTTCAATTGCATTGGATACATCCCTATGGTGCTGAATCGTCAAAAAATAAAGGTCTATGTCCAAATCTGTGTCGTACCTTTCCGAAAACATATTCAACACCATTCTGCTAATGCCGCAAGTGCTGGAGTGCTTGTAAATCACTTGTGCTTTACTTTTTGAGTTTTCCACAATTGTTTCCAACTGGGCCGTGGACTCCAATTGAATCCAAGGCAATTCTTTCTTTTCCTTAACGGTTTTATCCTTCTTCCCGAAAACGCTGTCAAATATTCCCATGTTGCAAATTTATAAGATAAGTCGTGAGCGAACAAAAAGCTTACAACTGACTAAATGTCCTGTGTTTGTTGAATTTACAAGACATTTTGACGGTGTGGATGCATTGGTAGGGTTGTTGACATATTAGAGGAAAACGATGACTATGAACTTTAATAATTTTACAATAAAATCACAGGAAGCCATTCAAAGGGCCCAGCAATTGGCCCAAGAATTTGGACACCAACAAATCGAAAACGAACACTTGTTCAAGGCCATTGCCGAGGTCGATGAAAACGTGTTGCCTTTCATTTTGAAAAAATTGAACGTTAACACCAACCTCATCAACCAAATATTGGACAAGGAACTTCAAAGCTTTTCAAAAGTTTCGGGAGGGGAAATAATGCTTTCCAGAGAAGCTGGAAAAACCGTCAACGAAGCGAGCATCGTTGCCAAAAACATGGGCGATGAATACGTTTCCGTTGAGCACTTGTTATTGGCCATTTTCAAGTCCAAAAGCAAAATTGCGCAAATCCTAAAAAATCAAGGCGTAACCGAAAAAGATTTGAAAGCTGCCATTCAAGAACTGCGCAAGGGCGGTAAGGTCACCTCGCAAAGTGCCGAGGAAACCTATAACTCACTGGACAAATACGCAAACAACCTCAACCAAATGGCCGACAGCGGCAAATTGGACCCCGTAATAGGTAGGGACGAGGAAATCCGTAGGGTATTGCAAATTTTGTCCAGACGTACCAAAAACAACCCGATGCTCGTGGGTGAGCCCGGAGTGGGTAAAACTGCCATTGCCGAAGGACTGGCACACCGAATTATTCAAGGTGATGTACCCGAAAACCTTAAGGATAAAGTGATTTATTCCTTGGATATGGGAGCACTCATTGCTGGAGCCAAATACAAAGGGGAGTTCGAGGAACGTCTAAAGGCAGTAATCAAAGAAGTGACTTCATCAGATGGGAACATTGTCCTCTTTATTGATGAAATCCACACCTTGGTCGGAGCTGGTGGCGGACAAGGAGCGATGGATGCCGCAAACATCCTGAAACCTGCCTTGGCCCGTGGTGAATTGAGAGCCATTGGTGCAACCACATTGGACGAGTACCAAAAATATTTTGAAAAGGACAAAGCCTTGGAGCGTAGGTTCCAAAAGGTTGTGGTGGACGAACCCGATACCGAGAGTGCCATTTCCATTCTTAGGGGTATCAAGGAAAAATATGAAGCACATCACAAGGTCCGTATTAAAGATGATGCCGTAATCGGCGCCGTGGAGCTATCGCAACGTTACATTACCAACAGGTTTTTGCCCGACAAGGCCATTGATCTTATGGACGAGGCCGCTTCCAAACTTCGAATGGAAATCAATTCCAAACCCGAGGAATTAGATGTGCTGGACAGAAAAATAATGCAGTTGGAGATTGAGATAGAAGCCATTAAAAGGGAAAACGACACCTCTAAATTGAAAACCCTGAATTTGGATTTGGCCAACCTTAAAGAAGAACGCAACGAAATATTTGCCAAGTGGGAAAGCGAAAAAACCGTGGTGGACAATATCCAAAAAACAAAAGAGGCTATTGAAAACTATAAGGTTGAAGCAGAACGTGCCGAGCGAAATGGGGATTACGGAAAAGTGGCCGAGCTGCGCTACGGTAAAATCAAGGAAGCACAGGAAAAGCTGGAAAAACTACAGGATGAACTGGCAGAGCAGCAAACCGCAGGTACTTTGATCAAAGAAGAAGTAACTTATGAAGATATTGCCGAAGTAGTGGCCAAATGGACCGGTATTCCCGTTAACAAGATGATGCAGAGCGAGCGCGAAAAACTGCTGAAACTGGAAGACGTGCTTCACAAACGCGTCGTTGGTCAAGACGAGGCCATTATCGCTGTTTCCGATGCTATCCGAAGGAGCAGAGCGGGCTTGCAGGATGCCAAAAAACCAATTGGTTCCTTCTTGTTCCTAGGTACTACCGGCGTTGGTAAGACCGAGCTGGCCAAAACCTTGGCCGCCTATCTGTTCGATGATGAAAATGCCATCACACGAATAGATATGAGCGAATACCAAGAACGTCACTCCGTGAGCCGATTGGTTGGTGCACCTCCAGGATATGTGGGTTATGATGAAGGCGGACAGTTGACAGAAGCGGTGCGCAGGAAACCCTATTCTGTAATATTATTGGATGAAATTGAAAAAGCACACCCAGATACCTTCAACATACTATTACAGGTGTTGGATGAAGGTAGGTTGACCGACAATAAAGGCCGGGTGGCAGATTTTAAGAATTCCATCATTATTATGACCAGTAATATGGGTAGCCACATTATTCAAGAGAAGTTTGAAGATACCATAGACTTGGAAAGTGCTTCGGAGTCTGCACGAGTGGAAGTGTTGGGATTGCTTCGCAAGACCATCCGACCCGAATTCTTGAACCGCATTGATGACATCATTATGTTTACTCCATTGAGCAAATCTGATATTCAGGATATTGTAGGGCTTCAATTGGACAACTTAAAGAAAATGCTGACCAAGCAAAATATCACCTTGGATGCCACCGAAGAGGCAATAGACTATTTGGCCGCAAAAGGTTTTGACCCTCAATATGGTGCACGACCTGTAAAACGATTGATTCAAAAAGAAGTATTGAACAACCTTTCCAAAGAGTTGCTCTCAGGAAAAATAACTACTGATAGCATTGTACTCCTAGACTCTTTTGATGATCAATTGGTATTTAGAAATCAAGATGAACTTGTAGAGTAAGTTCTCAAAATACATTTCAGTCAGTAAAAACCTCTCCCATAACTTTTTGGGGGAGGTTTTTTAATTCTTTCACAATCTCAAACCATATCCTTAGAAATTCGCAATAATGAATGTCTATTATATTTAAATCCTTATTTTAGCTTCAAAACCAAACCCTAAATATGCCACTAATTATTGCCGTTCTAGGTATTTTATTGCTCTTCTTGCTTATTGCCAAATTCAAACTCAATGCCTTCCTATCCTTCATTATCGTATGCCTCTTTGTAGGCATTTTTCAAGGGATGGAACTGCAAAGTCTGGTACAATCCATTCAACGAGGTATTGGTAACACCTTAGGTTTTCTGGTTTTAATACTTGGGCTTGGTGCCATGTTGGGGAAATTGGTCGCCGATAGTGGGGCTGCACAACAAATCACCACACAACTCGTGGCCAAATTTGGGGTAAAGCACGTCCAATGGGCCATGGTGGTCACTGGATTTATCGTGGGAATACCTATGTTCTACTCCGTTGGCTTTGTTATTTTGATCCCCTTGGTATTTACCATAGCATTTTCCACGGGACTGCCCTTGCTTTATGTAGGATTGCCAATGCTCACCTCTTTATCGGTTACGCATGGGTATCTCCCGCCCCACCCTGCTCCTACGGCCATCGCAGCCATGTTTAATGCGGATATTGGAAAAACATTGTTGTACGGACTCATCGTAGCTGTTCCCGCCATTATCGTGGCTGGTCCGTTGTTTGCACGTACGATCAAAAAAATTGAGGCCAAACCCTTAAAGGAATTTTACAACGCAGAACCCATTCCTGAAGATGAACTGCCATCGACAGCAGTTAGTATTTTAAGCGCGCTCTCCCCTATTATCTTTATTGGAATAGGTATTGGAGCCGAACAATTCTTGGAAGAAGGACTGCTACGGAACATACTAAGCTTTATCGGCAATCCAGTGATTGCTTTGCTGCTTTCTGTCCTAATCGCCATCTACTCCTTAGGGCTGGCCAAGGGTAAAGAAATGAGTACCCTTATGAATTCGCTCTCTGCTTCGGTTTCCAGTATTACGATGATCCTATTGATCATTGCAGGGGCTGGGGCTTTAAAAGAAGTTTTGATAGATAGTCAAGTAAGCGATTATATCGCAGATAGCCTTAAGGGTTCAAGCATATCACCTCTGGTACTGGCATGGCTTATTGCCACCGCCATACGAGTAAGTGTGGGTTCGGCCACCGTAGCAGGACTTACGGCAGCGGGGATTGTACTCCCATTGGCTTCCGGTACGGGCACCAGTCCAGAATTAATGGTATTGGCCATTGGTTCAGGAAGTTTGATGCTCTCCCACGTCAACGATACGGGCTTCTGGATGTTCAAGGAATATTTCAACCTGTCCGTCAAAGAAACCCTTTCCACCTGGACCGTCATGGAAACCTTGGTCGGCGTTATGGGACTCTTGGGTGTTTTGGCCATCAACAGTATAATCTAACAATATAATTTATGGAAAAATCACCATCGCAACGTATGGAAGCGTTAAACCTTCAATTGCCTCCTGCCCCGTCTCCTGCAGGAGTTTACCGACCCGTTTTAGTGGTCGATAACTTTTTGTACGTATCGGGCCAAGGCCCTGTTAATCTTGATGGCTCCTTAATGACGGGCAGAGCCGGCGATGACCTCGATGCAGAACAGGCAAAATTGGCAGCCAGACAAGTCGGTTTGACCATGTTATCTACTATTACTACGCATTTTGGGAGTTTAGACAAAATCAAAAGAATGGTGAAAGTATTGGGAATGGTAAATTGTACGCAAGATTTTGGCCAGCATCCTTATGTAATCAATGGTTTTAGTGAATTGATGGCGGATGTCTTTGGAAAAGAAAACGGTATTGGGGCACGGAGTGCCGTAGGTATGATGCTCCCGGGAAATATTGCCGTAGAAATTGAAGCCATTTTTGAACTTCACCCTTAAAAAAGTATATGTTCATATTTGATGCGCATTTAGACTTGGCCATGAATGCCTTGGAATGGAACCGCGACCTTACCCTTCCCGTTTCGGAAATTAGGGAACGTGAGGAAGGAATGAGCGACAAACCAGACCGAGCTAAGAACACCGTATCCCTTCCAGATATGCGAAAAGGCAATATTGGGCTTTGCATGGCCACACAAATTGCTCGTTACGTAAAAAAGGGAAGCCCAATACCCGGTTGGAATTCACAGTATCAAGCTTGGGCGCAGACCCAAGGCCAATTGGCATGGTACAAAACTATGGAAGAAGCCGGTGAGATGGTTCAAATCAAGGACAAGGAAGGTTTGGAGAAACATCTCAAGCTTTGGAGTAGTGATGAACCAAAAAAACCAATCGGATACATTTTAAGTTTAGAGGGCGCCGATTCCATTTTAGACTTGAGCTATTTGGAAAAATCTTGCGAATCTGGACTAAGGGCCATTGGTCCCGCGCACTATGGTCCCGGTATTTATGCCCACGGGACGGATTCTGTAGGGGGGATTGGACAAAAGGGTCGTGAATTGCTCAAAAAAGCGGAGCAACTCAACCTGATTTTGGATGCCACCCATCTATGCGACAAAAGCTTTTGGGAAACTATGGATGTGTACAACGGTCCAGTTTGGGCCAGCCACAACAATTGCAGGGCATTGGTGGACCACAACCGCCAATTTTCCGATGAACAAATCAAGGAACTCATTAGCAGGGATGCTGTAATCGGCGTTGCTTTGGATGCTTGGATGATGGTACCCAATTGGGTCCGTGGCAAATCAACCCCAAAAGAAATGGATGTAACCTTGGAAATTGCCGTTGACAATATTGACCACATTTGTCAATTGGCAGGCAACACCGATCACATTGGCATTGGAACCGACTTGGACGGAGCTTTTGGGAAAGAACAGAGTCCATGGGATTTGGAAACTATTGCCGACCTTCAAAAAATTCCAAATCTTTTGAGAAAAAGAGGTTACAGTGGGTTGGATATTGAAAAAATCATGAGTCAAAACTTTATCTCCTTCTTGAGAAAAGTTTGGAGGTAAAAAGATGGTCGGTAGTTGATTTGTTCGCTTTAGATTAATAAAGCCAACCCAATTACTCCAAAATTCGGTCAAAAAACAACAAGAAACCTGTTAAAATAAAGGCTTTTGCCTTTTTTAATACCAAAGGGTATTTGATTTTTTATATCTTAGATTCGACCAACAGCAACCCACAAAATGACCAAGAAAGCAGAAAGAACCACAGCTTACATTATTGAGACCGTAGCTCCTATTTTCAACAAGCATGGTTACATCGGTACAAGTATGAGCGACCTTACTGAAGCCACCGGCCTTACCAAGGGTGCCATTTACGGGAATTTTGAAAACAAAGAAGCCTTGGCGCTTTCCGCCTTTGAGCGCAACAGGAGCTTATTGCTTCAAGAAATTGACAACAAACTGGAAATCGGTGTTGAAGCATTCGATAAATTATTTTCCCTATTGAGTTTTTACAAACAGTATGATGTTTTCACGCTTCCCCTTGGTGGATGCCCCATATTGAATGTTGGAGTGGATGCCCAAGGCAACAATAAACTCCTGGCTGCTGCGGTGAAGGAAACTATTAAAGAAATTGAAGGTAAGATTGCCCTAGTTTTGGAGAACGGCGCAAAAAAGAATGAAATCCGTCTTCCCGTACCTCCTTTGCAATTTGCAAAGCAATTGTTTACCATGATTCAAGGTGCAGTTGCCATGAGTACCATGACCCAGGACCGAAAATATTTGGTCAACACTATCACCTATTTGGAGTATTTGGTGAAGCAGGAACTTAAAAAGTAAATCAATTTCCTTTCACTCTAAAGATCCAAGTCTTGTCGTCGTACTTGCCAAAAAACTTGCTGTCGCGGGCTTTTCTGGCCTCTTCCATGGTATTGTAGCGCTCCAAATACACATAATTGTATTTATTGAAGCTTCTGTAAAAAGACTTTGGCTCCAAACCTTGCTCCCTAAGGGTCTTCATAAAATTATCGAAGTACCTTTTGGTCCCGTAAACATTGGCAATCAAATAGAAGCCAGGCACTAGTCCGTCCTCGCTTTCCATCTCCTCATACCTTTCGTTGGGTCGCACCACTACTTTTTGGTGCTGTAGGCGAGCAATGCTGTCTTTTTCGCGCTGTAATTCCAGTTCTTTCTTAATTCGTTGTACTTCGGCCAACGAATCCTTTTCACGTTGCAATTTTCTCCTTGCTTCAAGTTCTCGTTGTTCTTGTTCCCTGCGCTGTTGCACGATTTCTTCCTCCCTTCGCTTTGCTTCTTCATCTTCTTTAGGTTCGGGCAAAATCTCTTCAGGTTCCTCGGGTGGCACTTTATCTTTAGATTTTGTTTTTCCAAAATGATAGGAGGCAACAATCTCTATTGTGGGATCTTCTTCACTCAATAAATCATCGGTACCAAATTCCATCAGCCCACCAACAGAGAATGCATTGGATATGGTAACACCCAATCCGCTAGAGATCCCATAAAAACTATTGTATCCTCCTTGAACCCAGAATTTTGATGTGGAGAACAATCCATTCAAACCAAATTGGGTATCGCCATTGGGAACTGATTTAAGGTAAAGCACAGGTCGCACATAGCTATCCCCCAAACTTTCGGATAGCATCACAGGAAAATCATTGCTAAGGGTCCCTATCAGACTCTGAAAACTCTCCATACTTTCTCTATTATTACCAGAAACATTAAAACCAATGGCATTCTCAAAAGCCAATCCTGCGCTAAATTGGTTGACCAGCAAGCGTAATCCAGGTGAAAATTGAACTTTAAAGCCCTCGAAATCTTCCAAGGCTATGGGGTCTACCACATCTCCTTGAACAAATTGTTCATCCGCTACGGTCTGTTGAAAAGCAAATATATTCAACCCCGCCATTAAGCTCACCCCCTCATCCAGTTCAAAAGTTTGCGCAAATGTCAAATTTGCACCTGTATAGAGAAATACCCCTGTATTGTGTTGCAAAAAGCCTGCCGAGGCAACCGAAGCCGAATTTAATTGATGTGTGTAATTGGCAAAAATGGATGTTGGGTCACCATCTATACTTTGCCATTGCCAACGGGTCCAAACGGAAAGGGAATTCGGGGTGTTCCAATCCAAAGCGTACGTGGGATTGAACAAACTGGCATTGAATTGCGTAAGTGAGTGTTGTCTAAAATCGGATGGCAAAACAACCTCTTGACCCCAAATTGTGTTGTAAATCACCAATAAAACCAGAGAAACCAAAAACTTAGGCATACAAGAAAATGAAAATTAAACGTTACTTTTAAAACCGAATAACAAAAATATACGGGAACTTTGAATAGAACTATGCGAACCATCAAACCTCTAATTGCCCTTGCAATTATACTCGTTGGAAGTATTGGCTGCAAAAAAGATACAAAAATTGTAGAAGACCCTGTTATTTCCACTTTCTATTTTATTAGGCATGCCGAAAAAGACAGAACCGACCCAGAAAATCCGGACCCAGAACTAAACCAAAATGGACTGGACAGGGCCATTCGATGGGCCGAGGTGTTCGACCCCATTCCTTTGGATATGGTTTATTCAACGAATTATGAGCGTACTTCAATGACGGCAGCGCCTACATCGATAAAAAAAGATATTGACATTAAGTATTACGACCCAAATGCTTTGGATATTGAAGAGTTTAAGCTTGCAAACGAAGGCAAAAATGTGTTGGTGATAGGCCATAGCAACACCACCCCTATGCTCGTGAACAAAATAATAGGCTTGGAAAAATACGACCAAATGGACGATACGGACAACAGCAGTCTCTTTATTGTTCGGATCATTGATGGAGTGCCCACGGATATCCGTCTAAAAATGGACTAGTTTTTCTCAACAGAAATGTTTTTGAGCTCTATTTTGGACAGCAACTCCAACCCACCTTCGTTATATAACAGGCCAATTTCTAAAATACCTGTTTCTTTTTCTTTGGGTTTATAATTCTCATAATCCACAAAACGGATACCATTTACGTAACGCTCATTGTAGGCTTTTCTGAAACGTTGCCCACCCCCATCAGTATGGAAGTCATAAGCCAGGTAATTGGGCTTAAAAGTTTCTAAATCGAACCAATACAAGTACGTGTCCTCATAGTCGTCGCCCCCGCCCTGTTGGTCAAAAGTTACTTTTACTTTGTAATATTCCTTGTCCTCGATGGTTTCTTTGCCCAAAAGCTCCTTATTTACCGCGGCATCGTTTAAACCATAGGGCAACCGCACAAAATAATGGACCGAATTTACCGAGTTGGCATATTTTATGGCCATGGTATCGTGCACCATAACAAGGGAATCGTTCACATATCTTTCAAAATCATTTCCACGCTTCACATCGGTGATGGTTGTTGTGGAATCCGCTTCAAAAATTCGTTTGAACACTCTTTGTCCATCAATATTTTCAGAGATGTATTTTCTATCTCTAAAGTCGAAAGATACTTTATGGCTATTGAACAGTTTTCCGCCACTATCGGCAATGGAATTGTCAATAATTTCTTGGGCCGTCAATGCTTTCTTGGATTCTTGTTTGCATCCAATGGCAAAAACAAGCAATAGGGGGATTAAAATTCGTTTCATAAGGTTGCTTTGATACTTATTCGTAAAATCTACCATAACATTACGATTTTCTTGGCAAAGAGTTTATATTTTTGTCCACGATGCAGAAAAATATCAACATAAAAAATAGAAGGGCCCGATTTGATTACGAAATTTTGGACACCTATACGGCAGGGATAGTATTGGGTGGCACCGAAATAAAATCGCTCCGATTGGGTAAAGCTTCCATTTCACAAAGCTTTTGTGAATTCAATGACAAAGGCGAACTTTTTGTGGTCAATATGCAGATTGATGAATACAGCCACGCAAGTCATTTTAATCACGCCCCCAAGGCTATACGTAAATTGTTGCTCAACAAACGGGAGCTAAAAAAGCTTCAAAAGGAGGTTGCCACTACGGGGCTCACCATTGTTCCGCTCAAGGTTTTTATCAATGATAGAGGTCTCGCCAAAATGAACATTGGCCTCGCCAAGGGTAAAAAACTATACGACAAACGGGAAACCATCAAAAGTCGGGACAGCAAACGAAATCTGGACCGAATCAAAAAGAGTTTTAACAACTAAAATGTTGGGTGTTGGAAGTTGGAAGTCAGTATAGAGTGCGCTGTCAGCAATAATTCCTGCCTTTAATGTTTACCTGTCGTTTCAAATTTCAGGTTACTGCCCACTGCATTATTCGATTGTTTTGTTATTGGGTTATTTATATTTGAACTTAAACTTGACACTAGAGCTTGCACTTGATGATTGCCTACTGCTACTGTCAACTGCCTACTCTGTTGTTTTGGTCATTTTGTTGTTGGGAGTCAGAAGTCGGAGGTCGGAAGCACGAAGAAAGAAATTCAAGAGCACAATCTATTAGTGGTCATTCGTGAAATCCGTGTCAATTAGGCACGTTCAGAAGTAGTGTAATTATTTGATTATCAGATAATTAATTCGTATATTTAGGTATAACAAAACCCCGAAAATGAGTCTCTAGCTCGAAAAAACGGGGTTTTTTTAATCTTC